>NZ_MWJM01000007.1:0-144110 GCF_002018435.1 Mammaliicoccus fleurettii | reverse complement strand
ACAGAAGAACCAACGACAGAGGAACCAACGACAGAGGAGCCAACAACGGAGGAACCAACAACAGAAGAACCAACGACAGAGGAACCAACGACAGAGGAGCCAACAACGGAGGAACCAACAACAGAAGAACCAACGACGGAGGAACCAACGACAGAGGAACCGACGACAGAGGAACCAACAACGGAAGAGCCAACAACGGAGGAACCGACGAGAGAGGAACCGACGACAGAGGAATCAACAACAGAAGAACCGACAACGGAAGAGCCAACAACAGGTAAACCGACGACAGAAGGATCTACGTCAGGGAAGTCTAAGCCGGAAGATTCAACTATGAAAGAACAAAACAAGAATGAAAAAAATAAAGAAAATAAACAAGGTGTTTTACCAAATACTGGTGAAGCTATCCAAAATCATCCTATAGTAACTACGTTTATTATAATGATTTTGATGGTACTTGGAATTGTATTAGTTTCATTCAGACGTAAGAACTAAATTTATAACTCATTATCCACAACATAAAAACATCCCAATTCGAAATTAAATCTTTCGGGTTGGGATGTTTATTTGTATAAGTATGATTTATTGGTTTGCTTGTAGTCTTTGTTTTGCTGAATGTGTGCGGGTTGTTACTTCTTGTGGGGATACTGCTTTTCCTAATCCAAAGTTAGGCATGTTAAGATAAATATTTTCATAATTATTTTCTTTAACGTTATATGTTTCGTGATAGAATCCTACTGCATTATTACCTTTAAGTTGCTTACTAAATCTTTTCCAAGCTTTTAAGTGTTTAGGCATTTTTGAATATGTTAATAATGATTCGTTTGAATCCCAGTATTGTATGATATTTACGCCTTTATATTTAAAGAACATTTCAAATGATAGACAGCCTATTGATTTATGATTTGATAATTCTTTAAGCATCGCTGGCATTGCTAAAATGACAGGTAGCCATTTATGGACTTGTAAAGGTTTGTTGATGTGAACGCCTATTAAAAATACAGTGACATCCTTTTCGGGAACTACTGTAAATCTTCCTTTATTCATTTTGATCAACCCTTTTCCCTTTAATATAAGTATTGATTTCATTAATTGTTTTTTTATTTTTCTTATTAAGTATTGTCCAAATAATAAAGTAAACCACAATAAATGTGATGAAGAAAATTAATATTGCCGACACTTTGAAGGGGAACCATCCTGCTAGTATAGCTAATGGGAAAAATATAATTAACATGATTAGAAAATGAAGAATAGTCGTTATGATTCTAGAATATTTAAGGTGTGTAAATATTAATGTGCTTAGGCTGAATGTTATACCTATCATTGCCCAAACACATACGGCTATTATCATAATTTGGATATCATCTAAATATTCAAAGTAAATTTCACCCATATAAGAATGTGGATTAACAGGGTCATAACCACCACTAGCAAACAGTAGAGAGAAAACAATTGAAATAATGACACCAATTGAGATGCCTATTATCGCACCATTACATAAACGTTTCATAAACCTAATACCTCCTTAACTTCCTTTAAATATCGTCTTGATGAAAAAGTTGTATCATTATTAATAAATTTAATTTCTATAATCCCACTTTTATTTAGTACTAAATGATCTATAAAAGTTACATTTATGATTTCTGATTTGGATATTTGTAAAAAATTATCACTTAAATGCTTTTTTAATTTATAAAGCCTTTCATTATAAGTATATTGTCCATTTAATGTATAGATATTTAATAGTTTGTTTTCAATGCGAAAACTATAAATATCATTTTGTTTCACAATATGCGTTTCATCACGCCTGTTTTTAACAGGATAGAAAGTTTGATCTGCATGAGTTTGTATTAATTGAATCATTTCTTCTATATTCTGATTGTCAGGATGACAGTTGATGATTAAATCATCTTGTTCTAAAGAAGCGTCATAGTTAACTTTATATTTCATAATGTCCTCCTCCTTAACTAAAGTAAAACAAATTTCGTTGGAAAAAACTATATCATTTCGCTAAGTGGTAAATATAAGTGAGTAAGTGGTAGGGAAAATGAATTGCTTAGTAATAAAATAAAAGAAACCTCAGTCTACTTGTTAGACTGAGGTAAGGCTGTCGATAAAGGAATATCATGCGAATGATTATTTAGATTCTATTCCTCAATTATATACCTATAAATTTCATCTTGTACAGGTTTTTCCATGGATAATGTCATCGTTACGACGTTGTTTTTCTTTTCGTTTGGCATGATTGTTTGTTCTGCTGTGCCTTCTAGATAGTGTGCTTTTCCTAGGAAATAATATTCTTTTCCGTCTGCTGAATCTTCTTTTTTAACGAAAATATACATATCTATATTTTTTTCTTTATGTGCCATAATTTCGATTACTTCTTTTGAGTTTAATGTCTTGTCTGATCTTGTGAACCATTTGAGTTCGTCTGGGCTAAGGAATTCATCTTCGTACTTTGTATTATCACTGATATCATCTTGTTTATGATATGTGATAAAGATGGGTAGGGTATTATGTTTAGATTTATATCCATAGATTGTACTGGATTCATCTTTATCCCAGTTTAGTAATTTAACGAAATCTTTTCTTGTATATTTGTTGTATAGGATGAGACGGTTTTGGTTTCCATGATGTGTTGTGTTATTATATTGTGCTAATTCGATTATATCTTCTACATATGTTTTGAAAAGTAGGTTTTCAAGTGATGCCGCAAATGTTTTTGTTAATGTTACTTCATCGTTTGAAATTGTTATGATTGGCTCGCCATATGTTTTGTTTATTGTAACGCTATAGAAGCTATAGTCTAATATTTTTAAAGTTGTTTCGATATCTTTAAGTGTAACTTTAGGATCTACTTTTTGTGCGAGTGTTAATAGTTCTTGTATTTTATGTGGTCTTTCGATTATTGCATTTAAAATTGTATGATCTACGTTCTTTAGTCCGGGTGCTATTTCTCTAGATAAGAATGTTAAATTCAACTTTTCATTCTCAGTTAGTTGGTCTTCTATTTTCTTTGATTTAACAAGAAATTCGTGATAATTTTTATAGTTACTTTCAGATGAATATATGACGCTAGGATCTATAGAGTTCTGTCTAATAAAGTCCATGAGTAAAGGCATTCGACCTATTCTTTGTTCTACTTCGTTATAGGCTTGTTTAATATGAGATGCTGCACTTAATTTGGCTTGTTTGAGTGAATCGTATATTTTCTTTTTAGCGATTTCTTCAAAGTTAATTGTTGAAACACCACTTAAGACAGTATTACTAGTTAAGAATCTTCTATAGTTATCTTTATTTTGTGATTGATCACCGGATAAAGCGACAGGGATTAGGTAGTTCTTTTCATAGTTACCTATAAAGTCTATAACTGTTACATATTCTTTATTATCACTCTTTCTAAGTCCTCTACCAAGTTGTTGAATAAAGATAATACTAGATTCAGTTTCTCTCAACATAACAATTTGGTTTACAGGCGCAATATCTATACCTTCGTTAAATAGATTAACGGTAATGATATAATTGATTTCTCCTGATTTAAGCTGTTCGATCGCTTCTTGTCGTTTTTCTGAATTATCTTCACCTGTTAAAGCTCTTGAAGGTACTTGATGTAATGTTAATTTTTCAGCTAAATCTTTTGCTTCGTCTTTTCTACTAACAAAAATAAGTCCCTTTAATTCATCACCAGAGTATCCATAGTATTGAGTTTTTTCTAATATATGTTTGACTCTTTCATTGGAAGTTAAATCAGTTAAACTACTAAAATCATCAGTAGCTTTACCATCACGAACATAGTCAGTAACGCCAAAATAGTGGAATGGACAAAGTATTTCACTTTCGAGAGCTTTTTGTAATCGGATTTCATAAGCGATATTGTAATCAAACATTTCAAATATGTTTAAGTTATCTGTTCTTTCTGGTGTAGCGGTCATTCCTAGAACGAAATTAGGAGTAAAATAGTTGAACACTTTCTGATATGACTTAGCTGCAGAACGATGAGCTTCATCGTAAACGATATAATCAAAATGATTTTGATCAAACTGACTGTATATATCATCTTTTGATAATGTTTGAATTGTAGCAAATAAATATTTGGAATGAATGGCTTTATTTTTACCAGTTAATAATCCAAAGTCTTCATCTTTGGAAAAAGGTAGTACTTTTTTGAATTCTTCAATTGCTTTCCTTAAGATTTCTTCATTGTGAACAATAAATAAAAATTTATTCGGATTATAGCTTCTGACATCTAGTGCACACAAAATGGTCTTACCCGTACCAGTTGCAGAAATAATGAGTGACTTATCTTTACCACTTTTTCTAAGTTCAGCTAATGAATGTAAAGCTTCTTTTTGCATTATATTCGGTTCGATTTTACCAGCTTGATTGATATTATTTTGAATTTCATTTTGCTCTTGTGTAATACGTATAGCATTCTTTAAATTGCGCTCATCATATGTAAGTTCATATTCTTTAATCCAGGCATTTGATAGTGGGGAACTCTTCTCCCATAGTTCATCAAATTGCGCTTTTACATTATAAACAAGATCACCATTCTTCTGAGTAGAAAGTAAGATATTGTGTTCGTAATTTACTTTTAGTGCATTCGAAGTTAAATTAGAACTTCCAACAATCATAGAAGCATAATGTTCATGCTCAAATACATAACCTTTAGCATGGAATCCGTTGACATCGGTCAGTCTGACATCAACATTATTAAGTTTCAATAATTCTTTATACATTTTAGGTGTATTAAACCCTAAATAGTTAGATGTAATGATTTTACCTTTAATGCCTTTTTGATTTAAATCATAAAGGTGTGATTTTAAACTAGCTAATCCACTTTCAGTAATAAAGGCAACTGAAATCGTAAATGATTTACATTTATATAGTTCATTAATAATCGTTGAAAGTACATTCTCTTCTTTATTATTAATCAATAATTTAGGCATGAAATTACCTTTATGAGAGATAGTACGATCAATAAATCCTTTATGTAGCGACTGATTAAAGTCTTCTAATAAATTATTCATTGTTATCCCTCATCTACAATAATTTTCACAGCAGGTATGTCTGCAGGCGCCCATTCTAACGATTCTAATTCATTAACCTCTAGCCATTTAATACTTTTATGTTCAGTCAAAGTAGGCATCTTTTCTTTTAATTTGCATTTATATGTATGAAGATTAACAATTCCAAAATCATATTCATAAGCAGTAGATGTGATTTTCTCTCCAACTTCTAAATCACATAACATTTCTTCTTTTATTTCACGTTTTAATGCATCAATTTCAGATTCATCTTTTTCAACTTTACCACCAGGAAATTCCCACATTAGAGGTAAACTCATATTTTCATTTCTTTGCGCACAAAGAACTTTATTATTAGAAAAAATGATAGCACCAACAACTTCGATTTGTTTTTTCAAAATATTACCTCCAAAATATCGTATTTATTTATATTTTAACAAAATATTGCCGCTACGGTAATAAAATGTAAATTTACGATCAAGAAAGGTGCAATTTTAGATGATTTTAGTGAAATTTTATATCTGAAAAAATTAGAAATATATATATAATGATGAATGAATAATTGCATATATTTAAAAATTCATTGAAAAAAGTAAAATTACAATATAGACTTGTAATACAAGTGAAAGCGCTTTATTTAAATTTAGGGGGGGGATTATTTATGAAGTTTCGCTTGATGAGTTTATTAATATGTATGGCATTAATATTAGCTGGATGTAATTTTGAAAAAAAGAAAACATATAACATTGCAACTGCATCAACAGGAGGTACCTATTACCCAATAGGAGTAGGCATGGGGCAACTATGGACTAAACATTATCGAGATCAAAATACTAAATTTAATGGTCAATCTTCTGCTGGTTCAGTAGAAAATATTGATTTAATGAAACAAAATGAAGCCGACTTTTCAATTTTACAAGGTTTGATTTCAACACAAGCATCTCAAGGAACAGGTATTTACAAAGATGAAAAATATGATTCATTACGTTCAATGAGTATGATTTGGCCAAATGTCGAACACTTTGTCTTGAAAAATAGTGATGTAAAAACTGGAACAATTGCTGACATAAAAGGAAGTTCATTTTCAGTGGGACCTAGAGCTAGTGGTACTGAACAGTCAACTTTAATGATGATGAAAGGTATAGGACAAACAAAAAAAGATATTTCACCTGAATATTTAGGTTACGAAGAAACAATATCAGCAATGAGAGATGGAAGATTAGATGGTGGTTCCTTACCAGCAGGTGTACCTGTATCATCTATAACAGATATGTATGCTTCAGGAGTAAATGCATCGATTTTAGAGGTTACTGATAAACAAATGAAAGATATTAATAGCCAAGTAGATACTTGGTATCGTTATACGATTAAAAAAGGTACATATCCAAAACAGAAAAAAGATATTCAAACGATTGCACAACCAAATATACTCGTAACAACTAAAGAGATGGACCCAGATATGGTTTATAACTTAACGAAAATGTTACATGAAAATCGTGATTTCATGATAGATGTACATAACTCAGCGAAAGAAATGAAATTAGAGACTGCTCTTAATGGTTTAAATACGCCTTTGCATGAAGGAGCATATCGATATTATAAAGAAAAAGGTCTTAAAATTGATGACAGATTAATCCCTGAAGAAGTTAAAGAAAAAGAAGGGGGTAATCAAGATGAAAAATAAAGTAGAAAAAGAAGTGATGTCTCAAGTTAGAGAATTACAAGGTGGCAGTAAATATTTATTTAATGGCATAGCAATTATTTTGTCTATATTTGTTTTATCAGCCTCAAGCTTTTTAAACTTACAGACTTTTCATCAAAATTCAATATTCTTAATACTAATAGTATTACTAGGGTTTATGTTATACCCAACTAGTAAAAAAGGAGTTGAAAAAACACGACCTTCTGTTGTTGATATAATTTTCATTGTTTTAACAATAGTGGGTATTGGATACATTATTCTTAATTACACTACTTTACATGTTGATAGAGCATCACAAGCAAATACAACTGATTACATATTTGCTGTCATAGCTATCATAGTGTTATTTGAAATTACAAGAAGAACGATTGGAATTTTTATACCATTACTAAGTATATTTGCAATAATTTATGCCTTATACGGAAATTATTTTCCTATCGATTTTGCACATTCAGGATTTAGTATTAAACGATTATTATATCGTTTCTATATGACTACTGAAGGTATATTTGGTAGTACGCTATCAATTGCAGCAACATACATTATGTTATTCATTTTATTTGGAGCATTTTTAGGAGTAAGTGGTGCAAGTAAATTATTTAATGATTTAGCATTAGCTGTAGCAGGTCAGCGTCGTGGAGGTCCTGCACAAGTAGCGGTTATTACAAGTGCTTTAACTGGATCATTAAATGGTAGTGCAGTTGCTAACGTGGCAACTACTGGATCATTTACAATTCCTTTAATGAAAAATATTGGACTAACACCAAGGTTTGCTGGTGGTGTTGAAGCTGCAGCTTCAACTGGTGGTATGATTATGCCACCTATTATGGGGGCTGCTGCATTTATAATGGCAGGTTTTCTTGGTGTGCCATATACAACGATAGTCCTTGCAGGTATTATACCGGCATTATTCTATTATATTGCTTTAGTATGGGCAATTGACACAGAATCAAAAAAGAAAGGATTAAAAGGGGTAAGTAAAGACAGCATTCCTTTAATTAGAGAGGTATTAAAAGAAAGAGGCACGTTGCTATTACCAATTATAGTTGTAATTGTAGCATTATTAATAGGAAAAACAGCAATATTTGCAGGGTTTTCCGGTATTATATCCGCAATATTAGCTTCATATTTAACTAAGGATAAATCAACAAGAGTAACATTTAAAAAGTTTTTTGAAGCTTTAATTGATGGTGCTAAAGGTTCAATTCAAGTAGCTTTAGCCTGTGCTTCGGTTGGTATAGTAATCGCTACTGTAGGTATGACAGGTGTAGGGTCTATGCTTGCTTATAATGTTATTGATATAGCAGGTGGACACCTAATAGTAATATTAATAATGGTTATGATAACTTGTATAGTACTAAGCTTTGGTTTACCTTCAACTGCTCTATATATAGTAGTTGCAGTTACTGTGGCTCCATCTTTAGTTCAAGCAGGAGTGGAACCACTTGCAGCTCATTTCTTTGTATTTTATTTTGGAGCAATGTCTAATGTAACACCACCAGTTGCACTAGCAGCATATACTGGTGCAGGTATAGCAAATGCTGATCCAGTAAAAACATCTTGGACAGCTTTACGTCTAGCGCTACCTGGATTTATTATTCCATTCTTGCTTGTATATAATCCAGAGCTATTATTAAATAATCCAACTGGTAATATTAATATTGGTGAATTAATTGTAACAATAGTTATTTCATTAGTTGGTATATACGCTTTAGTAGTAGGTATGGGTAATTATTTATTAGTTAAATTAAATATAATAGAAAGAATTTTATTTATAGCGTTTGCTGTAATGCTTATTTTCCCTGAAATGATAACAAGTATTATTGGAATTATAGGTGTTATTTTGTTAATTGGGATGCATTATATTAAAACTAAGAAGGTAGGCGTATCCTAAATGGAACATGATAGTTCAAAGCGTTTATCAGAAGTTATATTTGAAGAGCTAGTTACAAGAATAAAAAATAATAAATATAAAATAGGTGACAGACTACCCTCAGAGTCAATATTGTCAAAAGAATTTGAAGTAAGTAGATATCCTATAAGAGAGGCACTAAGCAAGCTTGATTCTATCGGATATATTGAGTCATTTCAAGGTAAAGGTAGTTATGTTATAAATAATGATGCTTCAGATTCTTTTAGACAGCATGCTTTTGGAAGATTTTCAGATAAAGATTTGCTTGATATTTTGGAAATGAGAACCATTATAGAAGTTGAAGCTGCTGGAATTTGTGCTATCAGAAGAACTGAAGAAGATATGACATTTATTGATTATGCATTTCAAGAATATAAAAAAGCACATCAAGATGAATATGCACTTGGTTTAGAAGCAGATTATAATTTTCATAAATGCATAGTGCAATGTACTAAAAATCAATATATGATTAAGACTTTTGAGAATTTAGAAGAAATCCATTTAAATGCATTGGAATATTCATTGAATTTAAATAAAGGCATGATTGAAAAAAGAGAAAGTGTAATTAAAGAGCATGAAATTATATATAATGCCATAAAAAATCAAGAAGAATCTAATGCAAAAAAAGCAATGAAAAAACATTTAGTTACAATGAGAAAGAAATTGGGCGATATAAGGTGCAGGTGATATGTATGAAGAATGTTGGAATTGAAGTAGAAGCTTGTGATATTAATGTGTAAGGAGGATTTTATGAAAACTGATGTAGTAATTATTGGTGGAGGTATTATTGGGTTTAGTACTGGATATCATTTAAAATTACAAAATCCTGAGTTAGATATTTTAGTATTAGAAAAAGAAAAGAGTTTTGCAGAACACCAAACTGGTCATAATAGTGGAGTAATTCATTCAGGCATTTATTATAAGCCAGGTTCACATAAAGCTGAATTTAGTAAAAAGGGTTCACAATCTATGATTGATTTTTGTAAAAAATACAAACTTCCATTTAATCAATGTGGCAAAATAATTGTTGCTACAGCTGAGGAAGAGTTAAAAAAATTACATGAATTATATGAAAGAGGACTACAAAATGGACTTTCAGTAAAATTACTAGATGCGGAAGCAGTAAATAAGATTGAACCATATGTGAATACAGTAGGTGGTATAAAAGTAGAAGAAACGGCGATTGTAGATTATAAAAAAGTAACAAAACAATTTAAATTATTATTTGAAGAATTAGGTGGAAAAGTTGAATTTAATACTCCAGTGACACACATTGAAGTGTCAGAGGATAATATTATTGTAGAAAGCCATAGTAAAAAATTTAGAGCTAAAAATATAATTAATTGTGCTGGTTTATATAGTGATAAAATTGCTCAAATGAGTGGTGTAGATACAACTATTCAAATCATTCCATTTAGAGGAGAATACTATCAACTTAATACTAATGCTGAAAAATATGTAAATACTTTGATTTATCCAGTACCAAATCCTGATTTGCCTTTTTTAGGAGTACACTTTACAAATATGATTGATGGAGGTGTTGATGTCGGACCAAATGCGGTACTTGGATTAAAAAAAGAAGCATATGGAAAAATAGATTTTCATAAAAATGAAACACTAGAAATTTTAAAATTTCCTGGGTTATATAAGATGGGATTAAAAAATATCAAAGAAGCATTAGGAGAATATTATCGATCCTTTAATAAAAAAGCCTTTGTTAAAAATGCACAAAAACTCATTCCCTCAATAAAAAATGAAGATATCAAACCAATAGAAGCGGGTGTAAGAGCACAAGCAATGTTAAATGATGGTACATTATTAGATGATTTTGTTTTTGAAAAAGGTAAGCATTCATTACATGTTTTAAATGCACCATCACCAGCAGCCACTTGTTCAATAGAAATTGGAAAAGAAATTGCAAAAGAGTATAAAAAACTGTGAAAATAAATTGTTGAAAAAGCAGAAGTATTATCATTAATTTCAAATACTTTACGTAAATCGAGGCTGAGACAATTAATTTGTCTCAGCCTCAAATCAATATATAGTTAGTAATGATACCTACAAGAAATAATTAAGATAGAAGAATCTTTTATTGTATATACCATTCTATGTTCATAATTAATTCTTCTACAATAATAAACAAAATAACTGATAGTATGATATATTTTTACTAATTAATTACATATGTTAAATGTTTACTAACTATAACTAAAGGCGGTTTTGGGTTTTGAGGAAACAGAGATTAAAGTTAAGTACATTAGTTATTATTGTGGTCTGTATTGTGGTTCTGTTTTCTTTGTTGATAACTGGTATATTGATTAGCAATACGATTAAGGACACAATTCATAAGACGACTGAGGAGAAGGCTGAGGTTATTGGTAAGACGGTTGCAAGGTCTGGGGTTGTTCAGTCGGCTTTGGTGGATAATGATGGTAGTAAGAAGGTACAAGAGTATGCTTCTGATATTCAACGGTCGACGGATGTGAGTTTTATTGTTGTTATGGATATGAATGGTGTTAGAAAATCTCATCCTAATGAGGATTTGATTGGAAAGCATTTTAAAGGTGGGGATGAGAAGGATGCTCTCAATGGTCATGTGAGTTCTTCAATTTCTAAGGGGACACTTGGAAAGTCTTTGAGGTCTTTTACACCTGTTTATTCTGATGGTAAACAAGTTGGTGTTGTTGCTGTTGGTGTGCCTATGAAAAGTGTGTCTGATGCTCTAGCGGATGGTAATAAGCAAATTGTTATTGGATCGATTATTGGATTGTTTGTCGGTGCCATTGGTGCATATTTGTTGTCTAGATATATTAAGAGAATTTTACTTGGATTAGAGCCTTCCCATATTGCGAAAATACTGGGAGAAAGAAATACAATGTTACAGTCTGTTCATGAAGGCATTGTAGCTGTTGATAAGGAAGGTAAAATTAATTTAGTAAATAAGTCTGCAATGGATATTTTTAAAAAGGCTGGTCTAAAGGATAATCCTATTGGTATGCAGATTAATGATTATATGGCTTCTACACAATTACCAAAAGTTGTTGAGCTTGGTAAACCTGAACGTGATAAAGAACAGAACATTAATGGTTTAAAGATATTAGTGAACAGAGTGCCACTTATTGTTAAGGATGAAACAGTCGGTGCGATTTCGACTTTTAGAGATAAGACTGAAGTGAATAAATTATCGGAACAATTAGTTGGTGTTAAGACATACGCTGATACTTTACGAGCACAATCACATGAGTTTAGTAATAGGCTACATGTTATTTCTGGTATGCTACAGATGGAACATTATGATGATTTGAAGCAATACATACATGAAATAGTTGAACTCGGCAGCCAAGAAAGTGGAGATATTACGTCTAAAATTAAAGACGCAGTGTTAGCTGGTTTCTTAATTGGTAAATTAAGTTTAGCGAGAGAACAGAATATTAAGCTATCTATTATGAATCACACAACAATTCCTGAACCAAATTATTCATACATCACACATGAAATGATTACGATTATAGGTAATTTAATTGATAATAGTATAGACTCCCTAGTGACTTCTTCTGTTAAAAAGAAAACGATTGATGTACATTTGAAATACGAAAATGAACAATTAATGATTGATGTTATTGATTCAGGATTAATACTTGAAAATGAATTAGATGATCAAATTTTTGAAAAAGGTGTTTCTTCTAAAGGCGAAAATAGAGGATATGGTTTACATTTAGTTCAACAAAGCGTTGAAAAGCTTAAAGGTAATATTAAAATTGATTCTAATGAAGCAAGTAATGTACAATTTTCAGTCGTTATAAACTATCCAAAAAAGGAAGAAGATAAATGTTAAACATACTTATTGTAGAAGATGACCCTATGGTTGCTCAAATCAATCGACAATTTATTGAAAAAATAGATCCTCACGCATTAGTAGATATTGCACAAAATGTTACAGAAGCAATGAGCGTTATAAAAACTAAAGAAATAGATTTATTATTGCTCGATATTTATATGCCAGAAGAAAATGGCTTAACATTTTTGAAATATGTAAGAGAACAAGGTTATAAAATAGATGCTATATTAATTACTGCAGCATCAGATGTAGAAGATATACAGACAGCATTTCGTTATGGAGCAGTAGATTATTTAATAAAACCATTTGAATTTGAGCGATTCAAAAAATCATTGTTAAAATACAAGCAAGGGCAAAATTTTTATAATGAAAATCGCCATATTAAACAAGCAGATATAGATGCAGCCCTTTTAAATAAAACTACGATTCAATTGGAGTCAGATCTTAAATTACCAAAAGGTGTAACAAAAGAGACACTACAAATAATAATTGAGAAAATGAATTATTTTGAAGAAAGTGAATTTTCAACAGATGAAATCTCAAAAATCACAAATATTTCACGAGTTTCCGTCCGAAAATATTTAAAATTTCTAACTGATATCGATGTATTAGAAGAATCCTTAACATATGGTATCGGTCGCCCAATTTATTTCTATAAATTTAAAAAAGATAACTTAAAATATTTAAAATCGTATATAGTATAAACCAAACTACATCACTTTTAGTTTGGTTTTTTTAATTACAAAAAGATAATTAAAATTTCATAACCTATAAATTTTTATAAGCTTTACATAAAATAAGCTTATATCAATTAAGGGGGATATTTATGAACACGAAGACAAATTTGAAAGCGCTTACTCAAAGTGAGATGCCACTTGAAAATAATTTTAAAAATATTGGGGATAAGTTATTAAAAGCTAAAGTGGGTGTATTACCATTACCACTTTACGTTATTTTAGCAGCAATTATATTAACTGCATCCATATATAATACATTACCAGCAGACATGATAGGCGGGTTTGCTGTCATTATGATTTTAGGAATATTGTTAGGTGATCTTGGCCAAAGGATTCCAATTTTAAAGGAAATTGGAGGTCCAGCGATTTTAGCTTTGTTAGTACCTTCTATTTTAGTGTTTTTAGATGTAATTAATACGTCTTCAATGGAAGCGGTTACAACTTTAATGAAGACGTCTAACTTTTTGTATTTTTATATTTCTTGTCTTGTTGTAGGAAGTATTTTAGGTATGAATAGTAAAGTATTGATTCAAGGATTTACACGTATGTTTGTACCTTTAGTCGTTGGTACTATTTTAGCAGTATCTGCAGGTCTACTAGTTGGCCTTCTACTTGGTTATGATATTCAACATACTTTATTTTATATTGTTGTTCCTATTATCGGTGGTGGAATTGGTGAAGGTATTCTACCTTTATCAATTGCATATTCATCTATATTAGGTGGTTCTGCAGAGTCATTCGTTTCTCAAATGATTCCAGCAGCAGTTATCGGTAATATTTTCGCAGTAATTTGCGCTGGATTAATGATGCGCTTAGGTGAAAAGAAAACTCACCTTTCTGGAAACGGAAAGTTAGTAAGATCAAAAAATGGTGATGAAATCCTTGAAGAGCAAGAGAAAGAAAAAGTTATTGATTTCTCACTTATGGGCGCAGGGTTACTTATAGCATGTAGTTTCTTTATTGTGGGTACGCTAGGTCAAAAGTTCACCGGTATACCTGGACCTGTAATTATGATTTTATTTGCAACGCTAATTAAATGTTTAAAAGTGATGCCACATAAAATGGAAGATGGTGCACACAATTTATATAAATTCATATCTACAAGTTTAACTTGGCCATTAATGGTAGGTCTTGGCATGCTTTATATTCCTTTAGAAGATGTTGTGAAAATTGTTACGCCAGCATATGTAGTTGTATGTGCTTCAGTCGTATTAACAATGATCGCTTCTGGATATTTCGTAGGTAAATTAATGAAAATGTATCCAGTTGATTCAGCTATTGTTACAGGTTGTCATAGTGGATTAGGTGGTACAGGAGATGTTGCGATATTATCAGCTTCTAAACGTATGGCACTCATGCCATTTGCACAAGTTGCAACGAGAATCGGGGGAGTGTCTACAGTTATTTTAGCATCATTACTATTAAAATTATTGAGTTAAAAAATATAAGGAGAATTTAAAATGACAGATAGAAGCGAATATAGCGAATCTATTAATCTACACAATGAACATGCAGGTAAAATAGAAATTACAAGTAAAGTTGAAGTGAATACAGTAGAAGATTTAAGTGTTGTTTATACACCAGGTGTTTCAGAAGTTTGTAGAGCAATTGCTGATGATGAAACAAGAGCTAATACATTAACAGCGCGAGGCAATATGATAGCTGTTATTACAGATGGAACTGCTGTACTAGGTTTAGGAGATATTGGTCCAAAAGCGGCAATACCTGTAATGGAAGGTAAGAGTATTCTATTTAAGCAATTAGCAAACGTTGATGCTTTTCCAATTTCTTTAGATACAAAAGATACAGAAGAAATCATTTCCATAATTAAAGCATTACAACCTAATTTTTCTGGAATAAACTTAGAAGACATATCGGCACCACGTTGCTTTGAAATAGAGAAGAGATTAATCGAAGAATTAGATATCCCAGTATTTCATGACGATCAACATGGAACAGCAATTGTAGTACTAGCAGCACTAATCAATGCACTTAAAGTCGTAGAAAATGAAGATATTAATGCAAAAATCATTATAAACGGAGCAGGGTCCGCAGGTATTGCTATAGCTAAATTATTGTTAGAAGCGGGTTATAAAAACATCACATTGGTTAGTCTAGAAGGTGTATTAAGCAAATCTGAAACATGGCTAAACAGTACTCAACGAGAAATTGCGGAATATACTAACATTGATAATCAAAGAGGCACACTAGATGACGTTATACAAAATGCAGATGTATTCATTGGCGTATCTGGACCAAAAGCATTAACAAAAGAACATATAAAAATAATGAACGTTAATCCAATCATATTTGCATTAGCAAATCCAACACCGGAAATATATCCAGAAGAAGCATATGAAGCAGGTGCATCAGTTGTTGGAACAGGGCGTTCAGATTATCCTAACCAAATCAACAACTTATTAGCATTTCCAGGTATATTTAGAGGTGTGTTAGACGCACAAACACAACACATAACAACAGACATGAAAATTGCCGCAGCCAAAGCAATCGCTTCAACAATAGAAGACGACGAACTCAATACAAACTATGTCATACCAAACTCATTAGACAAAAGAGTCGTAGAACAAGTCTCAGAATCCGTTAAGAAATGTGTGAGAAATCAGGTAGAAGTATTAGTTAAGTAAATGAATATGTAACTTTGCAGCACGTGTCTTTATTCAAAAAAGAGATCAACACATTGAGATTACCCAGGAAATAAAGAAATATAAATAAAAAATTGAGGCTGAGACAATTAACTTGTCTCAGCCTCAAATCATTATATAGTCAGTAATGATACCTACAAGAAATAATTAAGATAGATGAATCTTTAATTGTATATACTAGTCTATGTTTATAATTAATTCTTTTTTACCAACTTCTTATCTTTTTCTTGAAAATACTAGGTTTTTGTTTGATAAAATTAATAAACTTATATTTAACGTGCTTTTAGTTCATCGCTTGTCATCCATTTATGATTTTTAACCATTTTGTCATCTTCCGTTGATTTATAATCAACTACATAAACAGTTGTTTTGTTTACATCATCTATTTTTGCTTCTGAGCCTTTCATACCATTCATGTGGTCTGCTTCTAATTTAACAGTGTCTCCTTTTTTGAATCCTTCTTTAGGTGCATCTGCTACTTCTTCATTAACGACCCATTTATGATTTTTAACTTTTTTTCCGCCATCTTTAGGTGTATAAGTTACTTCATAAGCATAAGTTTCATATGCACCTTTAACCGTACCTTTAGCGTTTTTCATACCAGGCATATGACCTTCTGTAATCGTAACTTTATCATCTTTTTTAAATTTACTGTCTTCTGTAGTTTTCATACCTTTAGGAACTTTACTATCGCTTTTATGATCCATATGCTCCATATTTTCTTCTTGCTTGTGATTTTTATCTTTTTTGTTTTCGTCCTCTTTATCTGATGAACAAGCTGATAATACCAATCCTGATGCTAATAAAATAAAGCTTAATTTTTTAATCATTTTTAAATCTCCTTATTAGTTTAATTTTAGTGTGAAAGCGTTAATTGCTACGATAATCGTACTGAATGACATGAGTATAGCTCCTACAGCAGGGGATAAGATTATTCCGATAGAAGCTAGTATTCCCGCTGCTAAAGGTACAGCGATAATGTTGTATCCAGCTCCCCACCAAAGGTTTTGAATCATTTTTTTCATTGTATTTTGAGAAAGATTTAAGAAACTAATAATGTCTGATGGATTGCTTTTAACGAGTATGACGTCACCAGATTCAACGGCAACATCGGTACCTGCACCTATAGCCATGCCAATATCGGCTCTAATAAGACTTGGTGCATCATTAATACCATCGCCAACCATCATCACTTTACTACCTTTTGATTGATAATCTTTAATAATATTTTCTTTATCTTCGGGCATTAATTGTGAATGGACATCATCAATACCTAATTTTTCAGCAACTGCTTGGGCTACTTCGTTATTATCACCTGTAAGCATGACAGGTGTGATGTTTCTAGATAATAGATCTGAAACCATTTGTTTTGAAGTTTCTTTAATTTTATCACCTTGTGCGATAACACCAATAACTTGTTTGTCATCAATTAAATAACTAACAGAGTTGCCTTCTTTAGCAAGTTTAGTAAATTGGTCTTTATTGTAATCAAATTTATTTTGATCTAAATAAGTGACATTTGTTATTTTTAATTTTCTATTATTAACAGTACCTTCTAGTCCGACACCTGGTAAGTTGTTGACTTCCTTAGGGCTAGAATAGGAAATATTTTTACTTTTAACGTAATTGACAATACCAGTAGCAAGTGGGTGATTTGAATTACTTTCTAAGGAAGCAAATAAACTCAATACATCTTCATCTTTTAACTGTTTATCAAAACTTTCATAATGATTAACTGAGAAATTCCCTTCAGTTAATGTGCCTGTTTTATCCATCATGATATAACTTAAATGTCGGGCAGTTTCTACTGATTCTCTATTTTTGATAATTAAACCATTGTGAGCACCAATAGATGTAGAACGGGCAGTAACTAAAGGAATTGCTAATCCTAAAGCATGTGGACAAGCAATGACGAGTACTGTTACAAGACGTTCAAGTGCAAAATCAACATCATTATGGATAAGCATCCATACTATAAATGAAATTAAACCGATACTAACTGCAAAGTAGAATAAATAACCAGCTACTTTATCAGATAATAACTCAGCTTTGGACTTATCATTTTGTGCTTGATTTACAAGTCCCATTACTTGAGAGAGATAGCCATTTTCACCAGTAGCAGTAACTTTTACTCGTATCGTACCTGAACCATTGATAGAACCGCCAATAACTTCATCGTCAAATACTTTAGGAACGAGCTTCGATTCACCCGTTACTAATGCTTCGTCAATAGATGTCTCACCTTGTATGATGATACCGTCAGCGGGTATGCTTTCACCAGCTTTAACTTCAACGATATCATCAATATCAATTTCAGATATCTTTACTTCTTGGCGCTCGTCTTCACTGATTATTTTTATAGCTGTCTTAGGTAAGAGTTCTGCCATTTTCTTCAAAGCATTACTGGCATTACCAACAGCATTCATTTCAATCCAGTGACCTAATAACATAATGACAATTAAAGTAGCTAACTCCCAGAAAAAGTCCATAGTATGTGCTACGTTAGTAAAGTTATTCATATAGAATGCATATAAACTATAAATATATGCAACAGAAATACCTAGCGTGACTAATGTCATCATACCAGGTTTTTTACTTAGAATTTCATGTTTAGCACCAGTAATAAATGGTTTTCCACCATAAAAGAATAATGTTGTAGCAAGAACTAATACAATCCAATTTGAACCTTTGAATGAAAATTGAAACGGCAATGTTATCCCCATCATAGGTGATAGAATAATAATAGGTATTGCGAAAATTAATGAAATAAAGAATTTACTTTTAAAATCACCATGGTGATGAGCGTGATCACTGTGATCACCATGGGTTTCATGATCTTGATGGTTATGGTGTCCATGATTATGTTCGTTTTCTTTATTCAAGATAGTAAACCTCCTATTTATAAAATTTTAAAATAATTAGTTAATAATCATAGTATATCATATACCCCATGCAGGTATATAGTGGAATGATTTATTAGTGATTTTATTGTTCAATAACAACAATCATGGTTTACAGTAAATAGTGATAACAAACCTTCCAAGAACTTTATAAATAAGAAAGGTAGATACAAATTGGAGCTGAAAATATGGAGATACAAGATTATGCAATACGCGTAATCAATTTAAAAAATGACAATAATCTTTCTTCAATTATAAAAGAAAGAGACAAACAAATAGAAATTTTGAATGAAATAGTAAGAGACTAAAAAAGTGTAGTGGTGAGAGGATAAATATGTAATGACTTAAAAATTTGTTTTGTGTATAGGAGATGTGTGAATGAGTAAAACACGTTTAATCATAACGCCATTAATTATAAGTTTAATACTTACACTTATTATATATTTTTTGTTTTTAATTCTTGATTTAATAACAAATTTTCATACTTCTGACGTGTTATTAAACGTAGATTTTATAAGGAATTATGAAAATATGACTTTGATAGAAGAGTTGAGCTACCATTACTTAACTACTTTAATCATAGTAATCCTCACTATTGTTATTTATGTTAATTACATTAATTTAAAACCGCTATTTTTTATAATATTATTAATCACTTTCACTATTTTGTATCCATTTCTTATAAAATTGTCAGTAAGGGATATGTTTGAATATAGCTTAAATGAACATGTTATTTGGATATTTGGGCATATGTTATTTCTATACTTATTAAACACTATTATGACAAGTCAATGTCTCAGGATTCTAGTTAGTAAATAGAGTCTTCGTGCGATTCGGATAGATTTACCTAGATCCACAGCATTCTATCCATATACAACAAAAAACGAAGAGGCTGAGACAACTATTTTGTCCCATTCTCTTCGTTTTTATATTATTTTCTACTTTTGATTAACAAATACATAAAGAATGGTGAACCGATGAGTGCTGTGAATATTCCTGCTGGGATTTCTTTTGGTAAGAAGATGGTTCTTCCTATTAAGTCACTCAATAATATAATGATTGCACCAATGATTGCGCTATATAACAAGCGATTTCTAAATTGATGTCCTCCGAGTCTCATTGCAATATGTGGTGCGATTAATCCGACAAATTGTATGCCACCTACGTAACTCATCGATATACCTATTAAGATACTCATTGAAATGAGGGCAATGACGGTTATGTATTGATAAGGATTACCTAATGCAAATGACAAGTTTCTTCCTAAATAATGTACATCAAATGATCTTGCATAGTACAACAGTATAAACATTACGATGAGTAATATACTTCCTACTATCATAACTTGATTATATTCTGCTTGATGTACTGAACCTGTAATCCATATTTGTGCTTGGGCACTACGTTTATTTGAAGTCAAAATTAAGAACATAACAATTGCCTGACAAAGTATGTTAAAACTAATACCTATCAAGATTAAACGGTCTCGTTTGTAACTTTTTCTTAAAGCTAAAAAGTACAATAGTGCTGTAATAATGACAGCTCCTAGCATAGAGAATATCGGTTGATAAGTAAGGGGTAATAATAACGCTTCTGTACTTGTTGTTAACACTATTAAAAACATTAAAGACCCAACATTTGCACCTTGTGATATACCAATGACATCTGGTGATGCTAAAGGATTCTTAGTGATGAATTGTAAGACGCACCCTGCGATACCGAGGGCTGCACCTGTTACGATTGCGAGTAAGACTCTTGGCAGTCTTAATGTATTAATAACAAGATTTGTATAAGGATCTCCTAATTTAAAGAGGCCGCTTAATACATTTTGTGGCGCGATAAAACTATCTCCTAACATGAGCGTAAGTATAGTAGTTAACATGAGCATTATGATTAGTGTGATTAATTTCTTCATTCTGTTAACTCCTTACGTTTAAGAATTAAATAAATGAATATTGGTGTACCGATCAGTGCTGTTGTAATACCTACAGGAAGTTCTCTCGGCATGAGTAAATATCGACTCAAAATATCACTTAGTAATAGAAGACAGCCACCTAATATACCTGATAATGGTATGACGATAAAGTGGTTATGTGACTTGCATATCAATTTTGCAACGTGTGGTGTAATAAGACCTATAAATGAAATCGGCCCTGCTAATGCAACTGCGGTACCACTTAAAAGGACAACTGCAATCATTGTAAATATTTTAATGGTTAATATTTTAGCTCCAAGACCTTTCAGTGCATCATCACTCAACATATATAAATTGAGTGGTTTAGCCATGTATAAAGCAATGATTAATCCGCCAACAATGAATGGCCAAATATAGATTAAAATATTGATATTTTTATTAGCAACAGAACCATTTAACCAATATATTAATTCTTCTATTGCTGATTCATTATAAATAAGCAAACCTTGTGTAATTGCCATACAAAATGCACTAATGCTCGCGCCGAATAAAGTTAATTCCATTGCATTAAACGGTTTGTAAGGTAAGGTTGTTGCTAAAATGATTAGTGTTGCAATAATGATTGTACCGATGAAAGCCATAAATGCTAATTGAAATCCACCGTTCATACCGAATCCAACAGTAGCAATTACTACCATTAAACTCGCACCACTGTTAACACCCATGATGCCAGGGCTTGCAAATGGGTTACGGGTAATGGTTTGGATCATTACACCACTAATACCCATTAAAACACCGACAACCCCGCCCAAAATTGCGCGAGGTAGTCTTAAATGTGTGAGTACACGTTGATCTTTAATTGTTTCTCCGTTGATATAATGATGCCATATATCTAAAAAGCTGAAATGTTTATAACCGAGCATCATACTTAAGATGAATAGTAAGATAAACAATCCTGTGAATAGGAGAAACCACCAAAGGTATTTATTTTTCACTTAGCTTTTCCTTTAAATCGTCAATCATCATATTGGCAGATAACACACCACCAGAAGTGTTCCAAACAGCGTCATCTACTTTATAGACATGACCTTTCTTAGATGCTTCTAAGTCTTTAAATGCTGGATCATTTATCCATTCTTTTTCTAACTGAGATACTTTCTTATCATCTTCTTGGAAAGTGAAGTAGAAGATATAGTCTCCATCCATTGCTTTCATTCGTTCTTTCGTAACACCTTTTTCAGCAAAGTCATCTTTATCTTGACCTTTAGGACGTTTAATTCCTAACTCATCTAAGATCACACCAGAGAATGTATCTTTATGGTATATTCTAACGTCTCCAGGCATAAAGCGAACCATTGAAACTTCTGAATTTGCTTTATCACCAATTTCTTTTTTAGCTTTTTCTACATGTTTATCATAATTGCTTAGAACTTCTTTACCTTTATCTTCTTTATTTAAAGCTTTTGCATATAAACTGAAGTTATCTTTCCAATCTCCACGTAATTCGTTTGAAAATACTGTCGGAGCAATTTCGGAAAGCTTCTTGTATTGAGCTTCTTGTCTGAATTTATTACCGATAATTAAATCTGGTTTTAATTTAGCGATTTTTTCTAAGTTGATTTCACTTTCTCCACCAACTGGCTCAATACCTTTGTATTTCTTTTCTAAATGTTTATACCAAGGATTACCTGTATATGAATTAGCAGCTCCAACTGGTTTAACGCCCATTGAAACAACAGCTTCAGTACCTTCATTTGTTAAGACTACAACACGTTTAGGATCTTTAGGCACTTTAGTTGTACCCATAGCATGTTTAACTTCATGCGTATCTTTACTTGAAGATTCCTCTTGCTTACTACCACAAGCTGCAAGCATTACAACTAAAACTAATAATAATGATAAAAGTCTTCTCATTTGCTTTACCTCTTTCTAAGTCAAATTTATGATAATGATTTTCATTATCAATTATAAAATATTTCCTTTTTTTGTCAATATAAAATTTGATTGTGATTCTAACCTATGTATATATTCGAACTAAAATACTGAACATGGTGATAAATATACCATAAAACTCGGATATACGAAATCTGTGTATAGTTGTGCTTAAATATAGCGTATGACAGGTAGTTCATGAGATAAAAATTGTAAATGACTGATGTCGTATCCATAGCTACCAGCGTATTTAAACACGACCCAATCTCCTGTTTTTATATGGTTAATTTTATAAGGTTGGCCGAATACGTCATTAGGGGTACATAATTTACCTGCAAATACGACTGTATCATCAATGATTGATTTAGTTCTATCAATTGTATCTTTGGATTCTAAAATTTCATAAGGCTGATGATGGTTCCATGCTTTAGGAAATCTGAAATGATTTGTACCACCATTTAATAATACAAATGTCTTGTCATGCATGGATTTAATATCAAATACATTTGCTGCATAATAACCAATTGGTCCCGTAACAAAACGACCTAATTCAAATGTTAAGCGAGGTAAGTGGTGAATACGTGTTGCAAAGTAGTCAAAGTCAAACAGCTTTTGTTCATCATAATCTATACCAATACCTCCACCTACATTGATGGAATAGTCTTCAGGTAAATGTGCTTTATATTGATTTGTAAATTCGACTGCACTTTCTATGAATGTTACATGTGCATCCTCATCTAAATTATTGCTCATTGAATGAAAATGAAAACCAGTGAATGTGATACCCTTCGTTTCTTTGCAGATTTGCATGGCTTCATTGATATCACTGTAGGGCATGCCAAATTGTGTTGGAACACCTGCCATTTTCAACTTTGCTGTAGATTTAATATTGCTTAAATTAATTCGAATCATCACTTCAATAGTTTGGTTAGAATCTTTAAGTAAATCTTTTAAATAATCTAGTTCAAATAGACTTTCTACTTGAATAGACTTTACATGTTCTTCTAATGCATATTCTAAGTGTCTCTTAGTCTTCACTGGACCACCATATATAATGGGAATGTCTGAAGAAAGCGATCTTACTTTTTCAATTTCACCTGAAGAGGCAACCTCAAATCCTGAAACAAAAGGTAAAAGCGTTTCTAAAATTTTGAGATTTGAGTTCGCCTTTACGGCATAATAAATATCATGTTTAGTAACAGACCTTATCCAATTGATTCTATTTTTTAATTCTGTTAAATCGTAAATATAATAATCATGATTTGGGTCATCGAGTGTCTTAGCTATTCTGTTCATATTGATTCTCCTTATTTATCATGAGCATGACGCAAATGAGTGTTAAGAGCAGTCCAGAAATCATTGTGATATAAACAATTTGTATGTTGAACTGTTCGAATATAAAGCTCAGTAAAATACCACCGAGCGGGATGAATCCTTTATCCATCATGGAAATAGATAATACAGAGCCTCTATATTTAGCTTCTACATGTTGTTGTACAAGAATTCTATTAGTTGTTCTAAAGGCTTGTGATGCGAAGCCCATTAATAATAGGACCGCAGCATATAAATAAATATTTTTTATGAACATGAGTAATACAATCGTGATGATAAATATAACAGTCCATAGTTTTAAACTTTTTATACTGTTCATGTCTTTTGAATGCATAAAAATCAGCAATATGATAATAGAACCTGCTGCAATCATTGCTGTAAAGAGTGAATAAATCATCGTGCGACTACCAAATTGTTCGTCTACAATACTAGGTAGAATAATCGTATAAGAAAAGCCAAACAACATTGAGAACATACTTGATAACATCAGCAGTATGATAACTGGTTGAGATCTTAAGTATGACCATATTTTATGTTTTGCTTTCTTTTGATGATGTACTTCAGGTAAAGTTTGATTGAGTAATATGACCATTAAACTTCCTAGTATCGGCAATGATAAGACGACGTTCGAGTTCAACTGTGCTAATAATAAACCACCAAGAAATGGACCAATCAATCTCGCAAGATTTAATATTAATGCATTTAAACTGATAGCTTTATGCAAGCGGTCAGGTGACACGAAACTTTGAATCAATGCATTCCTTTGAATCGTATCAATTGCTTGGAAGAAGGACCGCACCATAATGATAAATAGAATGATATAAATATTCCATTTTTGCCAAAATGCACAAACTACACTTACCGTTAACAACATATTAAATATATGGATGATATACATTAACTTTGTTGAGCTAACGGTGTCGATGAGTTTACCAATAATAAACGCAAAGGCTAACTGTGGCATTAATCTTGCAAAGTTAATATAAGCGATATAGATGGCACTTCCCATTAGCTGCAACGTAATCCAATTTAACGCAATAATATCTACCCAATCAATCGTTCGAGCGATACACTGAGAACTTATAAAACGATGATAAGAATTAAATTTTAACTTCATCATTCATTAAGAGCGGGTTTGCTCTTTGTACATAAATATCTTGTTTATCATTTGATATGCGCATCGTTAACAATGCTTTTTCGTTTATAGTCTCTGTGTAGAATGCTTTTATATCTGCTTCAGTATGTTCTCTGTTTTGAGTTTTTAACATTTCAAATACAGCTTTGAATTTACGATTAATACGATGCCATAATTGTTTCTTATCATAATGAAAATCTTCGCTAAAATGATGAACGAGCGTGTTTAAATGATTGCTAATTAAAGTGTTTTGCACTTTTTCGTACATGCTATCCGTTGTAGCGTTTGTTAAAGCATCGCTTAATTTTAACCATTCGGGAACGCGACTCGTATCAATACGTAGACCGCCAAAGTCTCTTACATGTAAACGAGTAGGGACACCGTGAATAAATTCAAATGACATATTTTGCAGATGTGCTTCTAAGCCAATGCCATATTTCGTCATAAGTGTGAGGGCAGTCTCAACTAATATCGAAGTATATTGATCGAACCAATCGATTGGTGTTTGCGTTTCGCGAGCTGATTCAATAACATCGATGTAAACTTTTTTGTTATTTTCGTTAAATTCAAATAAACATGTGGCAGTATAAAGCAATGATTGTGTTTGTAAGTATTGCGTGTTATTTTCTCGTAGGATAAATGATAAATTACGTTGTTTATCTTCTTGTTCGTGAATGTAAGTCATACCGCCATATTCTAAAACAGGCAAACTAATATCATTTAGACGTTTGTCAGTCTTATATATTAATTTAAAATATTCTCCAATAATTTTAGAATTAATAATACTATTATTGCTTATCGAACGTATCGTTGAAGTCATTTGTGAATTTACAGGCAGTTTAATAATGGGTGTAATGGCATCTAATGGACAGACAGTTCGGAATGATGAAGTACTTTTAACTAAACCACCTTTATGTTGTAATGGGATAATTTCTTTGGATTGAATTTCTTCATGATAAACATTAGGTATAACATGTTCGTATTGATAAGGATGAACAGGTATTAAGTCATAACCATCTGGAATTAATCCCGTATAGCCACTAAATTCTGCTATTGTATTCATTTCGGATGTTTCTAAATTGTTATAAAGTAATCCTTTTTTAACGAATAACCAGTTAAGTTTGAAAGCTTGATTATATTCGGGTGAATATTGCATGACTTCTTTGAAAGATAGTCCTAATTTTGTCTTAGCACATGGATGTATATTATGTCCTGTAATGACATACTGTTCACTGTGTAATAATGGATGATCACTTTTAGGTGTATGCGAACAGTGAATGAAACTCATTGCTTGATTGATAAGATGATTTTCTATTTCAACAAGTAATTTATGATAGTTAAATGCGTCATTGCTGTGATGATTAAGCCAATTTATCAATTCAAGTGGATCATGTATATTAAGCGTAGTCTCACCTTCAATTATTTGAATATGATGATTGCGTGAATCGTAAGTGATGTATATACGATCGCTAATATATAATACTGAGATATCATTTACTGTTTCTACACGTGTAATGGGATGTGTGACTTCTTCATACAAACAAGTTAATAATTTCTTGAATGTGATCGTAATGCTATCTTGTATACATTGTTCGATGTAATGGCGCTCGTATTTTTCTGTATTTGCATATACCTCGTTAGTCCAACGCATTTATTTGTCCTCCATGAATAACGGATTATTAATTTTTGTATATTGATAGTCGTAACCTTCAGAGAAAATTCTCATTTTTAATAATGATTTAATATTGAAAGCGGGTTGTTCTAAAATATTTATTTCAGGTGCACAATGTTCGTGATGTTCAGCAATTATACTTCGAATAATCGTATAGCCTTCTTCACTTTTATAACCGTAAGATTCCAATACTTGTATCAGTTGGAATAGGTGATTATAAAGTACTGAGTGAGAGAATACGGATAATAAATCTTCAAATGAATCAGTGATTAATCCAGTAGAAGAATCAATGTCTATATCTCGATCAAATAGTCTTACACCACCAAAGTCTTTAACATAAATAGAGATAGGCATGCCGTCTTTTATTACAACAGTACTGTTTTGCATATGTGCCTCTAAACTAATGCCTTCTTCTAAAATTAATCGATAAGTAGCTTCTAACAAAATATGTGCGTATTCAGTTAAGAATAGCTCACCAGCAGATTCGAATGATACATTTTGAGCGTTCATTATCGTTTCAATGCATTCAATCAATATATGCTTCTTAGTAATGAAACTTTTAGTAATAAGGCTACCACATACTAAATGATGGCTATTAGTATCATGGGGTATACGTTCTCTCAACATATAACTACATTTATTGGCATGCTCTTGATTAACATTTAAATAAGCGCCAGATAAGTCTCGTTGGATATAACTCTTATGATATCCATTTGCACGGTATATACGTTCAACAGCTTCACTAAGTACAATGCCATTGTGGATAGAAGCGGGAGAGACATTTCTAACTGCACTTGTAGCTTGTACATTGACTGCCGTCTTAACAATACAATTCAGCTCTGCAACATCTAAAGTTCTAAATGATAATAGCGGACTACTTTCAACAGCTAAATCGTATAAAGGTATCATAAATTGATTCGTGAACAAGTCTTCAAACTGTGGTCTCATGAAGTATTCGAGTTGCCATTCGTGAATAAACAGTAACGAATAATCTTTAAGCTGTATTTGATGAGACTGACAGTATTCATGAACCCTCTGCTTAAATTTATCTAATTCATTAGTTTGAGTCGTATGGACTTCATTAACGATTGTCGCGTCACATAATACAGGAATAACTTTTACTGAATTTCGAAATTCAGGAGAATATTTAATTACCTCATTTATATCTAAACCTAATTTGGTCTTAGTCATAGGATGAAAAGGATGTCCCTCAGTTACACTTTGTTCAAAAAAGACCTCAGTTAGTGCTTCATTCTCAACAAATTCAAAAATATTATGATATTTCTTAGCATATTGGTTATGGTCTTGTTCAAATTGAATATAACTCAACGTTAAATTGCGAATAGAATTGCGAATTTCATTCACAATACGGGCATCTTTAAAAATAGAGTCTTGATCAATATGTTCAAATTTAGCAAGTTGATTAACACGACCAATAACTTCGTCGTAAGCCTTCTTGTATAGAATTTCTATATCTTCCACAGTGAAATCTTGAAAATAATTATGTATATCTTGAATGTAATCGTTAGCAACAATTTCCAAAAAAATCAACTTCCTTTATAATTTATATATTTTATAGTGAGAAACATTCTCAATTATAAAATGTTTGAGTATTTTGTCAATGAAAGGTAATAATAAAAAATAATTGCAAGCTATTATATTGAGTATTCTTTTTATATTATGTTTAGTCATATTTGACTAAAATAGAATAAGAAAATCCCACTAGAACTGTTTCATATGAAACATTCTAGTGGGATGGAAGTAAAACATGAAATACAGGCCGATAAATAAATTAGCGACCCGAAAACGCAAAATACGGACCGATAAATAAAATTACCGGTCCAGAAATGGGAAATACGGACCGATAAAATAAATTAGCGGTCCAGAAATGAGAAATACGGACCGATAAATAAAATTACCGGTCCAGAAACGAGAAATACGGACCGATAAAATAAATTAGCGGTCCAGAAACGAGAAATACGGACCGATAAAATAAATTAGCGGTCCAGAAACGCAAAATACAGGCCGATAAAATAAATTATCGACCCGAAAATGCGAAACGCGATATTCTAATTGAAATCTATGATCAATATGCAATGCCAACGCGTGCTTTAATATATTCATCTGACGATATTTGAGCATAAGCGAAGTCTGCTGTATCTGGTACGGATATTTTCACAGCATTATCTGGTAAATAATTTTGTTCAACGCGGTATTTACCAATCCGTTCTCCGTCTGGTAAATAAGTTGGGCACACAATTGTCCAATCTAGTGAAGATTGATTTAACAGCTCATACACTTTATGGTGCTCAGCTGCAGCGCGTGTAGTTTTTCTTTTTGATTCGTTTGATTGATAGCGTAACAGGTTACTTTCTGTTTTACTTTGTAATATTCCTGCAGTTCCTATTGTGATGATGCGACGGATGCCTTCTTGTTCAATTTCTTCAATAATCATCGGCATAACATCTGTTAATGTTGTTGAACCATCTGTACCTAGCGCGCTTATCACTACTTCATTTCCTTGTATTGCTTCTTCCACATCACGTTTATTTAAGGCATTTCCTTCTATAATATTTAAGTGTTTATGTGTGTGTGCTATTTTTTCTTTATTTCTAACTAATATTGTCACGTCATGTCCGTCGTTAAGTGCATGATCCAATATTTCTTGACCAACTCTTCCTGTTGCACCAAAAATTGATATCTTCATGTTCTTTATCTCCCTTGTCAGTAGTTTCTCATATTCATGTTATTAAAAATCGCTTATATATGCTACATAACAAACTTATAAAATATACAACCTGTAGTTAATCTATATTTTATATTTTATCGGAAAAACAAATTACTTTATTTAAAAGGTAATATGCTAACGAAAATCGGTTATTTCATACGAATTTCTTCTATTATATATGTTTATTTTAGGATTAGCGGGGAACTTCTATACCAAGAACATTATATTGCATATTTTTGATTATTGTAAAAACATTATACTAGTATTATATTTAGTTTGCTGATTTTTTAAAAATATTTTATTTCATTTATTATATGTTTCATATTCAACGCAGTCTCTACAAACTATAGAAAATAGGTGGCTATATGAAATTTATTTTTGCACTTGTTATAACTTTTTTATTTAGCACTGCTTTTTCATTTAAAGATGTAAGTGCAGAAAGTATTCAAGAAGGTGTTTCGGTAGACATTGCTAGAAAAGAATACTCATTAGAGTCCTTAAAACAAATAGTCGATACTATTCATGAAAATAATGGACAATATCTTCAATTGCATTTTTCTGATGATGAAAATTATGCAATCGAGTCAGATTATTTCTCGCATCAAGGTATTCCAAATGAAAATTATTTAACAAAAGCAGAAATAAAATCACTTATAGCATACAGCAATGAGTTGAATGTAATGGTAGTTCCAGATATTGATTTTCCTTCCCATTCAAAAGCTCTTTTATCATTGATAAAGAATGAGGATAAAGATTTGTATAATCAAATTATTAGTGACTATAGTGATAATACGTTTGATTTTTTCTCAAATGATAAAGCTTTAGCTATAAGTAAGCGACACATAGGTGAAATAACAACATTATTTAATCAACCAAAATATAATGGCCAGCAAAGAATAGTATTAGGTGGAGATGAAGTGCCAGGCGGGGGTGCTTACCAAAGTGATTTTATAAGTTATATGAATAACATTGGAAGTTACGCTGCAGGGCAAGGTTATGAGCCTCAAATGTGGAACGATATGATTTCGCATGAAGGGATTAAGTCTTTAAATGATACGTTCTCAATTTTATATTGGAAACAAAATGAAAACAGTAAATCAGATTTAACTGTAGAAGATTTCGCGGAATATGATTTCAAAATATATAATTATAACTTTTATTCATTATACTTTTTACCATCGAATCAATTTACTAATGCAGATATCGAAGAACAAGCTGATTACATAAGTTGGGCATATGCATATAATAAGTTTTTCTACACTAATGAACCTTATCAAGAAGTAGACAGTGACAACGTGAAAGGATCAGCCTTATCATTTTGGGGAGAAGATGCATTGAATATGTCACAAACAGAATTGATTAACCAAGAAATACCGTTAATAAAAGCTTATTTCAGTTCGTGAAATAAGTTGAAATGTATATAAAAAAATAACTACTCCCAAAAATGATGGGAATAGTTATAGTAAAAAATTTTCATAAATTAATCTGATGGGGATTCCAACCTTTCTATAATTTCTTTTATTGTGTCTAATTCTTCTGACAAGTTGTATACATCATCAGAAATTTTTTGATTAATTTTTTGAGACACATATAATAAATCATCACTAATATCTTCGTAATAGTCTTTCCCATGTTTCATGACCATTGTTAAACCTCTTCCTCTACAAATTCTATAATTGTAATACCCGAAAATTATAGACTTCTAACAAAAACTGTAAATAAAAACTTTAAAAATTTTTAAAAAGTTATTTCATCTTTTCTTTTTAAATCAAATTATACATAATTCAAAAGGTTTTGAAAACAAATTTAACCACAAATGTATTTAAATTCATCATTTAAATTATCTTATTTATATAAAATAATCATATATGAGCGGGTTGTTAGTTAGCACTTCATCAGTTAAGAGTAAATATAATGACAAGAGGCTGGGACAAATTAATTTGTCCCAGCCTCTTTACACATCAAATAATCAAAACTTAAGTCATGTGTTTATTTGGTTGTGAATGCGGTAATAAAAAAATGTATTTATTTTTCTTAATTTTGGATACTATTTAGCAACAAATTAGCTTGTTGTTCGAATTCTTTTATAATTTTTTTCGGGGTTGTCGCTGATTGTACGAAGGCTTTTTTATAAAGCCAACCGTTTACAAACATATTAACAAATAACACGAAATCGTCTTGATCTATTTTTAGTTGATTATACGAATGTATTTGTCTTAATTTATCACTAAAGACGACAGCAAATTTATCGTTATATTCTTCTATATCTTTTGTGAAGTTACATGGCGCAAATGATAATTGTAAATAGAATTTCACCATATAATCAGAATCATATATATATCTTCGAAGAAAGGAGAGAAGTTCTTCATGTAAATTATCTGATTGTGTATTAATGTTTTCAATTAAGCTTAGTCCTTTTTTCATACACTTTTCTAAACATATCCCATAAAGGTCGTCTTTACTTTTTATATAGTTATATAAACTTGATTTTTTGACACCTAATTCATTGGCAATATTATTTAGTGATGTTCCATAATAACCTTTCTCAGAAAAGGTTCTCATACTTATTTGGATAAGTTTCTCAGATGTATTATTCACTGCCATTGCCTCCTTTATTTCATATGGATAACTATACATCAAAATCAGCTAAAAATCATCTGGTATAGCGTTTACATTTCACTCAATAAATTACGCATTGCCTTTTTTAAATAAGATGATATAATTATCTGACAAACTACCGGTCGTTAGTTAGGAGGAAAATTATGGAATTATTATTGATGTTTTTTATTGCTTATCCCATTACTATGTCGATTTTTTGGATAATTGGGACATTAATTTATTATATTTTTATCGAAAGGCGTTTAAAGCGTAAAAATATTAACTACCATCCGTCAGAAGGTATCTCGTTTATTATAGCTTGTTATAACGAGGCCGAGACAATAGCGGACACGATTAAGAATTTAGATGGGTTATCTTTTCCACTGAAAGAAATTATCGCCGTTAATGATGGTAGTTCGGATCACACGAAAGAAGAACTGTTAAAGCTAGAAGATGAATATCACATCAAATTCATCAATTTAGAAGAGAATAAAGGAAAAGCAAATGCTTTAAATGTTGCAGCTAAACTTGCGAAATATCCATATTTGATGTGTGTGGATGCAGATACAATTATCGATGACGATGCACCTTATTATATGATTGAAAGTTTAGTCAATGACGCTTCAATCGGTGCAGTGACAGGTAATCCACGTATTCGTAATAAGTCTACATTGTTAGGCAAGATTCAAACGATTGAATATGCAAGTATGATTGGAAGTATTAAAAGAGCACAAACAATAAATGGATATGTTAATACAATATCTGGTGTATTCTCGTTATTTAACAAAAAAGCATTACAGAAAAATGATTTCTGGGATACAGATATGATTACAGAAGATATTGCTGTGTCATGGAAGTTTCATTTATCAGGTTACAAAATTAAATATGAACCAAGAGCGTTATGTTGGATGCTTGTACCGGAGACATTTAATGGACTTTGGAAACAAAGAGTAAGGTGGTCTCAAGGAGGGCACGAAGTTATATTAAGAGATTTTAAAAACATGCTAAAAGTACGTAATGTTTCATTATGGTTACTATTTCTTGAACAAATTCTCTCTGTAGTTTGGGTGTATGGAATAGTTGTCATACTAGCGTACACACTTCTCCAGTTAAACTTCTTGGATTATTATTTTTACGATTATCAATTAAACATTTTTCTACTTTCTGCCTTCTTACTTACATTCGTTAACATTATACAATTTACACTTTCATTAATGATTGATAGTAGGTATGAGCGCAAAAATAATTTGTTTGTTATTTTCTTAAGTTGGTATCCAACATTTTATTGGATAATCAATGCGTTAGTTGTGATTGTTGCTTTTCCAAAAGCACTAAAACGTAAAAAAGGAGAGTTTGCTACATGGACAAGTCCAGACAGAGGGAACTTAAAAGAGTCAAATCAAGATTAAATATTTATAGAGAAACAATCGTATTTATAGCATCAACAATACTTTGGTTATATTGTGTAACAGTTTTATTTGTAATGGTTGGGTCGTTATTACCTTACAATAATCATTTTATCCAAATGGTAAGAGTGATTTTAAATATTGACAAAGGTGATATCTTTACAATCTTTAGCTATTTCATGATAGGGTCAGCAATCATCATTATTTATTTAATGTGTACTTTTATCTTTAATGTTAAAAGAAAGAGAGTATTACCTTATGATGAAATGTAAACGATTTATGATCGTTTTTTTGTTATGTATATTTTTGTATCCACATGATGACGTTACTTTTGCTAAAAAGAAATCATTGGGTGGAGAAGAAAATGGCTGTCTAGCATTAAATTATCATAGAGTTAGAGAAGATACATGGATTGATAAATTATTATCCGCTTTCTCAAATAGTAAAGAATTGAAAATTTACAGTGTTACAGATACAGAATTTGAATCACATATTAAGTGGTTGAAAGAACATAAAGCTCACTTTGTCACTTTAGATGAGTTTATAAAATATAAAGAAGATGGCAAATTCCCTAAAAATTGTGTTTGGATCAACTTTGATGACATGGATGAAAGTATATACGACAATGCTTTCCCACTTATGAAAAAATACGATGTACACGCTACAGGATTTGTCATAACAGGTAAAGTAGGGTCTGATGATTTTCACAATATTAGTCTTTCGTCTAAAAAAGAATTGTTAAAAATGAAACGCAGTGGATTGTGGGATTTTGCATCACATACACATAATATGCATTCAATGAAAAAGAAGACATCAACACTTATTAAATCAGCTGAAACAACAGGTATTAAGAAAGATATGAATAAAAGCACACAATATATTAAAGACGAATTAGATGGTAATACACGCGCTATTGCATATCCATATGGTCAAATGAGTGATGAAGTAGTTGATCAACTTAAAGCAGACACTTCAATCAAATATGGGTTTACTTTGAAAGAAAAAGCAGTAGTTGCAGACAATGACAACTATATAATTCCAAGAGTTATGGTAAGTGATGATGCCTTTAACAAACTCGTTAAAAACTGGAAAGGATTTAATCATGAATAAAGGAAGACGCATAGAATTTATATATTTAAGAACATTTCTCTGTTTATTGATCGTGTTAACGCATGTCCTGACAGAATTTAGTAATACAAACGAACCAGATGATAATCAAATCCAAGTACTATATTGGATTAGAATGATATTAATCATCGGGACACCTTCATTTATTATATTATCTCAGCTATTAACAACTTTAAATTATGACGAGAAACTAAAGCCAGGATATTTAAAATCACGCTTAAAATTCATTTTACTACCATATCTTATTATGGGTGCATTTTATAGTTATTCTGAAAGCCTTAAATTAAATAATTCATTTCTAAAACAATTTTTAGAGAATGTTATTCAAGGTAATTGGTATGGTTATTTCATTATTATCATAATTCAGTTCTTCTTATTAAACTGGTTGATTTATCGAATTAACTCTAAAATATTGTATTCAAAATGGAGTCTCATCATTGCATTTATCGTCAACACAGTCTATTTATATAGTCATCAAAATATAGACAGCGTAACGAAATTTGTGGAGACATATTATCCATTTAGTCCCGAAACATTTATCGTTGGTTGGATATTCTACTACTTCTTAGGCTCATATTTAGGGCATAATTACGCTAAAATAAAATACTTTGTAAGTAAAAACATCGCATTAATTATATTTTTAACAATAGCAGCATATTTAACTTTTGAATTAGTAGGAGATCACGATTACTGGATGGTAAGTAGTATGGATTATCGCATTTTACTATATATTAGTTTTGCATTTTTACTACTAATCAATTTCAGTTCGCAATTTGAAACATTTATGTATAACTCAGTCGAGATCCTAAGTATGTATTCATTCTTTATATATTTATTACATCCAATCATACTTGAATATATATTCCAATACACAAGCATATTCCAAGAAAAAACAATTATATTCATACCAGTATCCTTACTCTTTATCGTAGGATGTTGTTTAGGCGTAGGCATATTATTAAAAGAATTCCATGTATTAAAGTTTGTAATGGGAAGACAACCTTATAGTAAATAAAATTGCTGATAAGGGTGGTGTTAAAAGCATTTCTAGGCAAAACTGCTGATAAGAGGTACGTTAAAAGCATTTCTAGGTGAAATTGCTGATAAGAGTAGTGTTAAAAGCAGTACTAGGCAAAATTGCTGATAAGGGTAGTGTTAAAAGCAGTTCTAGGTAAAATTGCTGATAAGGGTAGCGTTAAAAGCAGTACTAGGCAAAATTGCTGATAAGAGGTGCGTTAAAAGCAGTTCTAGGTAAAATTGCTGATAAGGGTAGTGTTAAAAGCAATTCTAAGTAAAATTGCTGATAAGGGTAGTGTTAAAAGCAGTACTAGGCAAAATTGCTGATAAGAGGTGCGTTAAAAGCAGTACTAAGTAAAATTGCTGATAAGGGTAGTGTTAAAAGCAATACTAGGTAAAATTGCTGATAAGGGTATTGTTAAAAGCAATTCTAGGTAAAATTGCTGATAAGGGTAGTGTTAAAAGCAATACTAGGCAAAACTGCTGATAAGGTTAGCGTTAAAAGCAGTTCTAGGTAAAATTGCTGATAAGGGTAGTGTTAAAAGCAATACTAGGTAAAATTGCTGATAAGGGTAGTGTTAAAAGCAATACTAGGCAAAACTGCTGATAAGGTTAGCGTTAAAAGCAGTTCTAGGTAAAATTGCTGATAAGGGTAGTGTTAAAAGCAATACTAGGTAAAATTGCTGATAAGGGTAGTGTTAAAAGCAATACTAGGCAAAACTGCTGATAAGGTTAGCGTTAAAAGCAGTACTAGGCAAAACTGCTGATAAGGGTAGTGTTAAAAGCAGTACTAGGCAAAATTGCTGATAAGAGGTGCGTTAAAAGCAGTTCTAGGCAAAATTGCTGATAAGGGTAGTGTTAAAAGCAATTCTAAGTAAAACTGCTGATAAGGGTATCTATAAAAGTAGATTTGATTACAAATTAGAGCTTAAGACATAAATATCCTAGAACTTTAAAAAGAGCAGAAATTCATTATTAAAATTGAATTTCTGCTCTTATTTTTGTATAAAAATGAATATTTGTACGATTTTGTAAGTGCTGACGCCTGAGGGAATAGTATGAGTGAGAGACTATAGGCTCGAGCCATACCCTAGGCAAGCATGCACGAACAAAATCGTAAGATTTTATAAAAATAGTTATTAATTATGCTGCTGTATAACGTTCTTTTTTAAATTTGTATACGATGAACCCTATAATAAAGCCTATTACAGCTGGTAGTACCCAACCCATACCGATAGTGAAGAACGGTAAGCATTTTTCTCCAAATGTAATGACTACATGTGCAAATTTAGTATTCGCAATGAATTCTGGGCTAGCTTTTATACCGTCTACAAATGAAGCAATCATTGTGAAATAAGTTGTAAATTGGTAAACGATTGTTGAGTGATTAAATAATGAACTAAATAGTGTTAGCAATATAATTGTAATCGCTAATGGATACAAGAACATCAATACTGGTGTTGAATATTCGATAATTTTTGTTAAACCGACATTAGCAAATACACATGATATAATGCTGACTACTGTCGCGAACATTAAGTAGTTTTGCTTAGGGAATAGGTCTGTAAATGTTTCTGAAAAAGCTGTGATTAAGCCAATTGCAGTCTTTAAACAAGCAACAATAATAATTAATGATAATAGGATTATTCCATAATCACCTAGGTAATATTGAGCAATTTGCGCTAATGCAATACCACCGTTTTCACTAGCTTTGAAATGACCTAAACTCATTGTACCCATAAATGCTAACAAACTGTAAATAACACCCATTAACACGATGCTAATAGTACCTGATTTAAAAGTTTCTTTCGCAATGTGATTTGGATTTGTAACACCAAGCTTTTTAATAGTTGAAACAACAATGATGCCGAAAGCAAGTGCTGCTAATGCATCTAACGTATTGTAACCGTCTATAAATCCTTTTAACAATGCGCTGTTTTCATAATCAGGACTAATTGAAGCACTAGAAATATTACCAATCGGATTAATGAAAGCTAATAAAATAAGCACGCCTAACAATACTAAAAATATCGGGTTTAAAAATTTGCCGATATATTCTAAAATTTTAGATGGTTTCTTCGAGAAGAACCAAGCAACTAAAAAGAATAGAATACTAAATATTGATAAATATAACGTGATAGATGATTTTGAAATGAATGGCGTAAAAGCAATTTCAAATGATGTAGTCGCAAGTCTTGGTAATGCATAAAATGGACCAATGACTAAATAAAGTAAAATTGTAAAAATATAAGCATATTTAGTATTTACTCTTGTTGCTATTTCGAATATGCCATTCGTCTTAGAAATGCCAATTGCAATAATACCTAAGAATGGTAATCCAATCGCAGTAATTAAGAAACCTAAGTTAGCTGTAAAAACATTTGCACCAGCTGTTTGACCTAAATGTATTGGAAATATTAAATTTCCTGCACCGAAAAATAAGCCAAATAATAATGACCCTATATATAGATTTTCTTTGAAACTTAGTTTGTTTTTCATAATAATGATGTGTTCTCCTAGTCTTTTTTCGCTTCCACTATCTTATATTTTACAAGAGCGGAAAGTCAATAAGTACTAAGAAATAAATAGTGTATCTATATACTATCTTTAATTATTTCTCATTTCATAAAGCAATGCTTGCGCGGTTTCTAAATTTGGTTTGTCCATATTTTTAAGCGCTTCTGTTATGAGATTTATTTCGACACCTTTTGCACCGATTTTAATCGCTAAAGATTTGTAGTGTAAGTTCATATGACCATGTTGTATACCTTCAGAAACGAGTGCACGACATGCAGAGAAATTCTGTGCTAAACCGACTGCTGCTACAATATGAGCTAACTCTTGTGCTGATTCAACGTTTAATATATCTAAAGTAACTTTAGACATCGGTAAGAGATCAATGCTACCTCCTATAATACCAAGTGTTAAAGGTAGCTCTATTGTCCCTACAAGACATTGTCCTTCTCTATCATATTTCCAAGTAGTTAAACTTCTATACTGACCATCTTTACTAGCATAAGCATGCGCACCAGCTTCAACGCTTCTTGTATCATTACCTGAAGCAAGTACGACAGAACTTATACCATTCATAACGCCTTTATTGTGTGTTACAGCTCTATATGGGTCGATATGAGCTAATACAGAAGCTCTTTCCATACGATGTGCAACTTCTTCGCCACTCATATTACTTTTTTCTAAATCAGATACAGCGATTTCACCTTGAATGCTTATAACTGAAGTTGTGGAATAATTTGATAAAATACTCATCAATATATCAGTGTCGTCTAATTGTTCTTCTAAATAATGTGCAATACCTTCAAGAATTGTATTGATGATATTAGCACCCATTGCGTCACGAGTATCGATATATACTTTTAATGACAGCATACCTTCTTCTGGAAATTCATCAGTTTCGATTTTTTGATATCCGCCACCTCTTTTTAAAATAGATGGATAGACTTGATCAGCCATTTGGTGTATTTCTTGTTCTAATTCAAGGATGTCTTTAGATAATTGTGTAGTGTCTGTTACATTATCAAATACAATTTGACCTAATTTAATATTGTCGCTTTGAATGATTTTTAGACCACCGGACTTGTTAAATAATTTAGAGCCATAACTTGCTGCAGCTACAACTGAAGGCTCTTCAACCATCATTGGAACAGCATACGATTTACCATTCACAATAATTTCAGGCAATACGCCAACTGGTAAAGTCCCTTGACCGATTACATTTTCGATTAAGTTCTCTAATAATTCTTTATCTATTTCTGAATTGTTTAGTAATATTTGTTCAGATTGTTCTTGAATCCAACCATGTTCTTTTAATTGATTAATTTTTTCTGGTCTGGATAAGTGTCTGAAATCTTTTGTTAAAGGTTTCATTAAAGTCCTGCTCCTTTTTCTATCATTAATGCGATACCTAGGCCACCGCCAATACAAGCAGTCGCTATGCCAGTATGTTTATCTTCTTGCTTCAACGCATGAGTAAGTGTCGTAACAAGTCTAGATCCTGTTGAACCTAGTGGATGTCCTAAAGCAATCGCGCCACCGTATATGTTGAATTTCTCATCTGGTATGTTGAGATTCTTTTTCACAGGAATACTTTGTGCTGAAAAAGCTTCTGTCATCTCAACTAAATCAATATCTTCAATACTTTTTTCAGTTTTATTTAACAAAGCTTCTACTGCATAAAAAGGTGCGTAACCCATGTATAATGGATCACAACCTATTTCGGCATGTTGTCCTAAAGTAGCTAAAATTGTATAACCATTTTCTTTAGCATATGCTTCGCTCATAAGAATTAAAGCAGAACCGCCATCACTTAAAGCAGATGCGTTACCAGCTGTAACAGAGCCATCTTCTTTGAAAATTGTTTTTAAAGTTGCTAAGTCTTCCATATTGCTTTCAGGTCTAATTAATTCATCAGAAGTCATAGTTTCACCATTTAAATCTTCAAGAGGTACTATCTCTTCGTTAAATTTACCTGCTTTTGTTGCTTTGTCAGATTTCAAATGAGAGTTCATAGCAAATTCATCTTGTTGTGTACGAGTAACTTCGTATTTAGTTGCTATTTCTTCAGCAGTTAAGCCCATAGCTATTTGATGAAACACATCAGTTAATCCATCATGCATAAAGCTTTTTACTGGTGAATCACCTTTTTTAAGAATAAGGTCTGGTGTATTCGTCATACTTTCAACGCCACCTACAGCAACAACATTTGCTTCTCCAAGTTGGATCAGTTGTTTACCTAAAATAATAGATTTAAGACCTGAACCGCAAACTTCATTCACAGTCATACCTGGTGTTGAATAAGGTAAACCAGCGTTAACTGCTATTTGACGTGCTGGGTTTTGACCAGTACCTGCTTGAATGACATTCCCGAAAATAACGTTTTCTATATGATTAGGATCTAGTTGAATTTTGTTAATTGCAGATTTTAATGCAGCAGTCCCTAATTCTACTGCAGAGTAGTTACTCAACTTTCCTCTGAATTTTCCTACAGGTGTTCTTTGAGCACTAACTATTACAACTTTGTTCATGTTTATGTTCTCCTTAAAAAATTTATTTATTAATAATTGTCATTAAATATGTTATTTTGATATGATTTAACTATAAAATAACATATTGAGAGGAAATTATTATGGCAATAGGTATTGATAAATTAGATTTTTACATCCCAAATTTCTATGTTAGCATGGATGATTTGGCAAAAGCTCGTGAAGTAGACCCAAATAAATTCAAGATTGGTATTGGCCAAACAAAAATGGCTGTTAATCCTGTGAGCCAAGATATTATATCAATGGGTATTAATGCAGCTCAAGATATTTTATCTGAGCAAGACAAAAAAGATATCGATATGGTAATCGTAGCTACTGAATCGGGAATTGATCACTCAAAAGCAGCATCTGTTGAAATACACAATCAATTAAATATTCAACCTTTCGCGCGTTGTATAGAAATGAAAGAAGCATGTTACTCTGCTACTGCAGCAATACAACTTGCAAAAGATTTCTTATCAAACCATCCTGGTAAAAAAGTTCTTGTTATCGCATCAGATATCGCACGTTACGGATTAAATTCAGGTGGCGAACCTACACAAGGTGCAGGAGCAGTTGCATTATTACTAAGTCATAATCCTAGAATTTTAGAATTAAATGACGATAGCGTAGCATATACGAATAATGTATACGATTTTTGGAGACCAACTTCTGAAAAATATCCTGTCGTAGATGGCGCTTTATCTAAAGACGCATATATCGAATCATTTAATACAGTTTGGAATGAATACTCTAAACGTACTGGATATACTGTAAACGACTTTGAATCATTCTGTTTCCACGTACCATTTACTAAAATGGGGGAAAAGGCTTTCAAGACTATTTTAAACGAAAACGTAGAAGATTCAATCAAAAATAGATTAATGGATGCTTACCAAGAATCAGTATTATGGAATAGAGATGTTGGTAACATTTATACAGGATCATTATACTTAAGTTTAATTTCGTTATTACAGAACCACACATTCCAACCAGAAGATAAAGTATGTCTATTTAGTTATGGTTCAGGAGCAGTAGGAGAAATCTTTAGTGGTTCAATCGTTGAAGGATATGACAAAGCATTAGATAAAGAGAAACACTTAAATATGCTAGAATCTAGAGAGCAATTATCAGTCGAAGAATACGAAACATTCTTTAACAGATTTGATAATCAAGAATTTGATTTCGAACGTGAATTGACACAAGATCCATATTCAAAAGTATACTTACACAGTATAGAAGACCATATCAGAACATATAAGATAGAGAAATAAACTAGTGGCCGATTGTGCTTGATGAGCTTGGGACATAAATCCTAACTCGAAATAAATAAGCATATCACTAAACTGATTTTTTTAAGTTTACAGTGATATGCTTATTTTTTTATCTTACGATTTTGTACGTGCATGCTTGCCTAGGGGTATGGCTCGAGCCATTAGTCTCTCGCACATACTATTCCCTCAGGCGTCAGCACTTACAAAATCGGTTGTAAATATCCGTTTTTATATAATCTTTCGATTTTGTACGTGCATGCTTGCCTAGGGGTATGGCTCGAGCCTGTAGTCTCTCACACATACTATTCCCTCAGGCGTCAGCACTACAAAATCGGTTGTAATTTTCATTTTTATACGCAATCTTACTGAGATTATACTAATAAGAGGAATAGTAAAAGCAATTCTCAGTGAAATTGCAGATAAGAGGTACGTTAAAAGCAGTTCTAGGCAAAATTGCTGATAAGAGGTACGTTAAAAGCAATTCTCAGTAAAATTGCAGATAAGAGGTAAGTTAAAAGCAATTCCATGCAAAATTGCAGATAAGGGGTAAGTTAAAAGCAGTTCTCAGTAAAATTGCAGATAAGAGGTAAGTTAAAAGCAATTCCATGCAAAATCGCTGATAAGGGGTAAGTTAAAAGCAGTTCTAGGCAAAATTGCAGATAAGAGGTGCGTTAAAAGCAATTCCATGCAAAATCGCTGATAAGAGGCACGTTAAAAGCAGTTCTAAGTAAAATTGCAGATAAGGGGTACAGAAAAACTAGACTTGATTACAAAATGGAGCTTGGGACATAAATGATTTTTTAAAAATGAGATGAGACGTAGATTAACTCCATAATCAATACGAATCTATCGACTTCTTTATTTATGATATTCATCTCTTTTTAATGGAAATAAAAGTGCGATTAATGTGATAATACAGTTACGTTAATTAAAAAAATAAAAATGCAAGGAGAGGTAATATGCTAACTGTATATGGACATAGAGGATTACCTAGTAAAGCTCCGGAAAATACAATTGCATCATTTAAAGCTGCGTCAGAAGTAGAAGGTATAAACTGGTTGGAGTTAGATGTTGCAATTACAAAAGATGAACAACTGATTATCATTCATGATGATTATTTAGAACGGACTACAAATATATCCGGGGAAATAACTGAATTGAATTATGATGAAATTAAAGATGCTTCTGCAGGATCTTGGTTTGGTGAAAAATTCAAAGATGAACATTTGCCAACTTTCGATGATGTAGTAAAAATAGCAAATGAATATAATATGAATTTAAATGTAGAATTAAAAGGTATTACTGGACCGAATGGACTAGCACTTTCTAAAAGTATGGTTAAGCAAGTGGAAGAACAATTAACAAACTTAAATCAGAATCAAGAAGTGCTCATTTCAAGCTTTAATGTTGTGCTTGTTAAACTTGCAGAAGAAATCATGCCACAATATAACAGAGCAGTTATATTCCATACAACTTCGTTTCGTGAAGACTGGAGAACACTTTTAGATTACTGTAATGCTAAAATAGTAAACACTGAAGATGCCAAACTTACTAAAGCAAAAGTAAAAATGGTAAAAGAAGCGGGTTATGAATTGAACGTATGGACTGTAAACAAACCAGCACGTGCAAACCAACTTGCTAATTGGGGAGTTGATGGTATCTTTACAGACAATGCAGATAAAATGGTGCATTTGTCTCAATAGAAAGTTAGAGGTGAGTCTTACGTTTCAGTGACGGTAGACTTACCTTTAACATGTTACATACTAAAAAATTAATTTGAATAAGAAAGAGAGACATATATGAAATACGATGATTTTATAGTAGGAGAAACATTCAAAACAAAAAGCCTTCATATTACAGAAGAAGAAATTATCCAATTTGCAACAACTTTTGATCCTCAATATATGCATATAGATAAAGAAAAAGCAGAACAAAGTAGATTTAAAGGTATCATTGCATCTGGCATGCATACACTTTCAATATCATTTAAATTATGGGTAGAAGAAGGTAAATACGGAGAAGAAGTTGTAGCAGGAACACAAATGAATAACGTTAAATTTATTAAACCGGTATATCCGGGTAATACATTGTACGTTATCGCTGAAATAACAAATAAGAAATCCATAAAAAAAGAAAATGGACTCGTTACAGTGTCACTTTCAACATACAATGAAAATGAAGAAATTGTATTTCAAGGAGAAGTAACAGCACTTATTAATAATTCATAACAAAACAGTGAAGCAACCATCGTTACGGATTGCTTCACTGTTTTGTTATTTATCTATATCGTATTTTTTATTACCGTTCTCATATAGCTCATCATACACTTTACCTGAGATTTTGGCATTGTAGCTAGCCATTCCTTTATCTTGTACATCTTTAACATTAATAGCCATCATCATGTTTGGATTATCTTTATCATATGATATAAACCACCCAATTTGTCTGCCAGTTTCTCCTTGTTTCATTTTGAGTTCTGCAGTACCGGATTTGCCAATTAAGTTTGCGTAAGGTCTATAAATATCTTCTTTATGTGTTTTATTTACGACTTGTTGCATGCCATCAGTTAATAGATTGATATTTTCTTTGGAAATAATATTTTTCTTCCAAATTTTGTTTTTCGTGTCTTTTAATAAGTGAGGTGCGTTAATATTGCCATTATTTTCTAATGCGCTATAGATTGAAAGGATCTGTACTGGGTTAATCAGTATTTCACCTTGTCCGTAACCTGAATCAGCTAATAATATTTCATTATCTAAATTTTTGTTTGAAATTTGAGCATTATAAAATGGATAATCACTTGGTATATCTTCACCAACACCTAGTTTTTTCATGCCTTTTTCAAATTTCTTACTGCCTAATTCGAGTGCTACTCTAGCAAAGAAAATGTTATCTGATGATTCTATTGCTTGTTTTAAGTCGATATTACCATTTACCACTTCATATCTTGTAACGTTGTAACCACCCCAAGATTTATCTTTTTGCCAACCTTTACCATCGATTTTATAACTTGTTTTATCGTCTAATGTTTTGTTATTTAAACCAATCATTGCTGTTAATATTTTTTGAGTTGAACCTGGTGAAGTTGTAATCTGGAACTTGTTGAGCAGAGGTTCTTTTTTATCTTCGGTTAATTTATTATATTCTTCGTTACTCATGCCATACATAAATGGGTACACGTCATATGAAGGTGTGCTTACAAGTGCTAACAATTCACCTGTTTGAGGGTGAATAGCAGTACCTGAGCCATAATCATTTTTCATGTTGTTATAAATACTCTTTTGAACTTTAGCATCAATAGTTAGTTGAATATCTTTGCCATCTTTTTTCTTTTTCTCTATTAATGTATGTGCGATTGTATTGCTATTATCGTCAACGATTGTGACACGATAGCCATCTTCGTGTTGGAGCTTTTTATCGTAAAGTTTTTCGAGTCCCTTTTTACCAACAACTGCATCATCTTTATAACCTTTATATTCTTTTTGTTTTAATTCTTCAGAGTTAATGGGACCAACATAACCTAATAGATGTGAAGTCGCTTCTTCTAGAGGATAGTTACGACTTTCTGTTTCGTTAGTTGTAAGATGAAATTTTTTTGCGAAATCACTTAAATCTTCATCCATTTTTTTAACGGTTTTAAGTGGAACGAAGGTATCATCTTGTACCCAATTTTGATCCATTTGTTGTTTAATATAGTCTTCAGAAATACTTAGTTCTTTAGCGATTGCTTTATAATCTTTTTTAGATACACTCTTTGGAACGATGCCTATCTCATATGCTGTTCCTGTATTGGCCAATTCCACATTGTTTCGGTCTAAAATTTTACCTCGTTCTGACTTTAAATTTTCAATATGTATGCTTTGGTCTTTCTGCATTCCTGGAATAATGACGCTATGATCCCAATCTAATTTCCACATACCATCTTCTTTAACAAAATTAAATTGAACTTTGCGATCAATGTTACCGTAGTTTGTTTTAATTTTATATTGAGCATCTACTCGTTTTTTATTTTTAGATACTTTTTTTATTTTGCGATCCTGAATGTTTATTTCTTTAACGCCTAAACTTTTATATATTTTTATCGGACGTTCAGTCATTTCTACTTCGCCATTATCGCTTTTAGAAATATAACTGCTATCTTTATAAACTTGTTTGAAATTTTTATCTTCAATTGCATCAATAGTTTTATTAATTTCTTTATCTTTTGAAGCATACAAATATATACCAAACCCGACAACTACAACTATTAAAATAAGTGGAACAATTTTTATCTTTTTCATCAATATCCTCCTTACATAGGACTACATTTGTAGTATATTACAAACGTAGTATTTATGTCAAAATAATGTTATAATTTTTGTGATATGGAGGTGTAGCAGGTGTTATCATCATTTTTAATGTTAAGTATAATCAGTTCATTGCTCACGATATGTGTAATTTTTTTAGTGAGAATGCTCTATATAAAATATACTCAAAATATTATGTCACATAAGATTTGGTTATTAGTGCTCGTCTCCACGTTAATTCCATTAATACCATTTTACAAAATATCGAATTTTACATTTTCAAAAGATATGATGAATCGAAATGTATCTGACACGACTTCTTCGGTTAGTCATATGTTAGATGGTCAACAATCATCTGTTACGAAAGACTTAGCAATTAATGTTAATCAGTTTGAGACCTCAAATATAACGTATATGATTCTTTTGATATGGGTATTTGGTAGTTTGTTGTGCTTATTTTATATGTTTAAGGCATTCCGACAAATTAATATTATTAAGAGTTCATCATTGGAATCGCCATATCTTAATGAACGACTTAAAGTATGTCAAAGTAAGATGCAGTTCTACAAAAAGCATATAACAATTAGTTGTAGTTCAAACATTGATAATCCGATGGTATTTGGTATAGTGAAATCTCAAATTGTACTACCAACTGTCGTAGTCGAAACCATGAATGACAAAGAAATTGAATATATTATTCTACATGAACTATCACATGTGAAAAGTCATGACTTAATATTCAACCAGCTTTATGTTGTTTTTAAAATGATATTCTGGTTTAATCCTGCACTATATATAAGTAAAACAATGATGGACAATGACTGTGAAAAAGTATGTGATAGAAACGTTTTAAAAATTTTGAATCGCCATGAACATATACGTTATGGTGAATCGATATTAAAATGCTCTATTTTAAAATCTCAGCACATAAATAATGTGGCAGCACAATATTTACTAGGTTTTAATTCAAATATTAAAGAACGTGTTAAGTATATTGCACTTTATGATTCAATGCCTAAACCTAATCGAAACAAGCGTATTGTTGCGTATATTGTATGTAGTATATCGCTTTTAATACAAGCACCGTTACTATCTGCACATGTTCAACAAGACAAATATGAAACAAATGTATCATATAAAAAATTAAATCAACTAGCTCCGTATTTCAAAGGATTTGATGGAAGTTTTGTGCTTTATAATGAACGGGAGCAAGCTTATTCTATTTATAATGAACCAGAAAGTAAACAACGATATTCACCTAATTCTACTTACAAAATTTATTTAGCGTTAATGGCATTCGACCAAAATTTACTCTCATTAAATCATACTGAACAACAATGGGATAAACATCAATATCCATTTAAAGAATGGAACCAAGATCAAAATTTAAATTCTTCAATGAAATATTCAGTAAATTGGTATTACGAAAATTTAAACAAACATTTAAGACAAGATGAGGTTAAATCTTATTTAGATCAAATTGAATATGGTAATGAAGAAATATCAGGGAATGAAAATTATTGGAATGAATCTTCATTAAAAATTTCTGCAATAGAACAGGTTAATTTGTTGAAAAATATGAAACAACATAACATGCATTTTGATAATAAGGCTATTGAAAAAGTTGAAAATAGTATGACTTTGAAACAAAAAGATACTTATAAATATGTAGGTAAAACTGGAACAGGAATCGTGAATCACAAAGAAGCAAATGGATGGTTCGTAGGTTATGTTGAAACGAAAGATAATACGTATTATTTTGCTACACATTTAAAAGGCGAAGACAATGCGAATGGCGAAAAAGCACAACAAATTTCTGAGCGTATTTTAAAAGAAATGGAGTTAATATAATGGATAATAAAACGTATGAAATATCATCTGCAGAATGGGAAGTTATGAATATCATTTGGATGAAAAAATATGCAAGTGCGAATAATATAATAGAAGAAATACAAATGCAAAAGGACTGGAGTCCAAAAACCATTCGTACACTTATAACGAGATTGTATAAAAAGGGATTTATAGATCGAAAAAAAGACAATAAAATTTTTCAATATTATTCTCTAGTAGAAGAAAGTGATATAAAATATAAAACATCTAAAAACTTTATCAACAAAGTATACAAAGGCGGCTTCAATTCACTTGTCTTAAACTTTGTAGAAAAAGAAGATCTATCACAAGATGAAATAGAAGAATTGAGAAATATATTGAATAAAAAATAAAATTGTTGTGTTTACAACAATACATAGAAAACAGAGGAAACAATCAAGTCGTTGAATATTTCCTCTGTTTTTTAGTTGAAAAAATTAACCGAAAGTCTGAATGCAAGTCTTGATTAAATCAATAATGCTTGTAATAACACCAGTGAAATCCATATGCATACCCTCTTTCTATTTAAGATACATTAAGTATAAAATCAAACAAATAAAAAATGTTAAAAATTCCCTAATTGGCTATTTAGATTGCATAAATGTCAAAAATTTGAAAAACATACAACGACTTTGCATAAAAAATCGTCATATTGGAAATACGTAATTTATTGAAATAATAAAAAAAATAAAAGAACGAAGATGATAACCTAAGTGAGGTTTTAAGTTGTTCTAAGGTTTAATTTAATTTATGTTAAAATAGTTGGTATAAAAATACATGATAAACTATAAACTAAATTCAAAATAACTTATGGGGTAGGCAATTATGGAAAATATTTTAAATATAAATGATAATGAAAAAAGAGTGCTAAGGGAAATTTATAACCATCATAATATTTCGCGTACTCAAATATCTAAAAATCTTGAGATTAATAAGGCAACGATTTCTAGTATTTTGAATAAGTTAAAGTATAAATCTCTTGTTAATGAGGTTGGTGAGGGTGATAGCACGAAGAGTGGTGGTAGAAAACCTATTCTTCTGAAGGTTAATCATCTTTATGGTTATTTTATTTCTTTGGATTTAACTTATAGTTCTGTTGAAGTGATGTACAATTATTTTGATGGTAATGTCATTAAGCATGAATCTTATGATTTACCTGATGAAAAGGTTAGTAGTATATTAAGCATAATAAAAAAACATATTGATATTCAGGAGAAACTTGATACTTATAACGGACTATTAGGTGTGTCTGTTTCTATACATGGAGTTGTGGATAATGAGCAGCATGTGACATATTTACCATTCCATGAAACTGAAGGGATATCTATTGGTAAAGAGATAAGAAGAATTGCTGATGTTCCAGTCGTAGTTGAAAATGAAGCGAATCTTTCAGCGTTATATGAACGTAATTTTAATCATAATTTATCCTACAATAATCTTATTGCTTTAAGTATACATAAAGGCATAGGTGCTGGGCTCATAATTAATAATCAATTGTATCGTGGTGCAAATGGAGAAGCGGGTGAAATTGGAAAAACACTTGTCTCAAAAGTTAGTGATAATGTGGAGATCTTTCATAAGATTGAAGATATTTTTTCACAAGAAGCTTTATTGCATAATTTAAGTAATCAACTAAATGAGAAGATGACACTTAGCAAATTAATTCAATTTTATAATGAAAAAAATCCAGTCGTAGTTGAAGAAATGGAACAATTTATAAATAAAATTGCTGTTTTAATACATAATTTAAACACCCAGTTTAATCCGAATGCAATTTACATTAACTGTCCATTGTTCAATGAAATGCCTGAAATATTAGAAGCAATTAAGAACCAGTTCAAACAATATTCACGTAACGAAATTCAAATAAAATTAACATCAAATGTGAAATTTGCAACTTTGTTAGGTGGCACATTAGCAATTATCCAAAAAGTACTGCAGATTAATGATATATACTTAGATATAAAATCATAAAAGACTAATTCAAATGAATAATCAAAGTTCGTAATTGTCTTTATAAAAAAATCCCTCAATCCGAATTGAATTTTCGGATTGAGGGATTTTTATAGTTCTATTGCAGAAGAAAACTATTTTAAAGATGCTGGTAAATGTTGATAGCCACCTCTAACGTTAACAATATTCGTAAATCCTTTATATTCTAATATTCCTACCGCTATTGAACTTCTAACACCTGATTGACAATGTACATAAATTAGGTCATTTTTATCGAAAGGTATATCTTCATTTAAAAGTTTACCGTGAGGAATATGAATTGCTTGTTTTAAATGACCTTTACGCCATTCATCATCATTACGAACATCTAATACATTATGTTCTTCACCAGTCATTTCAGAACTATGAATAGATGATGTGACGATATTTGTTTGTGGCAAACGGTAACTTTTTACATTTTCAAAACCAATTAATTGTAAAGCATGAATAGCTTGTTGAACGGTAGATTTATCGCCAATTAATTCAATATCTTTGTCATAATCTAAATACCAACCAATTTGATTTATAAAAGTTTTATTAAAAGGAATATTGATAGTTCCATGCATATGACCACCATGGAATGCTTCTTTACTTCGAAGATCAAAAGCAGTTTGTGTATTGCTTGAACTAGGGTAAACATTATATGGTTGGTACATTTGCATACCAAATTGATTTATTTTTTTCATTTGTGAAAAATGGTGTGGTGGAGCTGGCTGATTGAGTGTTAAAGTTTCGATAAATGAAGTTTCATCTTTAACATTAAAAGCCCAGTTGTTTATTTTCTCATAACCCAAAGTAGTTGTAGGTAATGAACCTAGCGCTTTACCACAAGGACTCCCTGCACCATGACCTGGCCAAATTTGAATATAGTCTGGTAATGTTGCAGCAAATTGTATGGACTGATACATTTGTTTTGCTCCGATTTTTGTAGAACCTTCAACATTTACAGCTTTTTCTAATAGATCTGGTCTACCTACATCACCAACAAAGATGAAGTCACCGCTAAATAATCCCATTGGTATACTGGAACCCCCACCTTCGTCAGTAAGTAAAAAACTAATACTCTCAGGGGTATGGCCTGGAGTGTGTAAGACTTCTAATTTAATCTTTCCTAAATAGATAATATCTTGATGCTTAACGAAATGTGTTTGTTTAGGCATATTTTTATAATTAAATTCATCTTTACCTTCATCAGATACGTATATACTTGCATTCAATTTATTTGCCACATCTCTAATACCTGAAGCAAAATCAGCATGAATGTGTGTTTCTGCAGCTTTAGTAATTGTGAATCCTTCTTTATCTGCAACTTTTAAATATTTTGTTAAATCTCGTATAGGGTCAATAATCATTGCTTCTCCTGTACGTTGACATCCAATTAAATAAGATGCTTGTGATAAATTGTCTTCATAAAATTGTTTGAAAAACATAAAAAAACTCCTTTTTAAAATAGATTTTATTAATTAGATAAATAAGTTATGATTTGCTTGCTCAGTATGTCCAATATAAGTACCTACGCCACCATAATCGACTTCATCTCTTAATTCTTCTTTTGAAATTCCCATAACATCCATACTCATGGTACAAGCAATTAACTTTATATCTTGATCGATTGCTTGATCGATAAGTGAGTATAAAGAATCAACATTTTTCTTGTTCATTACATAACGCATCATAATATTACCTAGTCCAAACATATTCATTTTTGATAATGGCATATGTATTGGATCCTTAGGTAACATAAGGTCAAACATTTTGGAAATACCTTTCTTTTTAACGCGAGTTGATTGCGCTTTTTTTAATGCGTTGAGGCCCCAAAAAGTAAAGAAAATAGTTACATCTTTACCTGCTGCTTTAGCGCCATTTGCGATGATCATTGCTGCTACTGCCTTATCTAACTCACCGCTAAATAAAACAATTGTTGTACCTGTAGCAGTGTCATTGATTTCAAATTCTTTTGGCTTTTCTTTTTGAATAATTGCATTAATTACATTTGCTTCTTCAGTAAGATTTACAAGGGTATTCCCTGTTTGTTTCGCCCAACTTTTAATATCACTATTGAAACCAGGATCTGTAACTGTTAGCTCGATTTGCTCACCCGTTGAAATATTGTTAATTTCTTTACTGATATTAACAATAGGTCCAGGGCACTGAAGACCTCTAAAATCAAATTGTTTACGATTCTCTTTGATTTCAATATCTTTTTCTATTAAAGGAGCACTATTGAAGTTCTTTGCTTCATAATCTTTATATCCACCCTTTAAATTCACGACATCATAACCTTGTTTGGCTAAATAATCGCAAGCTTTAGTGCTTCGGTTACCGCTTTTACAATGTATATAATACGTTTTGTTGCTATTCTTATTGAATGATTTAATCTCTTCTACTGGGTGTAAAGTTGAACCGTTAATGTGTCCTAATTCATATTCTTCTTTTGTTCTAACATCAATCAATTGACCCATTTTTGCCAATTTTTCTAATTCTTCTTTGTTTAATGAATTAATGTGTACTTCTTTGTATTGTTCCATACTTACCTCCTATAAATACCTATGAGGGTATAATAAAACGGATAGAATCATTTGTCAAATACCTATAGGGGTATTTGACAATTTTGTTTTAATTTATTATTATTAACTTAATCAATTTATGTGGAGGAAATGAATATGACTTATGATAAAAAAATGATTAATCGTATAAATAGAATACAAGGTCAATTAAATGGTGTCGTAAAAATGATGGAAGAAGAAAAAGATTGCAAAGATATAATTACGCAACTTAGTGCATCTAAAGGTTCTATACAACGTTTAATGGGGATTATAATTAGTGAAAATTTAATAGAATGCGTCAAAACAGCAGAAGAAAATAATGAAAGTTCTCAAGAATTAATTAATGAAGCAGTTAATTTATTAGTTAAAAGTAAATAATGGATATAGCAAATATGACTATTATGTTGCTAATTGGCGTACTGGGTGGATTTATATCTGGATTAATAGGTATTGGGGGCGCAATTATTATTTACCCAGCTATTCTTATATTGCCACCATTAATAGGTATACCTGCGTATAGTGCATATATTGCTTCGGGACTTACCTCTAGTCAAGTATTTTTCAGTACACTTAGTGGATCATTAAATGCAAGAAAACAACCAGCTTTCTCTCCTAAACTTGTTATATATATGGGAGGGGGTATGTTGATTGGAAGCATGTTAGGGGCAATTTTAGCTAGTTTGTTTAATGCTACTTTTGTAAATACGGTATATGTAATAATCGCCATACTTGCTTTAATATTGATGTTTATTAAAGTTAAACCTACTACACAAGAGACGAAATCTAAACCTTTGCTACTTATTATAGTTGGATTTGGAATTGGTGTAATTTCGGGAATTGTGGGTGCAGGTGGAGCATTTATCATCATTCCTGTATTATTAGCATTATTTAAATTACCAATGAATACGGTAGTGAACAATAGCATAGCAATTGCTTTTATATCTTCAGTAGGGGCATTTTTTATAAAATTAATGCAAGGATATATACCAGTAGAAAGTGCAATTTTTTTGATAATTGGTAGTATTATTTTTGCACCGATAGGATTGAAAGTGGGTAAGAAAGTACCTGATTCTATTCAACGAGGAATGCTAATTATATTAATAGTAATCGCCATAATACAATTTATAATTTAATTGCACATATGACTTATGTAGGATATTTTCTATAATAGGTTAAAAGGAGTGGGATACGAAATCTTTTTCATAAAATTAGATTTCTACCCACTCCTTTTTTATATTTGAATTTTTTAGATTTTACCTGATCACTAATAGCTAGAAGTTATGAAAATAAATTTGGGTTAAATCTATATTTTTAATTTAATGAGTAAGCGTTTACATATTTATTTCGTTATGCTATATTGTTTTTAAAGTTAGTTTGTTTAATAAACTAACCAACTAAAACTAGGGGGATTATCATGACATACTTTAACGTTGATAAAATAAAATACGAAGGTTCTAACTCAAATAATATATTTAGTTTTAAATATTATAATCCAGAAGAAAAACTTGGCGACAAAACGATGGCGGAACATTTAAGATTTAGTGTTGCATACTGGCATACGTTCACAGCTGACCTTTCAGATCCATTCGGTGTTGGTACGGCTGAGCGTGATTGGGTTAATTTAGATGAAATGGGTAAAGCGAAGGCTCGTGTTGAAGCAATTTTTGAATTCATGGAAAAATTAAGTATCGAATATTTCTGTTTCCACGATGTAGATATTGCTCCAGAAGGTAAAACTTTAAAAGAATCTAATGAAAATTTAGATGTGATTGTAGATTTAATTCAAGAGAAGATGAAACAGACTGGTAAGAAATTATTATGGAATACAACTAACAATTTCACTCACGAGCGTTTTGTTCATGGTGCAGCAACTTCTTCTAATGCTGAAGTATACGCATATGCAGCAGCAAAAGTTAAAAAATCTTTAGAAATTGCTAAAAAGTTAGGTTCTGAAAACTTTGTATTCTGGGGTGGTCGTGAAGGTTACGAAAGCTTATTAAATACTGATATGAAATTAGAATTAGATAACTTAGCTAATTTCTTCAAAATGGCGAAAAGTTATGCTGAAGAAATTGGTTACGAAGGACAATTTTTAATTGAACCTAAACCGAAAGAACCAACTTCTCATCAATATGATACAGATGTTGCTACTGGACATGCATTTTTACAAAAATATGGTTTAGATAAAATCTTCAAGTTTAATATTGAAGCAAACCATGCAACTTTAGCTGGACATACTTTCCAACACGAGTTGAGATATGCACGTGATAATCAATTGTTAGGTTCAGTTGATGCTAACCAGGGACATCCACAACTAGGTTGGGATACGGATGAATTTCCAACTGATGTGTATGATACAACTTTAGCTATGTACGAAATTCTTAAGAATGGTGGCTTAAATCCAGGTGGTTTAAACTTCGATGCTAAGCCTAGAAGAACTTCATTTAAACAAGAAGACTTATTATTAACACATATTGCAGGTATGGATACATTTGCATTAGGTTTAAAAGTAGCTTACAAAATGATAGAAGATAATTTCTTTGAAAATATTATTAATAAAAAATACCAATCATTTAATGAAGGTATAGGCAAACAAATTGTTGAAGGTACTACTTCATTTAAAGAACTTGAAGAATATGCACATAATATTAAAAAAATCGAGAATGAATCTGATCATTTAGAAGTTATTAAAACTCAAATTAATCAATATATTTTAAATATTAATAATGGAGACTGATAATGATGAACTTCGTAATTGGCATTGATATCGGTACGAGTGGCTTGAAATCGATAGTAGTTAATAAAAAAGGTGAAGTAGTTGATTCACACAGTATTAGCTATAAGACTGAGCATCCACAATCTGGTTACAGTGAAATGGATCCGAATATTTGGTATAAAGCAACATTAGATAGTTTAAATCACTTATTAAGTAAGTTTGATAAAGAAACGATTTCAGGTATTAGTTTTTCAGGACAAATGCATGGTTTAGTTGTCGTTGATGAAGATGGTAATAGTATAAGACCAGCTATTTTATGGAATGATACGCGAACATCTCAAGAAGTTGAAGACATTAAACAAGCTATTGGTATAGAAACGTTACTTAAACATACACAAAATACAGTCCTCGAAGGATTTACACTTCCTAAATTAATGTGGTTAAAAGCACATGAACCAGAAAATTATAATAAAATTCATAAGTTTATGTTACCTAAAGACTATGTTGTTTATAAATTGACTGGCAATATTTATACAGAGCCATCAGATGCTGCTGGAACAATTATGTATAACATTAAATCTGAAAAATGGTCTAAAGAAATATTAAATCAATTAAATATTGATTTTAATATTTGTCCAGAGGTAATAGCTTCCCATGATAGAAGCGGTACTTTAACAAAAGACATTAAAGAGAAGTTAAATATTGACTGGGAAATAAATGTTTATCAAGGTGGAGCTGACAATGCTTGTGGAGCACTCGGTTCAGGAATTACAGATGAAACGAAACAACTTGTAAGTATTGGGACTTCAGGTGTGGCACTATCTATTGAGAATAGTGCGAATTACGAGAATGATGGTAATATGCATTATTTCAGTCATTGTGTACCAAATCAAAAATACGTAATGGGTGTAACACTTTCTGCAGGTTATAGTTTAGAGTGGCTCAAACAATTGATTGAGCCATCTGAAGACTTTAATACATTTTTACAAGATATTTCAAAATCAAAATTAGGATCAAATGGTTTGATGTATACACCATATTTATTAGGTGAACGTACACCGTATAACGATGCATCTATTAGGGGTAGCTTTATAGGCTTAGATGCAAATACAACTCAATTGGATATGAAACGTTCTGTTCTTGAAGGCATTACATATTCTATAAATGAAAGTATTGAAATTATGAGAAGTAAAGATATAGATATTAAAGAAATTGTATCTATCGGTGGCGGTGCTAAAAATGCAGAGTGGCTACAAATTCAAGCAGATGTCTTTAATGTACCAATTACAACAAGAACAGAAGAACAAGGCCCTGCATATGGTGCAGCTATGCTAGCAGCAATGGGTGAACAATGGTTTAATTCATTCAATGATATGAACGAAACTTGGATTAATTATCGTGAACACGTATCACCTGTTTCGAGTCATACAGAATCATATGAAAAACTATTTAACATCTATAAATTAATTTATACTGCAACTCAGCCAATAACGAAAGGTTTAACTCAATTTAAATAAAGAACTGGGGAGATGGGGTAATGAGTAGTTATGATAATAAGAAGTTTATCTTTAAGATTGCGTTAATAGCAACTCTTGGTGGACTATTATTTGGTTACGATACAGCAGTAATTTCTGGTGCAGAACAATCATTACAAAAATATATTACAGCTGATTATGGGAGTTTCGTACATGGTATAACCGTATCAAGTGCATTAATAGGGTGTATCATAGGTGGAATATTATCTTCAAATATTTCAAAAAGTTTAGGACGTAAGAAATCTTTACAAGTAGCAGCTATACTATTTATAATCTCTGCTGTTTTAACAGGTTATCCAGAATTTCTGTTTTTTGATAGAGGAGAATCAACACTTGGATTACTTATTATGTTTAACATCTATCGTATTATAGGTGGTATTGGTGTAGGATTAGCTTCTGCAATTTCACCAATGTATATCAGTGAGATTTCACCATCCTCAATAAGAGGTAGACTTGTGTCTTGGAATCAGTTTGCAATTATATTTGGTATGTTAGTCGTATACTTCGTAAACTATGGAATTACATTCGGTCAATCGCAAAGCTGGGTTGATTTAATCGGTTGGCGTTACATGTTTATGACAGAAGCAATTCCAGCAGTCGTCTTTTTCGTATTATTATTCTTAGTGCCTGAAACACCAAGGTATTTAATTTTAGTTAATAAAGATAAAGATGCACTGACTGTACTTAACAAAATATATTCATCAAGTGAGCATGCTAAGAAAGTATTAAATGATATATTATCTACAAAAAGTAAAACTAAAGAAATAAAAGCACCATTATTCAGCTTCGGTAAGACAGTTATTATTATCGGAATATTACTATCAATATTCCAACAATTTATCGGAATAAACGTTGCACTTTATTACGCACCAAGAATATTTGAAAATTTAGGTGTAGGAAGCAATACATCAATGATGCAAACAGTAGTAATGGGATTAGTAAATGTAACCTTTACATTAATTGCTATAATCTATGTAGATAAATTTGGACGTAAACCATTACTTATAATTGGATCAACAGGAATGGCAATCGGTATGATCGGTATGAGTGTATTAACAGCTAATGGGATCTTCGGAATCATTACATTAATCTTCATGGTTATTTATACAGCTTCATTTATGATGAGTTGGGGACCAATTATTTGGGTATTATTATCAGAAATATTCCCTAATAGAATAAGAAGCGGTGCAATGGCTATTGCCGTAGCCGTACAGTGGTTAGCAAACTTTACAATCACATCAACATATCCATTTATGATGGATATCAGTGGAACAATGACATACGGATTCTACGCAGCAATGAGTATACTATCAGGAATATTCGTTTGGAAATTCATCCCTGAAACAAAAGGTAAGACATTAGAAGAGTTAGAAACAATATGGCAAAAAGATAAAAAAGTAAAAACAACATCAGACAATGTTGAACCACCAGTATTCACAGAATCAATACAAGATAGAAGTTAAAGAGGGTAACTTAGCCGGATCATATATTATTGATGATGATGGTGAAGTAACTGAGTACGATGAAGATGGAGATAAAGTAGGATCTGGATATTAAAATAGAACAAAGAACCATCTAGGCTAAATAGCTTGGATGGTTCTTTATATTATAGTGATATAGAGTGACAATAGTCTTATTGATTAGTAACAGCTGTTCAATTGTTCTTTATTCTAACTTATTGTACACTATATGTAAGCGCTTACTAAATTTAGTTATTCAAATATAGTAACATTAAGGAGAATATATATGAAAGATAAAGTGATAATCGTAACAGGTGGCAGTAGTGGAATGGGAAAAGCAATGGCTAAACGATTTGCTGCTGATGGTGCTAAAGTTGTTATAACTGGTCGCACTCTAGACCGTCTTGAAGAAGCTAAAAAAGAAATGGAACAATATGATGGTCAAGTTCTTTGTATAGATATGGATGTTCGAGATACTGAAAGAGTACAATATACTGTAGATGAAACGATTAAAACATTTGGTAAAATAGATGGACTTGTTAATAATGCAGCAGGAAACTTTTTATGTGCAGCAGAAGATTTAACTATAAATGGTTGGAACTCTGTAATTGATATCGTCTTAAATGGCACATTTTATTGTTCACAAGCAGTAGGTAAAGAATGGATTAAAAGTGGACACAAAGGGCGCATATTAAATATAGTAGCAACATATTCATGGACTGCAGGAGCAGGTGTGATACATTCAGCAAGTGCTAAGGCAGGTGTACTTGCAATGACGAGAACACTTGCAGTTGAATGGGGAAGTAAATACGGTATAACAGTTAATGCCATTGCACCAGGACCAATAGATAATACAGGTGGCGCTAAAAAGTTATCATTATCAGAAGAAGCAAAACAACAAACATTAGATAGCGTACCATTAGGAAGAATGGGACAACCAGAAGAAATCGCAGGATTAGCTAGATTCTTATTTTCAAAAGAAGCGGAATATATAAATGGAGATTGTATCACGATGGATGGTGGACAATGGTTAAATAGAAACCCATTTTAGATAACAGTGGAAAGCATGGTGAAATTATAAAGTTATAGAGTGGAGTTAGAAATTCTAACGAGCAAGACTCCTAAAACAAGCACATTAGCGCTATATAAATCATCCACAATAAAAAAGCAAATTAGAGGCAGGGACAAATTAATTGTCTCTGTCTCCATTTTGCTGCACCTCTTAGTCATAGGATAGTTTATACGATACTCAACATGCGTTCTAATGATTGCTTGGCATAATATGCAGTTTCTTTATCTACTTTGATGATGTTCTCTTTATGTCCGTCTTGAATTTTATCTAGACACCATGCTAAATGTGGTAAGTCTATTCTGTTCATTGTGAGACATGAACACATAAGTGGATTGAGTGATTCTATAGTAACATCTGTGTATGTTGTTTTTAATCGATTAACGAGATTCATCTCTGTCCCAATCACCCAATGTGAGCCTTTTGGTGCGTTTTTTATCATATCTATAATATATTTTGTAGACCCCGCGTAGTCTGCCATTTGTACGATGTCAAATTGACATTCAGGATGGACGATGACATTGACGTTAGGGTCTTTTTTACGTGCTTGTTTTATATGAATTGGATAGAACTTTTCATGAACGGAACAGTGTCCTTTCCACAAAATAATTCTAATATCTTCATCATTTCCGTCAAATTCTAATGTTTTTTGAATAGGATTCCATACGGCCATTTCTTCTAGTTTAATACCTAATTTAAAGGCGGTATTGCGCCCTAAGTGTTGGTCGGGCAGAAACAGTATGCGTTTGTCTTGATCTAGTGCCCATTGAATCACACTATCTGCATTCCCACTTGTGACACAAGAACCGCCATTTTCGCCGACGAATTTTTTAATAGCTGCTGTTGAGTTTACGTAAGTAAGCGGAAGTATGTTATCGCCTAATCGATTCGTTAAGACATCATATCCGTGTAACGCTTGATCAATATTTGCCATATCTGCCATAGAGCAACCTGCTGATAAATCGGGTAAATAGATGTTTTGATTGTCGTTCGTAAGGATATCAGCAGTTTCTGCCATAAAATGCACACCATTAAAAACAAAGTATTGAGCTTGAGTATTTTCTTTACAAATTCGTGCTAATTCAAGAGAATCTCCCATTATATCAGCGAATTGTGCTACTTCATCTTTTTGATAATGATGTGTCGGCATAAATAGTCGCTCTCCAAGCGCTTCTTTAATGGTTGTAATTTTATTTTCTAGTTGTTCTGTTGTCATATTTAAGTATTTTTCAGGTATAGATTGTGCTTTTTCTATTGTAGGATTGAACATTTAAATAACCACCTTTGCTGAGATATCTAATGCATGTTGATCATAAAATAATGAACCGATAGAAATGTAATCAACACCTGTTTCTGCATATTGAACGACATTGTTTATGTTAATATTTCCTGAAGCTTCTGTTTGAATATGACTCGGTACTTTAACGATATGTTCTTTAATCCATTCAGGTGTACAATTATCGAACATCATAATATTTACATCTGCTTGAACAGCGTCAGTCAATGTTTGCTCATCTTCTATTTCGATTTCAATTTTATCCATGGGTCCGATATGTCTTTTAGCTTTTGATACTAGATCATCAATTGATTTGCTAAAGCTAATATGATTGTCTTTCAACATTAATCCGTCATTTAATGTTCGACGGTGATTGTAACCTCCACCTACATGAACAGCGTGCTTTTCAAACATACCTAATCCAGGCGTCGTCTTTCTCGTATCAACAATTTTAACGTTAGTATGTTGTACTTTTTGAACGATTTGATGGGTAGACGTGGCGATACCTGACATACGTTGAATTAAATTTAAAGTGATGCGTTCCATAGTGAGTAAAGTAGTAACACTTCCTTTAACCACTGCAAGTACTTGTCCTTTTTTAACTGAATCTCCATCTTTAACTGCAATATCAGTTTGAATATCACTTTCGATGATTTTGAAACTTTCTTGAAGAATGATTTCTCCACAAAAAATACCTTCATCTTTACTTAATAGCGTTAATGTTCCTTGTTGATTTATATCAAAAATGCTCGACGATAAATCACCATAATGATTATCTTCAAGGTAAAATTGTTTGAGTTTTTCTTGTACGTGCAACTTGTTTAGCATGAAATATATCCTCCATTAAAATTTCTATATCTGTATGTTGTAATGTTTGTTGTACATTTGGGTAATCCGTTCTAAAGTGAACACCTCTTGATTCAGTGCGATTTAAAGCAGATAGACAAACCATCTCTAACGTCTTAATGGCAACATATCTTTGCCAATCATCTTTTGACCATTGAGTTGTAACTGTAGAATTTTTTAAACATAGCTGTAAGTCACTTAAATATTGCGTCATATCATGACCATTTCGTTCAATGCCTAGTATTTCAAAGCTTAACTGTCGCATTCTTTCAACTTCATGAGTATTCATTTTAGGTATGCTCAAAGATTGTGAATTAGTCATATGAATATCTCTAATGGAAGATTGGTTAATAGCTTGACTACAAAGGTGTCCCATAACAAGTCCTTCTAAAAGGGAGTTGCTTGCTAAACGATTTGCACCATGGAAGTTTGTGTTACTTGCCTCACCAATTACATAAAAATGTTGCTCATCCGTTCTTCCATAAATATCAGTTTCTACGCCACCCATTGTGTAATGTGCACCAGGTGTAACAGGTATAAGATGATTGTGATATTCATTTGGAAAATGGCTCATGACATTTTGGTATATTGTTGGAAATCGTGTAGAGAAATGCTCGATATGCTCTATGTTAATAAAACATTGATGACCTTCTGTTTGTTGTTGGAAAATGGCTCTACTCGTAACATCTCGAGGTGCTAGACTACCTAAAGGATGAATATTTTTCATAAATGCCTCTCCAAAATCGTTCACTAAAAAGCCTCCATGACCTCTCACAGCTTCTGAAACGAGACCGTATGTATCGTTTCTAGTCCCTAGTAAAGTTGGATGAAATTGAATCATTTCCATATGTCGTAACGGAAGTTGATGGTGATAAGCAATAATATGACCTGAACTTATCGTTGTTGATGCATTTGAGTTAGTTGGGTAGAGATTACTATAACCACCTGTTGCTAAAATGACATCATGCGCTAAAAATTCTGTCTTATTTCCATGTTTATCGAGGGCAAGAACACCACATATTTCGTTTGAATCGTCTCTTAATAAATCAACAACTTCAGTTTCTTCATAAATCGTTAAGTCTTTTGATGATAACTGATCGATTAAATATTTTGTGATGTATGCGCCAGTTTGATCACCGCCTATATGCAGAATACGTGGCTTAGAATGAGCGCCTTCCATTGCAAAGTCTAAATTATGTTTATCGACTTGTTTATCAAAGGTTAAACCTTCTTCTATCATCTGCTGGATAATCTCATGACTATGTTGGATGAGCGGTTCAATAACAGTCATATCGCCGAGCTTATTACCAGCTTTATAAGTATCTTGTATATGAGAAAGTCCATCATCATCCTCAAATTTAGAAAAGCAAATACCACCTTGTGCGAGTGAACTGTTATGAGTATTCAATTTATCTTTCGTAATGCAATAAATCTCGGTATGTTCATTAAGTGAGCGAATAGCAGACAATGCAGCAATTCCAGAACCAATAATTATAACTTTTTTCAAGTTTACACCTTACTTTACATATATGTTATCATTTTATATACAATATATTGACACACTAAAAGATAAATAACAAGTGGGGGATTATAAATGATTTATTTAGATAACGCATCAACTACGATGGTTGATAGTGAAGTACTAGATGTTTATCAAGATACACAAAGAGAAGCATATTATAATAGTGAAAGTTTACATATCGGAGGTCTGCATACAAGACAACTGTTGGATGAATGTAAACACTATATTAAGCAACACTTTTCAACAAACAAAGAAGTTATTTTTACGAGAAGTGGTTCACATGCAAATGAAATTGCGATACATAGTTATTTAAAAGGACAAAATGGAGGGACGATACTTGTATCTCCATATGAACATCCTTCAGTACATGCAGCGTTGGAAAATTTCAAAACAGAATTCGAAATTTTAGACTTACCTTTAGAGGGTACGGGGGAGGTTGATTTAGAAAAAACTAAAGAAATGATGTCAGATGAAGTCCTTCTAATCATAGCTCAACATGTGAATTCAGAGACTGGTTACATATTGCCAGTAGGGGCATTAAGTGAGATCGCAAGACATCATAATGTTCCAATACATGTTGATGGTGTGCAAGCTGTACATAAAATAGAAACTGCCGATGTACAATCATTTAGTTCATATGCATTTTCGGGACATAAGTTTCATGGAACTAAAGGTTCAGGTGGATTATTAATGAATCATGAATATGTGAAGCCATTAAATGAATATTACTTTCATGAAATGTATACACAAAATGGTACAATAGATTCACCAAGTATTATAGCAATGACAAAAGCATTATCTTTATCAAGTAACATACAACATATGAAATCTATGCAGCAATATATGATAAAGAAATCGACAGAGTTAGAGTTTACACAAATAGTTTACAGAGAGTGTGCACCACATATAGTTGCATTGTTGTCTCCAAAATATGAAGGACAATATATAATGCAATATCTATCAAATAGAAATATATGTATATCTACAGGAACAGCTTGCGGTCATGGTGCATTGTTAAGTAGAGGTTTACAAGTTAAAATAGACTCAATACCCAAAAAAACATACGATCAATATATACGTTTATCCATTAGTAAATTTACGACAAAAGAAGATATTGATAAATGTTTTGATCACTTAAAAACAATTGTAAGAGGAGATCAGTGAAATGAATAACCCTTTTAAACGAAGAGAACAAATTCTGGAATTACTTGAGACATCAAATAAACCAATTAGTGGGAAGCAACTTAGCCAACAATTTGATGTATCAAGACAAATTATTGTGAAAGATATATCTATACTCAAATCACAAAATCACATGATAACTTCTACTAGCAGAGGTTATGTTATCAATAATGAACCACAAGGAAAAGCATATAAACGCGTAATCGTTTGCCAACATGATAACGAGCAAATGGAAGAAGAACTGCAAATCATTATAGACAATGGCGCAATGATAAATGATGTCGCAATCGATCATCCAGTTTATGGAAGTATAAAAGCAGACCTCATGATTGAAACCCAAGAAGACTTAGATAAATTTATAAGTGAAATGGAGAAATTCGAAGGACAAATGTTAGCGCACCTTACAGATAATCTGCATTTACATACAATCTCAGCACATACAGAAAAAATATTAGACAATGCTGTAAGAGACTTAAAGCAACATCAGTATATAGTAGAATAACGATGTGAGAAAGACTTCGTGCGATTCAGGTAAAATCTGGTAAAAACGCACGAAGACTCCAGAGATATCTTGCGATTTACTCACCCCCACCTCCTGTTCACAACATTTCTAAACTTAGCACCCCCATATTATTCGGCTTATCGAATTAATAGGGGGTGTATTATTTTGATATACTAAATAATAAAATTTAGAATTTTTTGAATTCTTTCTACTATTTTATGGATAATTGTATATAATATATTTATATTAGATAAAAAGGGGGATTTTCTAAAGTGAGTTTATTTTTAAAGAAATTATCAATTGCTTCGTTGAGTGCTCTGATTGCATTACCTGCTTTTGCTTCTCAAGCATCTGCAAATAATGTCGCGCCTAATGAAGATCGTTTGCTTGAAACGTTGGAAAAAGAAGGTGTGATTGAATCTTCGAATACACCTGAACAAAAGGATGAAAAATTAAAGCAATATATGGATCACAAAGGTGAACAATATCGTCAAAAATACATACCTAATAAAGGCCTTTTTGATAAGCGATATAACAAGGGGAATAATGGTAAGCGTCTTGGTAAATTAGAAAAAAATAAAAAAGAAATGTATAAGAAACAAAATAACGGTAAGCGTGTAGATAAAGTTCAAGAAGAAAAATATAATGGCAAAGTGCGTAAAGATAAAGTACTAGTTCTTGCTATGGAATTTCCAGACTATCCAAACAGTTCGATTACGAAAGACGAAACGGATATGTATTATGACGAATACCCGATTTCTCATTTTCAAGATATGGTGTTTGGAGAAAATGGTTATAAAGGTCCAAACGATGAGAACTTAATGAGTATGAAACAATATTATAAAAATCAATCTGGTGGCAGTTATGATGTAGACGGCCAAGTACATGGTTGGTATAAAGCAAAACATGATGCAAGTTATTATGGTGGTAACGTTCCAGATGATAGCGGTAGTGATGGTAAGCCGAAAGAATTAATTAAAGAAGCTTTGGAACAAGCTGCTAAAGATTCAACCATTAATTTAAGTGACTATGATCAATGGGATCGTGATGATATAGATGGTGACGGTGTTTATGATGAAAAAGATGGTATCGTTGACCACATTATGATTGTACATTCTGGTCCAGGTGAAGAAGCAGGCGGCGGTAAATTAGGTACTGATGCAATTTGGTCTCATAGATGGTCTCTTGATTTCGATGAGCAAGGAGAACCCTACACAATTCCTGGTACAGATTCAGGTCTTGACCAATTCGATGGTAAATTAGCAGCTATTGATTATACTGTTCAACCAGAAGATGGTGCTGCAGGCGTGTTCTCACATGAATACGGACATGATTTAGGTTTACCAGATGAGTACGACACGGAATATTCAGGTAAAGGCGAACCGGTATCATTCTGGTCAATTATGTCTTCAGGAAGTTGGGCAGGTGCAATTCCAGGTACTGAACCAACTGGATTTGATCCATACATGAAAGAAATGCTTCAACAACAACATGGTGGTAACTGGCAAACAGGTAATGAGCTTGATGCAACTGAATTTAATGGCGAAACTTCTGAATTAATTGATGAAGCAACAACTAAAGGTACAAACAGTGATGCTCTAAAAGTTAATTTACCTGAAAAATCTACATTAATACAAAAACCAGCACAAGGTAAGAAGGCTTACTGGAGTGGAGCGGATGATGATTCTCAATACTCTATGACTTCTTCTTTAGATTTAACATCAGCTAAGACGAGTGAATTAAATTTCAAAACTTGGTATGACATCGAACAAGGATTTGATTACGGATACGTACAAGTATCTACAGATGACGGTGAAAATTGGGAAAACGTTAAAGGAAGTATCACAAATAACGATGACCCAGCAGGAAGTGGACAAAACCAAGGTAATGGTATAGACGGTAAGTCTAACGGCTATGTTGATGCGAAATTCGATTTATCTAAATACGATGGTAAAAAAGTAAAACTAAGATTCTTATATGTAACTGATAAATATGAATCTAATCCTGGTTGGTTTATCGACCAAATCAAAGTATCATCAAATGACGGTAAAGAAATTTTAAGTGATGATGCAGAAGCGGATTCTAAATTTGAATTACAAGGCTTTGAACAAAGTGATGGTAATAGATATGACGAGAACTATTACTTATTACAATGGAGAAACTTCACAGGTCCAGATAAAGGCTTACAAAACATTAAACGCGGTGGCGGAACAATGTCTTATAACAAAGGTTTGACAGTTTGGTATGTAGACAAGAGTTTCTCTGATAACAATGTAAGTAACCATCCAGGACAAGGTTTCATTAGTATTGTTGATGCAGATCAAAATGCATTAAACTGGGAGAAAAAAGGTGTAGCAGATGATCCTGCAACAACACAATTCCAAATAAGAGATGCAGCATTCAGTTTAGACCATCAGCCTCAAATGAAACTTAAAAATGCAGAAGGTTATAAATTACATGATAATAAAATTAAGAAAAACCCACTGTTCGACGACAGCAAAGATTACTCAAACAAAGGACAAAAAGATGCAGGCGTATTATTACCAAATCACGGTCTGAAATTTGAAGTAACAGCAAAAAGTAAAGATAATACAGTCGGCAAAGTTAAAATTACAAAATAATAAATTAAGAAGACTAGGAGAGGCTGAGACAAATTTGTCTCAGCCTCTTATTCATAGGATAGCCATATTCACACAAGTAGAGGGAAGTGTGAGCAAGGGTAGCTATATTCACACAAGTTCAAAGAAGTGTAAGCAAGGATAGCCATGTTCACACAAGTAGAGGAAAGTGTAAGTAAGGGTAGCTATATTCACACAAGTTCAAAGAAGTGTAAGCAAGGATAGCCATGTTCACACAAGTTCAAAGAAGTGTAAGCAAGAATAGCCATATTCACACAAGTAGAGGGAAGTGTAAGCAAGGATAGCCATATTCACACAAGATAAAAGAAATAGAGAATAATTTTTGATTTTCTGGGACAAATTTGCCCAGCCACTTAGTCGCTTCTATGTTTAGATTTCAAGAAATAGAGAATATGTCATATAATGAAGATGAATTTAAAATAACTAAAAAAGGTGATTAACATGGATGCAAGATTTCCTATTGGAGAATTGGAATTACCTGAAAAAGTAACAATGGACCATATACAGCAATGGTTAGATGAAATTGAAAATTACTCTAATCGGTTAAGAAAAGTTGTAGATGGATTAGATAGTGAAGAGTTAAATAAGACATATCGAGAAGGCAGTTGGACAGTAAGACAATTGGTCCATCACATAGCTGACTCTCAACTCAATATGTATCAACGATTAAAAATAGCTTTAACAGATGATAGAATACCGACAATAGTAGCTTTTGACCAAGAAGAATGGATTAAATTACCGGATAATGATTTACCGATAGAATGTTCACTTAGAATGTTAGAAGGTATGAACGAACGTATCGTAGCAGTTGGTCGTAAATTAACAGAAGATCAACTATATCGAGCATTCTTACACGAAGATACCGGAGAAACAACAGTAGCATATAAAATCGCTAAATTATCATTTCATGAAGAACATCATCTTGCACATATAAAATTAGCGTTGTCGAAATAAATTAAGAAGCTGGGACAAATTTATGTCTCAGCTTCTATTTTTGTTATCAGGTCAATTTTTATGGCTTTTCTTATCAGCAATTTCGCTGGTAACTGCTTATACTGTACTTCTTATCAGCAATTTCGCTGAGAACTGCTTATACTGTACCTCTTACCAGCAATATCGCTAGGAACTGCTGATACTGCACCTCTTATCAGCAATTTCGCTGAGAACTGCTTATACTGCACCTCTTATCAGCAATTTCGCTGGGAACTGCTTATAACGCATCTCTTCTCAGCACCAACTAGACCTCCTTCTTATTTCTCTACTTTACTAACTCGATATTGCTTTGGGGTTATTCCGTTATTGCGTTTGAATACTTTTATGAAGTGGCTTTGATCTGAAAAGCTGAGTTGATGTGCGATTTCGGAAATGGATAGGTTTGAGTTATCTAACCATATTTTAGCTTCTTCTAGTTTTTTCTCTGTTATATAGGTGCTTAAAGTTACGCCTACTTCTTCTTTAAATAGATGGGATAAGTATTTTGAACTTATATGTACTTGTGCTGCCAACTTGTCTAATGTTAATGGTTGGTATAAGTGGTTATAAATATATTGTTGAACTTGGTGTATGGGTTGTGAATATTTAGTTGTATTTAAGTTCTTTACTTTAGTGGCAAATTCTATAAAGATTCGTTCAACTGTTTTTACGAGTACAAATTCTTGTTCTGTTTCTATTTTTTGAATAAGGATATCGCTTAGTGAATATGCGACTTCATAGTGTAAGCCGCCTTCTATAGCTGCTCTAGTTGCAATTGTTACTGCTGCAATTGCTAAATTCTTATCATTTCGAATAAGATTGTCTGGAGTCACTACGCCAACTTTATCTATATACAGTGTATTTCTAAATGCACTTTTTATATGTTCTACATCACCATTTTTTATATACTTATTAAAATTATTTTCTAATAAAATATCATGATGTAATTGTTCTTTTACACGTTTAATTGAAAGTTCAAAATCGATATTTTCTTCTGCATTAGTTATGTTTTGAGAATGGTCTTCGATATCTGACGCTTTAATTTGTTTTCTAAATAATAGAAAGTATACAAGTTGACTCATGTTAATGAGATTAGCTTTTTTATAATGTGGAACCGAGTTTAAATAAGTTTGTAAACTTTTCTTTAAATAAAGTGGTACGTTATGGCGTTTAATATAATCGTAAAAGAGATTATTAGACACTTCTTCTAATACACATGGACCCATGATAAAGTCGAACTTTGCTGTTCTTATACATGAATAATACTCTATGTTATTGAGTGATTTTATGAACGGTATTTCAGCAGTTGCTTCATTTTCGGTAAAAAGTTGTTCGCATAAGTCTTCTGAAGAGAAAAAGGGGTTTTCTAAATAAGGAAATTTATATTCTTTAATCAGGTTGTTTGAAGTTTTGATGAAAATATTCATACCCGTATTAGTTTGTGTCAGTTTACATATATAATCTAATTCATCATTTATAGTATGATCCATAAAATCACTCCTTATTTATAGAGAATATACTATTTTTCTAGAATAAATACAATTAAATATCATTGTCCTATATTATAGTTTGAATATAAAGAGCATTCATCTTTACAGATATTTATAACAATATAAAGGTAGTGGTATCTATGAAAAATAGTGAAATCATTAAAAACTTATCATTAGATGACAAGATCAAAATTGTAACGGGACAAGATTTTTGGTATACAAAAGAATTGAAAAATGAAGGATTAAAGTCACTATTACTTACTGATGGACCTTCTGGAGTAAGGAAACAAGAAGAGGATATTGATGCTTTAGGTTTGAATCAAAGTATTGAAACAATTAGTTTCCCAAGTTTAGCATTAATTGCATGTTCGTTTGATAAAGATTTGTTACGTCAATACGGGGAATATTTAGGACAAATCGCTAAAAGTGAAAAAGTGAAAGTATTGTTAGGACCAGGGATTAACATTAAGAGAAATCCTCTAGCAGGTAGAAATTTTGAATATATGTCTGAAGATCCATTTGTATCAGGTAAACTTGGTACAGCATATATTAAAGGTTTACAATCTCAAGGTGTCGGTGCAAGTGTTAAACATTTTGCGACTAATAATAGAGAGAATCAACGTTTTACAAATTCATCTAACATTGACGAACGAACATTAAGAGAAATTTATCTTAGTGCATTTGAAACAATCGTAAAAGAAGCAGAACCTGCAACAATAATGAGTTCTTATAACTTTTTGAATCAAGTTCCTGTTTCAGAGAACAAATGGTTGCTTACAGATTTATTAAGAAATGAATGGGGATATCAAGGTGTAGTCGTATCTGATTGGTCAGCAGTTAAACGTCGTGCACAGTCATTGAAGGCAGGTCTAAATTTAGAAATGCCAGGTAAAGGTGAAGCTACGTTAACTGAAGTGAAAGATGCTATAAAAAATGGTCAATTAGACGAGCATATTTTAGATGTTTCAGTGGATCGTGTTTTAACTTTAATGAAAGACTATCAAATTAAAGAAGAAGTACAGTCTTATGACAAAGAAACTTACCACGATTTCGCAAGAGAACTTGCACGGAAAAGTATTGTTCTATTAAAAAATGAAAACGAAAATCTACCTTTGAAACCTTCATCATTAGGATTAATTGGTGAACTTGCAGAAAATCCAAGATACCAAGGTGGCGGTTCGTCTAAAGTAAATCCATATCATGTCGTAACACCATTAGGAGCATTTAAAAATCAACAATATGTATATGCACAAGGTTACAATATAAATAATCATGAAGTAGATCAACAACTTCAACAACAAGCAGTAAAAGTAGCACAACAAAATGATCAAGTAGTATTATTCTTAGGGTATCCTGAAAGTTATGAAACAGAAGGACTAGATAAAGACTCTTTATCATTACCAGACAATCAATTAGCTTTAATAGATGCAGTAACAAAAGAAAACGAAAACGTAACGATAGTCTTACAAAATGGTGGAACAGTACTTATGCCATGGGCGGATAAAGTGAAATCTATCGTTGAAACATATTTACCAGGAGAAGCGGTAGGAGAAGCAATTTACGATATATTAACTGGTAAACAGAATCCAGCAGGTAAATTAGCAGAAACAGTACCACAACGGATTGAAGACGTCCCTTCCTACTTAACATTTAATCAAAGTAAAGCAGATGAAAATTATAGAGAAGGTATATACGTAGGCTATAGATATTACGATACAAAAAATATTGAAACACAATTTCCATTCGGTCACGGTTTAAGTTATACAACATTTGATTACAGTAATATGCAAATAACGAATCAAGAGAGTAGTCTAAAGGTTAGTCTAGATATTAAAAATACAGGGAACATATTTGGAGAAGAAGTTGTACAAATTTATATAGGAAATCGTACAAGTGATATCGATATGCCATTCAAAGAACTTAGAGAATTCGAACGCGTCGCTTTAGAAGTGAATGAAACAAAAACAATCAACTTTGAAATACCACATAAAGCAATGCGTTGGTACAATGAAAACAGAGGACAATGGCAAATAGACGACGGAGAATATATAATTTATGCAGGATCTTCAGTAGAAGACATACGATTAGAACAACCAATCACACTAAATATAACAAACCAAACAACATCAAATCAGATACACGAAGACACATACCTATCAGAAATCGTAACAAGAAAAGAAGCATTCAAGCAGTCACTAGAACAATACAATTTAGATAAAATAATAGATGCCGTAATAGAGAACCCAGAACTAACCTCAATATTTGAGAACGTGCCATTACGCTCACTTATCATGGTTAACATAGACATCAAAATAGTTCGCGACTTTATAGATGCAGCAAATGAAGAGTTGAGTAAACAAGCGTAGTCATATTAACACAAGTCGAGAGAAGTGTAAGCAAGGGTAGCTATATTCACACAAGTCGAGAGAAGAGTAAGTAAGGATAGTCATATTTACACAAATCAGAAGAAGTGTGAATGATTTATATAAGAAATAAGAGCAGGAATTCAGTTTTACCAAAGAATTTCTGCTCTTTTTAATTTTCTAAGATATTATCTCACGGACACTTTGTTTACTAATATAATAGTATGAGAATTTATGGTTTGTGTATTTGGATAAGAGTTAAATATTTATAAAATTTTGAAAAAAATAAATTACATTATGGTAAAATCAAAGTGTATAAAGTTGAATACTAAAATAATATAGTATTAAGTTATTTCTATGGAAATTATGCTATATATTAACGAGAACAATACTTAATGTTAACTTGGAAAAAATATTTACATATTGTAATAAATAACTTTAGGCAATTAACGGAGGGGAATAAATGGGATATCAAAGTGAGTATTCTTTAGAGAATGATGTGTTAGATCAATTAAGTAATATTGGCTATGAGCGTGTGAATATTCATTTGCATGATGAACTTATTAGTAACTTTAGAAATATACTCAATAATCGTCACATGGATGAGCTTAAAAATAAACCATTAACGGATTCTGAATTTGATAGATTAATTACAGATATTAATGGTAAGTCTGTTTTTGATAGTGCGGTTATTTTACGTGATAAGTATGTGTTAAAACGTGATGATGAATCAGTTGTTTATTTGGAGTTTCTTGATAAGGATAATTGGTGTCAAAATAAATTCCAAGTAACAAATCAAGTTAGTGTGAAAGATACATATAAGAGTAGGTATGATGTTACGATCTTGATAAATGGATTACCTTTAGTTCAAATTGAGTTAAAGCGTAGTGGCGTAGCAATTTCTGAAGCGTTTAATCAAGTAGAACGATATCGTAAACAGAATTATACTGGGTTATTTAGATATATTCAGTTATTTGTGATTAGTAATAAGATGGAAACACGTTATTATGCGAATAGTGATTTAACGATTTTGAAGAGTCATATGTTCTATTGGAGTGATGAAAAGAATGAACGTATTAATCATTTAAAGAGCTTTATTGACAGTTTCTTAGAACCTTGTCATTTAGCAAAAATGATTAGTCGTTATATGGTCGTTAATGAAACTGATAAAGCCTTGATGGCACTACGTCCTTACCAAGAATATGCTGTAGAAAAGCTTATTGACCGTGCTTTAGAAACGAATAATAATGGTTATATTTGGCATACAACTGGGAGTGGTAAGACATTAACTTCATTTAAAGCGAGTCAAATTTTATCACAGCAAAAAGGTATTGAGAAAGTCATATTCTTAGTTGACCGTAAAGACTTAGATAGTCAAACATTAGCTGAATTTAATAAGTTTCAACAAGACTCTGTTGATTTAACTGATAATACGAAAAAGCTTTTAAAACAACTTGGAGATCCTACTTTACCTTTGCTTGTTACAACGATACAAAAAATGTCACATGCAATTAAATCTGATAATCCTGTAATGGATAGATATGAAAAAGATAAAGTAATCTTTATTATAGACGAATGTCATAGAACGCAGTTTGGTGAAATGCACAAATTAATTAAGCAACACTTTAAGAATGCGCAATATTTTGGTTTTACAGGTACGCCAAGGTTTGAAGTAAATAAAAGTCAAGACGGTCGTGCTACGGCTGATATATTCGACAAATGTTTACATCATTATTTAATTAAAGATGCCATTAGAGATGGCAATGTACTTGGCTTCTCTGTTGATTATGCGAAAACGTTTGATCCTAAAAAAGATTTACCTGAGGAATATGTCAACAAAATTAATACAAAAGAAGTATGGATGGCGGATAAAAGAATAGAAGGTATCACTGATCATATAATAGAAAATTATAATAAAAAAACCAGAAATGGTGACTATACATCTATGTTGACAGTGCAGAGCATACCAATGGCCATTGCATATTATAAAGCGTTTAAAAAAGCTAAAGAAGATGGAAAACATAATCTAAATGTCACAACAATATTCTCGTTTATACCTAATGAAGATTCAAATGAGGATGAAGACTTTGTCTATTCTAGAGCTGAGTTAGATCATGTAATGTCAGATTTCAATGATACATTCCGAACAAATCATTCTACAGATTATTTTGATGGATTCTTCTCAGATGTCTCTAAAAAAATGAAAAAGGTAGTGCCTGGTGAAAAGATTGATATTCTTATCGTTGTAAACATGTTCTTAACTGGCTTTGATAGTAAGAAGTTAAATACATTATATGTAGATAAGAATTTAAAACATCATGATTTAATCCAAGCATACTCAAGAACAAATAGAATTGAAAAAGAAACTAAACCTTATGGCAATATAGTGTGTTATAGAGATTTAAAACAAGCAACTGATGAAGCTATTGAAATATTCTCTCAAACTGATAATACAGATACAGTATTAAGTGGTTCATACGACGAGTATTTAAATGCATTTAAAGATGTCTTGAAACAATTATTTAATATAGCTATAACACCAGAAGATGTTGATAAACTTGAACGTGAAGATGATCAAAAAGAATTTGTACTTTCATTTAGAGAACTTGCTAGCACACTTGTTAGACTTAAAACGTTTGAAGAATTTGAATTTACACAAGAACATCTAGGTATTTCTGAACAAACATTTGAAGATTATAAAGGTAAGTATTTAAACTTATACGATAAAGTGATTAAACAACAAAAAGATCCTGAAGAAGAAGTCTCAATATTAGATGACATCGACTTTAATGTAGAAATTCTAAGAAATGATATTATTAATGTTCAATATATTATGAACTTAATCGGTCAAATTGATTTGAAAGATAAAACAGAGCGAGATAAAAATAGAAAACAAATTCATTCATTATTAGATAAAGCAGACGATGAACAATTACGTCTTAAAGCAGATTTAATTCGTCAGTTCTTAGATAAAGTTATCCCAACTTTAAATGAAGATACTGATATTAATGAAGCATATTATAAATATGAAGAAAATGCTAAACACAGTGAAATTGATGAATTTGCTAAAAATAAATCTTATCCAACAGATTTACTAGAAAATATTATTGATGAATATGAATTTAGTGGAAATATTAATAAGAACACAATTGATAAAGGATTAGATGGTGGATTCCTAGTAAGAAGAAACAATGCAAATAAAATTAAAAGCTTTGTTATTGAAACTGTAAAAAAATATGGGAATACTGAATAGCTTCAAAATAACTGTAGTTTAACTTTACTACAGTTATTTTATGTGCTATATTATTGTAGTAGAACAAAACTTCAAGGAGTTGAGTGCCATTAAACCTTTAATAAAGTATCATAGTGGTTCCATTATAAATCGGTTGAAGCCTTCTGAAAGTAATGAAGGTAAGCACCTTATGATTTATGATCAGAACACAATGGATTATGATTTAGGAAGATATAAATATGATGTTCCCGAACCAAAATTTCTTACGCTTAAAGAAGATCATAACGCCAAATGTATATACGAAGACCAAATTGTGTTTAACATGATTACTGGAGAATGTGTTCTAGTAGGTAGCAAATATTCAGGTTCAATATTGCCGTATAACTACACTCATATTGAAGTAGATAGTAAAAAAGTCTATCCACGTTACTTAGTATATTGGTTTAATCATTCACCTAAAGCTTTAAAACAATTAAACTTGTTTAAACAAGGTGGAAGCATGATTAAAAAAATAACACATAAACAGCTGCAAGATATGGAAATATCTCTACCATCTATAGAAAGACAGCAATTAGTTGGAGATTTAGCTTATAAAAGAAAAAAATTAAAATATTTAAAAGAAAAAAGAGAAAGTCTTATGGATGCTTATTTAACAGCACAACTATTCGAGGAGGAATAAGATTATGTCAATTACAGAAAAACAACGTCAGCAACAAGCAGAATTACAGAAAAAATTATGGAGTATTGCAAATGATTTAAGAGGAAACATGGATGCAAGTGAATTTAGAAATTACATTTTAGGTTTAATCTTCTATCGTTATTTATCAGAAAAGACAGAAGTACAAGTTGAACTATTGCTTAGTGAAGATGAAGGTATGACTTATGAAAAAGCATGGGAAATTGAAGACTATAAAGAAGGATTAGAAGCTGAGTTACTTGAAAGAATAGGTTACGTTATAGAACCTCAAGATTTATTTAGCTCATTAATTAAGAGAATAGAAAAACAAGATTTCGAAGTACAAGATTTACATAAAGCAATTAGTAAAATAGAAACTTCAACTAGAGGTCAAGAAAGTGAAGATGACTTCGACCACCTATTTGATGATATGGATTTAAATTCATCACGTTTAGGTAATACAAACGAAGCGCGTTCAAGATTAATATCTAAAGTAATGGTTAATTTATCAACATTACCATTTGTACATAGTGATATAGAAATAGATATGTTAGGTGACGCATATGAATATTTAATCGGACAATTTGCTGCAACAGCTGGTAAAAAAGCTGGAGAATTCTATACACCACAACAAGTATCTAAAATATTAGCTAAAATTGTTACAGCTAATAAGAAAGATTTGAAAAATGTTTATGACCCTACATGTGGATCAGGATCATTATTGTTAAGAGTAGGTAGAGAAGCAAATGTGAGACATTATTATGGTCAAGAATATAACAGTACAACATTCAACTTAGCTCGAATGAATATGTTACTACATGATGTGAATTATAATAATTTCTCAATAGAAAATGGAGATACATTAGAGAATCCAGCAATTATAGAAGAGAAATTTGAAGCGGTCGTAGCTAATCCACCGTATAGTGCAAAATGGAGTGCAGATCCAGCATTCTTAGATGACGAACGTTTCAGCAATTATGGTAAATTAGCACCAAAATCAAAAGCAGACTTTGCATTTATCCAACATATGATTTACCACTTAGATGACAATGGAACAATGGCAGTAGTCTTACCACATGGTGTACTATTCAGAGGCGCAGCAGAAGGTGTCATTAGAAAGTATTTAATTGAAGAGAAGAATTACCTAGATGCAATTATAGGATTACCATCAAATCTATTCTTTGGAACAAGTATACCAACGAGTATATTAGTATTTAAGAAGTGTAGAGAAAAAGAGGATGATGTACTATTTATTGATGCATCACAATCATTTGAAAAAGGAAAAAATCAGAACCACTTAACAGATGAAGACGTTAGTAAAATATTAGAAACATATCAAAATAGAGAAAGCATAGATAAATATAGTTACGCAGCAACATTAGAAGAAATAAAAGAGAATGACTATAACCTAAATATACCAAGATATGTAGATACATTTGAAGAAGAAGAACCAGTTGATTTAGAAGCGGTTCAGAAAGAAATTAAAGATATTGATTCAGAAATAGAAGAGTTAGAACAAGAAATAAATGGATATCTAAAAGAATTAGGAGTGTTGTAACATGACTAATGAAGTTAAGAATGTACCTGAATTGAGGTTTCCGGGGTTTAGTGGAGAATGGGAAGAGAAGAAGTTAGGTGAAATTAGTGAAAAACCTATGTATGGCATAGGTGCCTCAGCTACTAACTTTGATGGTGAAAATGTATATGTGAGAATTACTGATATAAATGAAAAAAATAGAACCCTAATTAACAGTACATTAACTAGCCCAGATACAATTGACTTGAAATATAATCTTAGTAAAAATGATATTTTATTTGCAAGAACAGGAGCAAGTACAGGAAAAACATATATTCATAAAAATTATGATAAAAACAAAACATACTATTTTGCAGGTTTCTTGATAAAATTCAAAATTAATAATAGCTCAATACCTGAATTTGTTTTCCAATATACTTTTACTAATAATTATCATAATTGGGTAGCTACAATGTCTATAAGATCTGGTCAACCAGGAATCAATAGTGAAGAATATTCGAAAATGAGTTTATATTTGCCTTCATACAGTGAACAACAAAAAATTGGTGAATTTTTCAGCAAACTTGATCAACAGATTGAGTTAGAGGAGAAGAAGTTAGCTTTGTTAGAGGAACAGAAGAAGGGATATATGCAGAAGATATTCTCACAAGAACTACGATTTAAAGATGAGAATAACTACTCAGATTGGAACCACTTTAAATTAAAAGATATAACTGTTTCTTTGAAAGGACAAGAAAGTACGACAAAAGAATTACCCATTTTAACTATATCTGCTTCAAGAGGTTGGCTAAATCAAAAAGAAAGATTTTCTCAAGTTATTGCTGGCAATAGTTTGAGAAAATACACTCATATTAAAAAAGGTGATTTGTCATATAATAAAGGAAATTCAAAGCTTGCCAAATATGGCATTGTCTATATGCTAAAAGAAGATGAAGCTTTGGTGCCAAATGTTTATAAAAGTTTTAGACCTAATAATAATATTGATAGCTATTTTTTAGAAAAATATTTTCATAACAAATCTGTTGATCGTCAATTAAGAACTAAAATAAGCTCTACTGCAAGAATGGATGGATTGCTTAATATTAGTGATAAAGATTTCTATGAAGTGAAATTACAAATACCATCTTATTCAGAACAAAGAAAAATAGGTAGCTTCTTTAGAAAATTTGATGAATTAATTTTAAAACAATCAGATAAAGTTGAGTTATTGAAAAAGCGTAAAAAAGGCTTTTTACAGAAGATGTTTATATAGGCCATGTGGCACAACTAACATATTAACCACAATATTATATCTCAAAAAAATAGAGGGGAATGTCATGGATACTAATGAAATTCAATCATTTTTGTTTAACTATGTAAAAGAACTACATAATGACAATTCTGCACTTTTTGTCGGAGCCGGATTATCGATGGATTCTGGTGGTCTTAATTGGAAGGAATTATTGAGAGAGGATGCTCATTCTATTGGATTAGATGTTGAAGAAGAGAAAGAAGATTTAGTGTCAGTGGCACAATATATATACAATGAAACAGGTAGTCGTAATACTATTTCTCAACTTATTAAAAATAAAATTAAAACAGATGGTAAAGAAAATGAAAAACATAAGATTATAAGCTCTTTACCTATTAAAACAATATGGACAACGAATTATGATCATTATCTTGAGAATGCATTTGAAAGAACAGGTAAGATTGTTGATGTGAAAAAAAGTGTGAGTGATATGTCTATAAATACTGAAAATTCAGATTTAAAAATTTATAAAATGCATGGAGACGTAACTATACCAGAATCGGCAATACTCATTAAAGATGATTACGAAATATATGATAGAAAAAATGAAATATTTTTGAATAAATTGAAAGCTGATTTAACAAGTAAAACATTTTTGTTTCTTGGTTTTAGTTTTGAAGACCCAAATCTTAAAAGTATTTTAGGGAAAGTTAGAATCATGTTAGAAGGTAATACAAGAATGCATTATTGTATTATGAAACAAAAAATTAGAAAAGACTGCAAAACAGAAAAAGAGTTTAATTATCAAAGAATTAAAGAAAATTTATTTAAAAATGATTTATTAAGATACGGTATTAAAGTTTTATATATAAATGAGTATAATGATTTAGATAAAGTGTTAAGAAATATAAAACGATTATATTTAGCTAATAGAATATTTGTTTCTGGGGCATATGAAGATGTTGGTGAAACTATAAAGTTAAAAAGTGAGAAAATATCTGCAGATAAGTTTTGTGAAAAACTCGGTAAGAGGTTAAGTGAAGAAGGCTATATTGTTACAAATGCTTTAAGTCCAGGTGTTGGAAGAAATTTAGCTAGTGGATTTATAAATAATGAAATAAAAACAAATATAATAAAAAGTAAATTTAAAGTTCGTCCATTTCCAATATATAACAATACTAAAAAATATAAAAAATATCGAAAATCATTACTAAAAGAATGTGGAGTTACTATATATTTATTTGGTAACAAGTTTGATGAAGAAAAAAATTTAGTTATTTCTGATGGAATGATTAAAGAATATAAAATTAGTGAAAAGTTAGGTTTATACAATTTGCCGATAAGACAAACAGGTCATGCTGCTGAAAAAATATACAAAAAATTACACAAAAATAATAAGCAAAAGAAATTTGAAACTGTAGATGAATTAGTTGAAGATATTATTATGAAATTAGATGACAATAAACGCAAGAGGGGAGAGTTTTAATGGGAACTAATATATTTATATCATTTAGATATTCAGATGGACAAGCTTTAAAAGAAGATTTAGAAAAACATTTTGATGATGATAGAGAAATATATAATAGATCTGAGAACGAAGATAGAACAGGTCAATCAGAAGAGGTAATACAAGATTACTTATATGAAAAATTAAAAAATACATCGATAACAATAGTTATTCTAACGCCAAAAGCAATTAATTATCAAAAAAATGGTGATGGAAAATGGGATGATTGGTTATATGATGAATTAAAATATTCCTTAGAAGAAAGACGGAAAAATAAAACAAATGGTGTTATAGCTTTGTACACTGAAGAAGCAAAAGCATCAATTATGAGAGAGACAGTGCATAATTGTTCTACTTGTAATCAAGAACATACTGTTAATAATCTATTAGAATTTGATAATTTAGTTAGTAGAAACACTTTGAATATAAAGCCTGAATTTAAAAAGAATAAGTGTGTTGAGCTATATGATTCTAATCATGACTCATATATATCTTTAGTACCTTACGAAACATTTAAAGAAAATACACAAAAATATATTGATTTAGCTCTAGAGAAAAGAAATCGATTGAATGAATTTAACTTAACTAAAAAGATGTAAATAGAAACATTGCGATTTATTATGGGGGTTTCAAATTTGAGTGATAAATGTTTCAAAGTTTCAAATGAAGTGTATAAAAAACATAAAAAAATTTATAAATTCGATTGGGTTTTAAGATCAATTTTTACTATAGGAATTATCTGTTCTATATTATATTGTTTGAACTTTTTTTCTGGTTTGAATTCTATAATGGGATATATCATTCTGACTATTATTGTTTTAAGCTGTTCTATCATAATTGGTTATAAAAGCAGAACTTATAGGTCTAAGGTTATTAAATACTCTATGTCTAACGAAGTAATGAAGATTTTAAATGAGAATAATATTAATGATAAAAGCAGTATTCAGTTGTTAAAAGAAGAATTGAAAATAGAAATTGCTGAACAAAAAGATGATCTTAATAATAAAAAAGGTAGAATTAATAGGATTTTTTTATATGTATTCTGGATTCCTTCAGGTTTTTTTTGTGCTTTTTACTTTAATTCGAATGATGCTGTCTTGCAGTTTGAACAATTAAAAGATTTAGCTCTATTACTGCTTGGATTAGCTATTCAAATAATATCTTTAATTATGATGTTATCTGTATTTGAAAAGGAAATGATATATCTAATGGATTCTAGGAATAAAAGATGTATATTAACTTTAGATTATCTAAATGATTATCTGTATTATTCAAAATCTTTAAGAAGTTGATTATTTACAATATCTAGGAGATTTTGTATAATAACTATAGAGCATAATTTCCGAGACATACATCAAACCCCCTTACTATTTGTGGTAGTAAGGGGGTTTATTTGATGCTGGTTATTTGTCGTCTTTTGTCTTACGTTTATCTAACCAGTATGATAATAGCATAAGTGTCGCACCTACGATTATAGGTGAGACTATGTTAGAAAGCATAATCTCCATAGACATCACCTCCTCCACAGAAATCTGTGTCTATGAAGTGTGATTGACGACATTTATATTTTAGTTTAATGGTTGTTTAGAGAATACTTTATTTTTGATTTTTTATATTAGATTTATGCAAGTGAGGATAGGTAATTTATTATCTTATACTAGATTAGTTGATTTAAGTTTCTAATGAATTTATTTGTTAATATAACATTCCCCCTTTACTACGATATCTGTAGTAAGGGGATTTTTTCATTCACAATTATATATTTAACCTCCCATATTGAGGTGCTTTTCTTTAATACCTTTGTTCTATTTAACTTTTGAAATTGTTTTATAAAAGTAATTAATTTATTAAAAATTAACATAATCAAACAAAGTCTGATATATTAGTATGTAAATGTTTCTTTTTCAAACAATTTTATTGTAAAATCAACAATATTATAAGGGGGCTATATGCATTGAATAAATATGATAGATTAGATGAAATAACAGACTTAGTAAATAGAAAAGGATCAATCAGAATTGCTGAAATAGTTGAAGAACTCAATGTTTCTGATATGACAATAAGACGAGATTTAGCTGAATTAGATGGACAGGGTGTACTAACCAAAATACATGGTGGTGCAAGAAGTAATTCGGCTTTTCAATTTAAAGAAATGTCACATAAAGAGAAGCATACACAATATATTGAAGAGAAAAAACAAATAGCTAAGAAGGCAGCCACAATTATTGAAGAAGGAAACACAGTATTTCTAGGACCAGGTACTACTGTAGAATTTTTAGCAGAAGAAATTCATAATAAAAATTTATCAGTCATAACAAACTGTTTGCCTGTATTTAATATTTTATTTAAAAAGAAAAGTGAATATTTCAAAGTCTATTTAATAGGTGGAGAAATGAGAGAAATTACTGAATCGTTCACAGGGGACATGACAAACAGTGCATTAGAAACAATGAGATTTAGTAAAATGTTCTTCAGCGCTAACGGCGTAAAAGGAATAGACGTAATGACGTCAACACATGAAGAAGCATATACACAAAAATTGGCGCTTAGAAATTCGATAGAGAAATACTTACTTGTTGATTCTTCTAAAATTGGAAAAGAAGATTTCGTTTCATTTTGTGATTTAAAATCATTAAACGGAGTCATAACAGATGGTAACGACGAGGATAAAAATAAAATAATAGCAGATTTTACAGAAGTCATCATATAAATAAAAATTAAACATAAAAAGACAAAATCTAAACAGGTTTTGTCTTTTTTTTATACTTTTTAAACAAAATGCAACAATAAATGTTGAATATATGTTTAATTGAGTTTATAATTTAAACATAATGATTGTTGTAAGCGTTTATATTGTTTAAAGCAACATGAAATAAACAAATGGAAAGGAAGATATGAATGAATGTCGTAATCGGATCAGATGAGAATGGGAAAAATTTAAAATTATGTATCAAACAATATTTATTAAACAACAATTATAAAGTTGTCGATACTACAGAAGATAAAGATGTTGATTTAGTAGATGCAACTTTAAATGTTGCTAAAGAAGTACAGAAAAATGAAAAGAATTTAGGGATTGTAATAGATGCATATGGTGCAGGTAGTTTCATGGTAGCAACAAAAATAAAAGGCATGATTGCTGCAGAAGTTTCTGAAGAAAGATCAGCGTATATGACTAGGGGACATAATAATTCGAGAATGATTACGTTAGGTTCAGAAATTGTTGGTGAACAACTTGCAATTAACATTGTTAAAGCGTTTATTAATGGTAAATATGACGGTGGAAGACATCAAATTCGTGTCGATATGTTAAATAAAATGTGCTAAATAAGGAGGAAGTTTATATGAAGATTGCAATTGGTTGTGATCATATTGTTACAGATACAAAAATGGCAGTTTCACAATTTTTAAAAACGCTTGGTCATGAAGTGATGGATTGTGGAACATATGATTTTGCAAGAACACATTATCCTATTTTCGGAAAAAAGGTTGGAGAAGCAGTTTCAAGTGGAGAAGCAGACTTAGGTGTATGTATTTGTGGGACGGGTGTTGGTATAAATAATGCTGTTAATAAAGTTCCAGGTATACGTTCTGCACTAGTAAGAGATATGACTACTGCTATTTATGCAAAAGAAGAATTAAATGCTAACGTGATTGGTTTTGGGGGCAAGATCGTTGGTGAATTATTAATGTGCGATATTATTGAAGCTTTTATAGATGCTGAATACAAACCTACTGAAGAGAACAAAAAGTTGATTTCCAAAATTAAATATTTAGAAACGGAAAGCGAAAACCAAACAGATCCTCAGTTCTTTGATGAATTTTTAGAGAAGTGGGATAAAGGTGAATATCATGATTAAAGGGAAATTATTATGATTTTAACGATTACGATGAACCCTTCAGTAGACATATCATATCAAGTGGATAATTTATCAATCAATCATGTGAATAGAACGAATAAATGGAGTAAAACAGCTGGTGGCAAAGGATTAAATGTAACGAGAGTCTTAAATCAGTTAAACGAACAAGTTGTAGCTTCAGGTTTAAAAGGCGGTAAACTTGGAGAATATCTTGAACAATCTTTGAATGAGCATAAAATAACCAATCATTTTTTTGAAATTCAAGGCAACACAAGAAATTGTATCGCTATATTACACGAAGGAAACCAAACAGAAATTCTTGAAGATGGTCCTACTATTAGTTCTGAAGAAATTGAGCATTTCAAAGCACATTTTGAAGAACTTGTAAGTAAATCAGACATTGTTGTAATATCTGGAAGCTTACCTAAAGACGTGGATAGTAAATTTTATTCGAATTTAATAAAGATTTGTGATAAACACGCTGTTACCGCAATACTAGATTGTTCTAATAAAGCGCTTATAGAAGTGTTAAGAGGACAATATAAACCATTGTTAATTAAGCCGAATATCGATGAGCTGTCTGAATTGCTTGGAGAACATATAGATGAAGATATTGAATCCTTGAAGCAAGCAGTAGCAAACCCAATGTTTGAAAATATCGAGTGGGTGGTTGTCTCTTTAGGTTCAAATGGTGTATTCGCTAAACATAACGACAAATATTACAAAGTAGATATACCTCAAATTCAAGTAGTGAATCCTGTTGGTTCAGGCGATTCAATGATTGCTGGTTTTACTTCTGCTTTGATGAATAATGCAACAGACGAAGCATTACTTAAAAAGGCGAATACTATAGGTATGTTAAACGCACAAGAAACAGTTACAGGTTCTATCAATTTAAAGAACTATGATGACCTTTATAACAAAATCAATATTATTGAGGTGTGAATAAATGAGTAAAAAAGATCGGAAATTTGAACAATTAAGAAGTTTAAGCGATGAGAAAGGTATCATTTCAGCTTTAGCATTTGATCAACGAGGTGCTTTAAAACGTATGATGGCCAAGTATCAAGATACAGAACCAACATTAGAACAAATAGAAAATTTAAAGTCATTGGTTTCTGAAACTTTGACAGAATATGCTTCGTCCATATTGCTGGACCCCGAATACGGTTTACCAGCTTCTAAAGCACGTAATGAAGAGTCAGGATTATTATTAGCCTATGAAAAAACAGGCTATGACGTGAACACTAAAGGACGATTACCTGATTGTCTAGAAGATTGGTCAGTTAAAAGAATTAAAGAGCATGGTGCAGATGCTGTTAAATTTCTTCTATATTATGATGTTGATGATTCTGAAAGTATCAATCTTAAGAAGAAGGCATACATAGAAAGAATTGGTTCTGAGTGTGTAGCTGAAAATATGCCATTCTTCTTAGAAGTATTAACTTATGACGATAACATTCCTGATAATGGAAGTGTTGAATTCGCTAAAGTAAAGCCTAGGAAAGTTAATGGTGCTATGAAAGTATTCTCAGAAGAGAGATTTAATGTCGATGTATTAAAAGTCGAAGTCCCTGTAAACATGGCGTACGTTGAAGGATTTGGCGAAAGTGAAATGGTATATACGAAAGAAGAAGCTATGCAATATTTTAAAGAGCAAGAAGCTTCTACAAATCTACCATATATTTATTTGAGTGCAGGTGTATCAGCAAAATTATTTCAAGATACTTTGGAATTTGCACATGCATCTGGCGCTAAATTCAATGGTGTCCTTTGTGGACGGGCAACTTGGGCAGGAGTCGTACCTATTTACATAGAAAAAGGGGAAGAAGCGGCTAGAAAATGGTTGCAGACAGAAGGGTTTAACAATATTAATGCATTAAATAAGGTGCTTAAACAAACAGCTGTTTCAGTTAGGGAGAAATTATAACAAGGGATTAAAGGAGTGTTAACCATGAATCGTGAAGAAACAACAATGTTAGGTTTTGAAATAGTAGCTTATGCAGGAGATGCTAGATCAAAATTACTCATCGCTTTAAATGCAGCACAACAAGGGGACTTTAATGAAGCAGAACAATTAATAGAAGATGCTAATCAACATATTGTAAGCGCACATAATGCACAAACAGAATTATTAACTAAAGAAGCTTCTGGTGAAGACATTGCATATAGTGTAACGATGATGCATGGCCAAGACCACCTTATGACTACGCTGCTTCTGAAAGATATGATGAAGCATATCGTTGAACTTTACAAAAGAGGGAGTTAATAATTATGGAAGCAATTATCGCGCAAATTGAAAAAGCTAAACCACTTTTTGAAAAAATTTCTCGTAATATTTATTTAAGGGCTATTCGTGATGGTTTTATTTCAGCAATGCCGGTCATTCTATTTTCAAGTATTTTCTTATTAATAGCATATGTACCAAACGTATTTGGATTCACTTGGAGCAAGAGTTCTGAAGCGGCACTTATGAAACCTTATCAATACACAATGGGTATTGTTGCATTATTAGTTGCGGGTACAACTGCTAAATCGTTAACCGATTCATATAACCGAAGATTAGAAAATACAAATCAAATTAACTTTATATCTACTATGATAGCGTCGATTTGTGGCTTTTTATTTTTAGCTTCTGATTCGATTAAAGATGGTGGCTTTACGAGTGAATTTTTAGGTACTAAAGGTTTACTAACAGCATTTCTATCTGCATTTGTCACAGTAATCATATATCACATCTGTGTTAAGAAAAACGTTACAATCAAAATGCCTGAAGAAGTACCACCAAATATTTCCCAAGTATTTAAAGATATTATTCCATTCGCTTTAGTTATTTTAGTGTTATATGGATTTGATTTATTAAGTAGAGCGATATTAGGACCAAATGTTGCGCACGCTATTATTGAATTCTTCGCACCATTATTTACAGCAGCTGATGGATATGTCGGTATTACGATTATATTTGGAGCATTTGCATTATTTTGGTTCGTTGGTATTCACGGTCCTTCAATAGTAGAACCGGCAATAGCGGCTATAACGTATGCCAATATTGAAACGAACTATCAATTATTGAGTTCTGGTGCGCATGCAGACAAGATTATAACGTCTGGGACACAAATGTTTATTGTAACTATGGGTGGGACAGGGGCTACCTTAGTCGTTCCGTTCATGTTTATGTGGCTTACTAAATCTAAACGCAATAAAGCGATTGGTAGAGCATCTGTAGTACCTACATTCTTTGGTGTAAATGAACCTATTCTCTTCGGTGCACCATTAGTTTTGAATCCTGTGTTCTTCATTCCATTTATATTAGCACCAATTGCAAACGTATGGATTTTTAAAATATTTGTTGATGTAATAGGCATGAATAGCTTCAGTGTCAATCTTCCTTGGACAACGCCAGCACCAATTGGAATAGTGATGGGTACAGGTTTAGGTGTATGGTCATTTATTTTAGCAATTACGTTAGTGATTGTAGATATTATGATTTATTATCCATTCGTGAGGGTCTATGACAGACAAATTGTTGAAGAAGAAATTTCCGGACTTAAAAAATCTGAAAATTTGCAAAATAAAGTTAAAGAAAATTTTGATACAAGTAAGGCTGAAAGTATTATAAGTAATTCTCGCAACAATGAAATTAAAAAAGAAGATAGAAAAGTAAGTAATGATCATTTATGCAACAAAGAATCAAAAAGCGTATTAGTATTATGCGCAGGTGGTGGTACGAGTGGATTGCTTGCTAACGCTTTAAATAAAGCAGCTAAAGAATTTGGAGAACCAATTACTGCAGCAGCTGGAGGTTATGGCGCTCATATGGATATTATGAAAGATTATGATCTAATCGTTCTTGCACCACAAGTTGCTTCAAATTATGAGGATATTAAACAAGATGCCGATAGATTAGGTGTTAAATTAGCAAAAACTGAAGGTGCAGAATACATTAAATTAACACGTGATGGTAAAGGTGCTTTAGCGTTTGTAAGAAATCAACTCAAAATATAGAAGGGAATATATATATATGAAAGACTTACCAGAAGATTTTATTTTTGGTGGTGCAACGGCAGCATATCAAGCTGAAGGTGCAACTCAAACAGATGGAAAAGGTAGAGTAGCTTGGGATACTTATTTAGAAGAAAATTATTGGTACACAGCAGAGCCAGCTAGTGATTTTTATAATCAATACCCAATAGATTTAGAGCTTAGTGAAAAATTTGGTATTAATGGAATAAGAATTTCGATAGCATGGTCAAGAATTTTTCCAGATGGTTACGGAAATGTGAATGCTAAAGGTGTTGAATTCTATCATAATTTATTTAAAGAATGTCATAAAAGAAATGTAGAACCGTTTGTAACGCTACATCATTTTGATACACCAGAAAAGTTACATTCTGATGGAGATTTTTTAAATCGTCAAAATATTGATTACTTCGTTGAATATGCTGATTTTTGCTTTAATGAATTTGAAGAAGTGAATTATTGGACTACATTTAATGAAATTGGACCTATCGGAGACGGGCAGTATTTAGTAGGTAAATTTCCACCAGGTATTAAATATGATTTCGCAAAAGTATTTCAATCACACCACAACATGATGATAGCACACGCAAGAGCAATTAAATTATTTAAAGACAAAGGGTATAAAGGAGAAATTGGTATTGTTCATGCACTTCCTACTAAATATCCATATGATCCAAATAATCCAGAAGATGTGAGAGCGGCAGAACTTGAAGACATTATCCATAATAAATTTATTTTAGATGCCACATATTTGGGTAAATATTCCGATAAAACAATGCAAGGGGTTCAGCACATTTTGGAAGTCAATGGAGGAGAACTTGATATTCGTGATGAAGATTTAAGAATATTAAATGATTCAAAAGATTTAAATGACTTCTTAGGCATCAATTATTATATGAGTGATTGGATGAGCGCATTTGATGGAGAAACTGAAATTACCCACAATTCTAAAGGTAATAAAGGTGGGTCTAAATATCAGCTTAAAGGTATAGGGCAACGTGAATTTGACATCGATGTGCCACGTACAGATTGGGATTGGATGATATATCCTAAAGGACTTTATGACCAAATTATGAGAGTGAAGACAGACTATCCAAACTATAAGAAGATTTATATAACGGAAAATGGACTAGGATATAAAGATGAATTTGAAAATAATACAGTTAATGATGATGCGCGTATAGATTATGTTAAGAAACACTTAGAAATTATATCAGACGCTATAGCAGACGGTGCGAATGTTCAAGGATATTTTATCTGGTCGTTAATGGATGTGTTCTCATGGTCAAATGGTTATGAAAAAAGATATGGATTATTCTATGTAGATTTTGATACACAAGAAAGGTATCCAAAGAAAAGTGCATATTGGTATAAGAAGTTATCAGAAACAAAAATAATTGAATAAAACTTTTAAAAAGCTTATCTAGCGGGATATAACCAAAAGATAAGCTTTTTTATTTGAGCAAGCAAGTTGCAGTGCTGATAAGGGTAGCCATATAGACAAAACTCAGGAGAAATGTTCACACGAATAGCTTTACATCAATAATTTTACTTTTAAATATTTTAGTATTAAACCTTTTAATGCTAAATAGTTTACTGCTAAACTATTTAGTCGTATAATATAATTAACAAATCAAACAAGAGCTAAGGAGGACATGATGGATACTAAATTTTTTGAATTGCTACATACGCTAGAATTATTAAAAGATAAGACGATAACAATATTTATGAACCGTTTTAAAAATGTTAATATCTCTCAAATCATTTTACTATCAAAGCTTAAAGAAGACGGACCTCAAAAGTCTTCAACAATTGCTGAAAAAATTGGTTATACGCCTGGTGCTATTACAGGTATGACAAATAAATTAATCAAAGAAGAATATATTTTAAGAGTTCCTCAAGAGTATGATCGTAGAGTAACGCTCATTTCGATTACGGATAAAGGTATTAAGTTACTTGAAGAAGCTCAAAAGCAAGAAGAAATTTTAAGGAATGATATATATTCAACATTGAATGATGAAGAAACCGAACAACTTCTTAAAATACAGAAAAAGTTATTAGAACAAGTTGATCGTTTAAAATAAAAGGAAGGTTGTTAATTATGGAAAGACTAGAAAATAAAGTTGTTATAATCACGGGAGCAGCACAAGGCATGGGGAAAATACATGCAGAAAAAGCATTAGAACAAGGAGCAAAAGTTATCATTACAGATATTAATGAAGAAAGCGGTCATCAGACTGAATGTGAATTAAAAGGAGAAGTTATGTTTATTAAACATAATGTATCTGACGAAAATGATTGGAAAAATGTTGTTCAACAAACTATGGATAAATGGGGACGTATTGATGTATTAGTGAATAATGCGGGAATTACGTACAATACGCCTTTGGAAGAATTGACTACAGATGATTATATGAAGATTGTACAGATTAACCAATTATCAGTATTTTTAGGAATGAAGACAGTAGCGCCTATTATGAAAGAACAACATAAAGGTTCTATTATAAATATTTCTTCTATGAATGGTTTAGTTGGTGGTGCAATTGGATACACAGATACTAAGTTTGCTGTAAGAGGTATGACTAAAGCAGCTTCTAGAGAATTATCACCATATAATATTCGAGTAAACTCTGTACATCCTGGTGTAATTCAAACACCAATGTTGGAACAAGAAGGCGTAAAAGAAGCGGTAGAAGAATTCAAAAAGACAATACCAATGAGACGTGTAGCACAAGCAGAAGAAGTTTCAAACATGGTAACTTTCTTAGCTTCAGATGACTCAAGCTATTCTACTGGTGCTGAATTTGTAATAGATGGTGGACTTACTGCTCTATAGTAGATGCTTTGTAGTCGGCTAACGAGCAAGAAAAAGTAAACAAGCACGTTAGAAATTCTAACGATCAAGACTAACGAAACATGCGCGTTAGAAGACAAATCAGGTGTAAAAAAGAGAAAAAGCACACTAAAATCACAAGATTGAGCGGTCTAACGAGCAAGAAAAAGTAAACAAGCGCGTTAGAAATTCTAACGATCAAGACTAACGAAACAAGCTCGTTAGAAGACAAATCGGGTGTAAAAAAGAGTAAAAGCACACTAAAATCACAAGATTGAGCGGTCTAACGAGCAAGAAAAAGTAAACAAGCGCGTTAGAAATTCTAACGATCAAGACTAACGAAACATGCGCGTTAGACAACAATAAATTATACTTTATAGAATAAACAATAGAGGCTGAGACAATTTAAAATTTGTCTCAGCCTCTTATCCTTCTATACTAATTCTTTAAAGTTTTCTAAGCGTTTTGCTTTTTCTTCTTCACTGATGTCATGTGCTTTTACATATCGGTTGCTTTCATGTTCTGCACATTCGTGTGAACATGCACCTAAATATTTATGTTCGTTCTCTTCATTTACTAAGAATTGACGGTTACATTCTGGATTACTACAGTTAATATATCTTTCACATGGTGTTCCATCGAACCATTCTTTACCAACTACAGTTTTTTCTACTTGATTCACATCTACACTAATACGTTCGTCAAATACATACATTTTTCCATCCCAGTATTCACCTTTAGTTTCTGGATCTTTACCGTAAGTTGCAATACCACCTTCTAATTGGCTTACATCTTCGAATCCTTCTTTAAGTAAGAATCCTGAGAATTTTTCACAACGGATACCGCCTGTACAGTAAGTGACGATTTTTTTATCCATAAATTGTTCTTTGTTCTCTTTGATCCAATCTGGTAAATCTCTGAATCTTGTAATATTCGGACGAACTGCGCCACGGAAATGACCTAAGTCATATTCATAATCATTTCTAGCATCGATAACAATTGTATCATCTGCTAATAATGCTTCTTTAAATTCTTTAGGTGATAAATAATTACCAGTTAATTCTATTGGATTTACATCATCTTCTAAATCTAAAGCTACGATTTCAGCTCTTGGACGTACGTGCATTTTTTTGAAAGCATGACCTTCAGCTTCATCAACTTTAAAAGTGATACCTTCAAATCTTTCGTCTGCTTTCATTTGTTCCATGTATTTGTCTGTATCAGCTTTCGTACCTGAAAGTGTACCGTTAATACCTTCAGTTGCTACTAAAATACGACCTTTAAGTTCTAAGTCTTTACAAAATTCTAAGTGCTCTGTTGCAAAAGTTTCGGGGTCAGTAATTGTTGTATATTTATAAAATAATAATACTCTATAATCCATTTTCTTATCTCCTCTATTTTTCTTTATTAATTTATATAAAAGTCTATTTGATATTATCTTTGTTGAAGTGTGGAATATTATTTATATGAGTGCACATTTTTATCCTCATTATATTGTATCAAAAAAGTTGCATTTTTCAATTGTTTGATTTTGTAAAATAATATGAAATCGTTTTTATTTAGAAAATTAAACTAGAAATAGAGATGGAGTGACGTTTAATCTTTTAAGCTTTTAGAAAGAACACTGAAATGTGCATCTAATTTATTTAAAGTTATCATAAAATTTTCGAGTTCTTCTTCAGGCAATATATTTAATAATTGATCAAGATTTGTAATACAAATTTGGCTAATTTCGTTTATTTTACTTTGACCAGTATCCGTAATATAAACACGTATTTTTCTGTTATCAATAGCATCCATTTTCTTCTCAACATATCCACTCTGAATTTGTTGGTTCAGCAATCTACTTAAATTCCCTTTATCCATATCAACAGATTCAGCTAACTCTGCTAAAGTCATTCCTTCATTTTCACTTATAACATATAATAAGTTACAAAAATTCAATGAATAACCATTCTCATTAGCAACATGGGCACATAGAAATTTAAAATTAGCATTTACTCTTAAAAGTTTCGTTTTAAAATCTTGTAATTTTTCATTATTATCTAACGTTTCCATATTAAATCCTCCATTTAATGAATTTTATGGAATAGATTTTACCAAATTTTTATTAGTAGGAAAAGTTTTGGAAGGGAAATAGTATGAAGAATATATAGTTAATCATATGTAATTTTATTTATAGAATATTGTTATTTAAATAAATAACCTCACTTTACAAAGTTAATGATGCACAAAACAACTACGTTTGTACTTATATATGTACATTAATTTTGTAAAAATATTATAAAGTAATAGATTTTTCATTTTAATATTGTATAATATTAAGGACAATCAAATAAAAAATATAATTAGTGAGGTTAAAATGAATAATATTGAGAAACAAAGATTTTCTATTAGAAAATTTTCGATGGGGATAGGATCTGTATTACTTGGCTTTACAATTTTTTCAGTCGCAGCATCTCATCAAGCTAATGCAAGTGAAATTAGTAGTACACAAACAGTCAATCAAGAAGATGAGAACCGGGAAATTCTTACAGAAATAGATGTAAGTAACGAAGAAACGACAGAAACAACAGAAACAACAGAACCAACACAAGATAAAAATGTACAAAAAGATGAAAATGTTAATCCTGAAGTGACAACAAATGAAGACCAAAATGAAACAAATAATGATGAAGAAATAATTACCGATGAATCACCAAATGAAATTGTTCAAGATAAACCAACTGATACAACAGTAGAGGATTCAAAAGAAGTTGAACCAGAACCTTCATTACCTACTGTAGAAAATGATATTTCAAAAGAAAATCAACCAGAAGAACAAGATAAAGAAATACAACATGAATTACCACCTATTGAAACAACGAAAGAAAAAGATGAACCCTCTTCGATAACTTCTACACAAACTCCTAAAGATGAAACTCCTAAAGAAGAACATTCTGAGAACTCATCCACAATTACAGAACAAGTTGAGAATAAGGAAGAAACAACGCCGTTAAAAGACAATATTCAAGAAAAACAACAAAAAATATCAGAAGACAAATTAACATCTGACACTACAAAAGCACAAGCTACAAACAAAGAGCAACAGACTTTAAATGTAAAAGTAAAACAACAAGCAAAAGTAGCAGCAAGTGCAGCACCAACTCCTTATCATGCTGTATCTCAAAAATATTATAGTGGTCTTCTTGGGCTATTTGGTAGACCTGGATTTACTTCTGATGCTTTTGCTGAAAGAAATGTAATTATTGCTGGAGAAAAAGTAAAAGCACATGCAGAACTGAAATCTGACTTATTTAATGGCGGATTAGGAACGACAACTTATCAATGGTATATCTATCAAAATAATCAGTGGTCGGCTATCAGTGGTCAAACTAGTAATAGTTTAAATTATACATTATCCAATGTAGGAGATTATTATTTCCAATTAGTTGCTCGTAACAAACCTCTGTTGAGTGCTGCGACAACTTATGGTACAAATGTATTTTCAGTGAACGTTCAACAAAAGCAAATACAAGCAGATAAGATTACAATTACAAATAATCCAATTATGTTATCAAACGAAAGAAATTGGAACTTAGGATATATAACTAATCCAACTAACGCAACAGGAACGATACAGTGGACAGTTAATAATAGTAATTTAGCAACAATAAACCAATATGGAGTTTTAACAACAAGTAAATCACAAAAAGGAACAGTTAGAGTAAAAGTAGAAATGACTAACTCAAACGGTTCAAAAATAGAAGATTTTATAGACGTTAAAATAGGAGATATTATATCTGATCAAACAGTTGAAGTAGGAGAAGATGCTACATTTACAGTAACGCCAAGTTTAATTCCTGATGATATTGGTCAAGTCGTTACATATAAGTGGTACAGATTAAATGGAGATGTAATAAATAAAGATGCTGATACAGAAGTATCTATAGATAAAAATTTAGTCCTAAGTAATGTCAGTACTGAATTAAACGGTTCTAGATATTATGTAATAGTAACAGTAGGTGAAGGAAATAATGCTCAGCCATTTGATCCCTCTAATATCGCTACACTGACAGTAAGTACAGCAGCTTCAGAATCGTTAAGCACGTCCGAATCTTTGAGTACATCCGAGTCAACAAGTACGTCTGAATCATTGAGCAATTCAGTATCATTAAGCGAATCAGAATCATTGAGTACATCAGAGTCAATATCATTAAGTGAATCTGAGACTATTAGTGAGTCGGAATCATTAAGCACGTCAGAGTCTATTAGTGCATCCGAGTCAATGAGTACATCAGAGTCATTGAGCGAAAGTGAATCGTTGAGTGAGTCAACATCATTAAGTACATCTGAATCAATAAGTGAGTCCGAATCGTTGAGTACATCTGAATCAATAAGTGAGTCCGAATCGTTGAGTACATCGGAATCCTTAAGTGAATCCGAGTCCTTGAGTACGTCTGAATCAATAAGTGAATCAGAATCATTGAGTACATCGGAATCCTTAAGTGAATCCGAGTCATTAAGCGAAAGTGAATCATTGAGTGAATCCGAATCGTTGAGTACGTCAGAATCATTAAGTGAGTCAGAATCATTAAGTACATCCGAGTCAATGAGTACTTCCGAGTCATTGAGTGAGTCGGAATCAATAAGTGAAAGCGAGTCACTAAGTGCATCAGAGTCAGCAAGTACGTCTGAATCATTAAGCACGTCAGAATCGTTGAGTACTTCCGTGTCAATAAGTGAAAGTGAATCGTTAAGCACGTCGGGATCAATAAGCGAATCAGAATCGTTGAGTACGTCAGAGTCACTGAGTGAAAGTGAATCATTGAGTACATCAGAGTCATTGAGTGAGAGTGAGTCATTAAGTACATCAGAGTCATTGAGTGAGAGTGAGTCATTAAGTACATCTGAATCGTTGAGTGCGTCTGAGTCATTGAGCGAGTCAGAATCATTAAGCGAATCAGAATCGTTAAGTACATCCGAGTCCTTGAGTGAGTCCGAATCATTAAGTGCATCTGAATCATTGAGTACGTCTGAGTCCTTGAGTGAGAGCGAGTCATTGAGTACGTCAGAGTCAATAAGTGAATCTGAATCGTTGAGTACATCTGAGTCATTGAGTGAATCAGAATCGTTAAGTACATCAGAGTCAATGAGTGAAAGTGAATCATTAAGTGAGTCAGAGTCATTAAGTGAGTCAGAGTCATTAAGTGAATCCGAGTCATTGAGTACGTCTGAATCAATTAGTGAATCAGAATCATTGAGTACATCAGAGTCAATTAGTGAGTCTGAATCATTGAGCGAAAGTGAATCGTTGAGTACGTCAGAATCATTAAGTGAGAGCGAGTCGTTAAGTACATCTGAATCAATAAGCGAATCAGAATCAATAAGTACTTCCGAATCCTTGAGTGAATCCGAATCGTTAAGTACGTCAGGATCAATAAGTGAATCGGAATCCTTAAGTGAGAGTGAGTCTCTAAGTATATCCGAGTCCTTGAGTGAGTCCGAATCGTTAAGTATGTCCGAGTCAGCAAGTACGTCTGAATCATTGAGCAATTCAGTATCATTAAGCGAATCAGAATCGATAAGTACATCAGAATCTTTGAGCACGTCTGAGTCTATTAGTGAAAGTGAATCAATGAGTACGTCCGAGTCATTAAGTAAATCAGAATCGTTGAGTACGTCCGAGTCATTGAGCGAGTCCGAATCGTTGAGTACCAGCGAGTCATTAAGCACGTCAGAGTCTATAAGTACATCAGAGTCCTTGAGTGAGTCCGAATCGTTGAGTGCGTCTGAGTCTATTAGTGCATCTGAGTCACTGAGTGCATCAGAGTCAGCAAGTACGTCGGAATCGTTGAGTACGTCAGAATCAATCAGTGAAAGTGAATCTTTGAGTACATCAGAGTCATTAAGCGAATCAGAATCGTTGAGTACATCAGAGTCATTGAGTGAGTCTGAATCTTTGAGTACATCCGAGTCATTGAGCGAAAGTGAATCATTGAGTACGTCTGAGTCAATTAGTGAATCAGAATCAATAAGTGAATCAGAATCAATGAGTACGTCAGAGTCATTGAGCGAGTCCGAATCGATAAGTGCAGCGGAATCGTTGAGTACCAGCGAGTCATTAAGTGAGTCAACATCATTAAGTACATCTGAATCAATCAGTGAAAGTGAATCGTTGAGTACGTCCGAGTCATTGAGTGAAAGTGAATCGTTGAGTACGTCCGAGTCATTGAGTGAAAGTGAATCGTTGAGTACGTCCGAGTCATTGAGTGAAAGTGAATCGTTGAGTACGTCCGAGTCATTGAGTGAAAGTGAATCGTTGAGTACGTCCGAGTCATTGAGTGAAAGTGAATCGTTGAGTACGTCCGAGTCATTGAGTGAAAGTGAATCATTGAGTACGTCCGAGTCATTGAGTGAAAGTGAATCATTGAGTACGTCAGAATCATTAAGTGAGTCAGAATCGTTAAGCACGTCAGAATCAATAAGTGAATCCGAGTCATTGAGTACGTCGGAGTCTATAAGTGCATCCGAATCGTTTAGTACGTCCGAGTCCTTGAGTGAAAGTGAATCGCTAAGTACGTCAGAGTCATTGAGTGAGTCGGAATCGTTGAGTACGTCCGAATCGATAAGTGAGTCAGAGTCATTGAGTACCTCCGAATCAATAAGCGAATCAGAATCATTGAGTACGTCGGAATCCTTAAGTACGTCCGAATCGATAAGTGAGTCAGAGTCATTAAGCGAATCAGAATCGTTGAGCACTTCGGGATCAATAAGTGAGTCCGAATCGCTAAGTACGTCTGAATCAATAAGCGAATCAGAGTCGTTGAGTACATCAGAGTCATTAAGCGAGTCCGAATCGATAAGTACATCGGGATCAATAAGTGAATCAGAATCATTGAGTACGTCTGAGTCATTGAGTGAGTCGACATCATTGAGTACGTCAGAATCATTTAGTGAGTCCGAATCGTTGAGTACATCCGAGTCATTGAGTGAAAGTGAGTCTTTAAGTACATCGGAGTCCTTGAGTGAAAGTGAATCATTGAGTACATCTGAGTCATTGAGTGAGTCAACATCATTAAGTACATCAGAGTCATTGAGAGAGTCCGAATCGTTGAGTACTTCCGAGTCATTGAGTGAAAGTGAGTCTTTAAGTACATCAGAATCTATTAGTGAGTCAGAATCGTTAAGTACGTCCGAGTCATTGAGTGAAAGTGAATCATTAAGTACGTCCGAGTCATTGAGCGAATCAGAATCATTGAGTACATCTGAGTCATTGAGTGAATCCGAATCGTTGAGTACGTCCGAGTCATTGAGCGAATCAGAATCATTGAGTACGTCCGAGTCAATTAGTGAATCAGAATCGTTAAGTACATCAGAGTCAATGAGTGAAAGTGAATCATTAAGTACGTCGGAATCATTAAGTGAGTCCGAATCGTTGAGTACATCCGAGTCATTAAGTGCAGCGGAATCATTAAGTACATCCGAGTCGTTAAGTACGTCCGAGTCGTTAAGTACGTCCGAGTCAATTAGTGAAAGTGAATCTATAAGTACATCGGGATCAATCAGTGAAAGTGAATCGTTGAGTACATCCGAGTCCTTGAGCGAAAGCGAATCATTGAGCATGTCAGAATCAATGAGTACATCAGAATCATTAAGTACTTCTGGATCAATGAGTGAATCGGAATCATTAAGTGCATCTGAGTCATTAAGTGAGTCAACATCATCAAGTACATCTGAATCAATCAGTGAATCAGAATCATTAAGTACCAGCGAGTCATTGAGTGAAAGCGAATCTTTAAGTACGTCCGAATCGATAAGTGAGTCAGAGTCATTAAGTACGTCGGGATCAATAAGTGAGTCAGAGTCATTGAGCGAGTCGACATCGTTGAGTACCAGCGAGTCATTAAGCACGTCAGAGTCTATTAGTGAAAGTGAATCAATGAGTACATCCGAGTCATTGAGTGAGTCGACATCGTTGAGCACTTCCGAGTCCTTAAGTGAGTCAGAATCGTTGAGTGCGTCTGAGTCAATTAGTGAATCCGAATCGTTAAGCACGTCAGAATCATTGAGTACATCGGAATCCTTAAGTGAGTCAGAATCATTAAGTACATCCGAGTCATTGAGCGAGTCCGAATCATTAAGTGCATCAGAGTCAGCAAGTACGTCAGAATCATTGAGTGAGTCAACATCAATAAGTACATCTGAATCAATAAGCGAATCAGAATCGTTGAGTACATCAGAATCATTAAGTGAGTCGGAATCGTTGAGTACCAGTGAGTCATTGAGTGAATCAGAATCAATGAGTACATCCGAGTCATTGAGTGAGTCTGAATCGTTAAGTGCATCGGAGTCAATGAGTGAGAGCGAATCATTGAGTACGTCCGAGTCAATGAGTGAAAGTGAGTCATTAAGTACATCCGAGTCATTAAGTGAATCAGAATCTTTGAGCACGTCTGAATCAATAAGCGAATCCGAATCATTAAGTGAGTCCGAGTCATTAAGTGAATCAGAATCTTTGAGTACGTCTGAATCAATAAGCGAATCCGAATCGTTGAGTACTTCCGAGTCCTTGAGTGAGTCCGAATCATTAAGCACATCAGAGTCATTGAGCGAATCATTGAGTACGTCCGAGTCAATGAGTGAAAGTGAGTCATTAAGTACATCTGAATCATTAAGCGAATCAGAATCGTTGAGTGCGTCTGAGTCCTTGAGTGAGAGTGAATCATTAAGTACCAGCGAGTCATTGAGTACGTCCGAATCAATGAGTACGTCTGAGTCGTTGAGTGAATCCGAATCAACAAGTACATCAGAATCGTTAAGTACGTCAGAGTCATTGAGTGAGTCCGAATCAATAAGTGAATCTGAATCAATGAGTACGTCCGAGTCATTAAGTGAATCCGAATCAATGAGTACGTCGGAATCATTGAGTGAGTCAGAATCGTTAAGTACGTCAGAGTCTATTAGTGAGTCAGAATCTTTGAGTACCAGCGAGTCATTAAGCGAATCCGAATCATTGAGTACATCGGAATCCTTAAGTGAGAGTGAATCATTAAGTGAGCCCGAATCAATAAGTGAAAGCGAGTCATTAAGTACATCCGAGTCAATTAGTGAGTCAGAATCTATAAGTACATCAGAATATATTAGTGAGTCAGAATCATTAAGTACGTCTGAGTCAATTAGCGCGTCTGAATCATTAAGTACATCAGAATCCTTAAGCACGTCAGAGTCATTAAGTGAGTCGATATCTCTAATCGAGAGCGAATCAATAAATGCATCTGAATCGTCAAGCATTTCCGAGGAAATAAGAGTGTCTTTAAGTGAATCGCTAAGTACATCTGAAATGATTAATTCTAGTGAGTCAGAAAGTATTTCTGTATCACCAAATGAGAGTGAGTCTTTAAATGCAAGTGAATCTCAAGAAACTTCGGAATCTATGGGTGATTCTGAGCTATCTCAGAATAGTGATGTAGAGAACACGCTTGAAGTAAGTGATTCATATAGTTCAATTGATGATCAACATATAGGTAATGATGAAAAGGATAAACAAGCTAGTGATGACAAATTACCTGATACAGGTGAAGTGAAAGAAAACTCAGGTTTAATGAGTGGAATGTTCGCTGCTATGGGTGGAATTTTCTTATTTAGAAGTCGTCGCAAAAACAAGCGTGATAATGAGTCTTCATGATTTATTGAATTTTTTAAATGAGCTAAGGGTTTTTCTCTTAGCTTGTTTTGTGATAAATGTGTGAAAAGTGTATAATTATTACAAATGTAAAAGGAGAAGGATAGTTTATGGGAAACTATAAAGATATAGAAGAAATTAATAAGGAAATTGAAGAGGAGTTACTTCAATTTAAAGAATCTGAAGGGGAACTCAAGGAGAAGAAACAATTTTTATCTTTGAAGTTTGTAGGGACTTTTATGATTGTGAGTTTTATGTTGTTTAGTATTTTTAGAGTGTTTATTTAATGATTTTTATATGTAGCGAAGGGGCTTTTTATGACAATTTATAATATTAATTATGGTATTGGTTGGGCGAGTAGTGGTGTTGAGTATGCACAATTATATAGAGCAAATATGTTAAGGAAACAAAATGAAGGCTTTAAATTTGTGTTTTTAGATTTTTTTGCTCATGAAAATTTGCAGTCTTTAACGAGCCATTTAGGATTTTTTGATGATGAAATTATTTGGCTATACCAATATTTTACTGACATTAAAATTGCACCAACTTCATATACTGTGAATGATTTGATTAAAACACTTGATATGGAGATAACACACCAAGTAGAAGAAAATAAGACGATTAAACTTTTTAATGATGTAGATAAAACGTATGTCCTTTGTTATTTGAAGGAACAAGGACAGCCATTTGTTGATAGAGCTGAATTTGTATCTAGAGGTAAATTAATTAGGAAAGACTATTATTCTTATACTAGAATTTTTTCAGAGTATTATGCACCTCATGAAAACAGAGCGAAAATATATATGAGACAATTTTACAATGAAGATGGGTCTATTGCTTATAATGAGTATATTAATGATAGTAGCGAATTATATATGTTTAAGGATAAAATCTTATATTCTAAACAAGAATTTGTAGCCTATTTTATGGAGTCACTTAGACTATCCTCCAAAGATATTGTGATTGTTGATCGTTCCAAAGGATTTGCACAATCTATAATTCAAAATAAAGGTGAATCTAAGTTGGGGATCGTTATTCATGCGGAACATTATAGTGAAAATTCAACATCAGATAAACATATTTTATGGAATAACCATTATGAATATGTATTTTCAAATTCTAAGCAAATTAATTTTTATATCGCTGCAACGGACCGACAAAAAGATTTGCTAACGAGACAATTCAGAAAATATTACAATGTTATTCCAGTAATATACACAATACCAGTTGGTAGTATTGATAACATTATTAGGCCATTGAGTAGACGTCCTAATTCAATTATTACGGCTTCGAGATTAGCTTCTGAGAAACATATAGATTGGTTGATTAAAGCAGTCGTTATTGCCAAACAAACTATATCATCGATTGAATTTGATATTTATGGTGAAGGTGGTCAAAGAAATTCATTACAAAAAATCATCAATGAAAATGACGCAAGTCACTATATATCTCTTTTAGGACACGTGGATTTAAAAGATGTGTATGCTGAATATGAGTTGTTTTTATCTGGTTCAACTAGCGAAGGGTTTGGATTAACTTTAATGGAGGCAATTGGTTCAGGATTAGGAATGATTGGCTTTGAAGTTGATTATGGTAATACAACTTTTATAAGTAATGATGAAAATGGATACTTAATACCTATAAATACAAATGAACAATCTGAACAACAAATTGTAGATAATTTAGCTAATGCCATTATTCAATTTTTCAAAAATGATCAAGCTTCATATAATCGTCATTCTTATGAGATTGCTGAAACTTTTAAAACAGAAAAAATAAGACAAAGATGGTTTAATTTAATTGAAGAGGTGCTATATGATTAATCTTTTTGAATCATTCAATACAAAAACAAAAGTTCTTTATAAAACATTCAAAAATGTTAATATGGACAATGTAACAATTGTGATTGAAGAAGATGGGTTTTTACCTTCAAATATTTTAACACCATATCAATTTTTTGCATGTAATCAAAATCAATCATCAGAGGCATTGTTTTTTAATCAAGTTAATGTTCCACAATTTTGGGAAATAGAAGGTAATAATAACTCAGCAGAAATTAAGGATATGGGTGAAACTAAAGGAAGAATTATTTATAAAAATAATTTTGGCTTTAGAATTGTTGAACGCATAGAATGGCTAAATAAATATAGCAAAACTCAAGTAATAGACTACTATAATAAGAATGGTCTAAAATATGCTCAATTAATTGTAGATGATAATCAACGTAGAATCATCAAACGTTGGTTCAATGATCAAAATCAAGAAATTATTACAGAGAATTTTATAACAAATGATATCATCTTAAAATGGCAAGAGAAAGAATATATTTTTCATTCAAAAGTACAATTTATTATTTTTTACTTAAAAGTAGCTAATATGCCTATGGACAGTTTCTTAATAAATTCTTTATCCATTCCATGTGCTGTGCTGCATGACTTGAAGGTTGAAGGTAATGATTATTTGTTTTGGCAAGAGAAAGCAAACGGTAATTTACCAGGAAATATGAAATTGATGCTCTCTAAAAAATTGCGAGGCTGCCATGTGATAGCACCGAGTAAAAATGAATTTAACAATTTAATTGAATTAGTAGATGAGGAGCATAAAAATCAAATTTTAGAATTAGGGTATGTATATGATTTTGTGAGTCAGAATCAACATTCGCATAATGTATTAACATTAACAAATTCTGATCAAATACCTAATTTAGAAGACTTAGTTAATAGTCTCCCTCAATACCAATTTCATATTGTAGCTTTAACTGAAATGTCACAAAAATTAACGAAACTAAATAGTTACGATAATGTAACGTTATTTCCGAACGCTCCAAAAGATAAAATTATTTCTTTATATAACAAATGCGATATTTATTTAGATATTAATAAAGGAAATGAAATTTTGGATGCAGTTAAAGCAGCGTTTGATTATCAATTATTAATATTAGGATATAAAGAAACGTTGCATAATGAAAATTATGTTGCTACAGAAAATCAAATTTCATTAGAAAAATATCATGATTTAGTTGAGGTCTTGAGAGAACTTGATAATAATGAATCAGTAATAAATGATAGATTAAATCGTCAATTAGAACATGCGGGATCAATAGATAAAGCAACATTTAAAGAAGGCTTTAAATAGGAATTCGACATGAATTTAAAAAAAGCAGGGACGTGTACTTGTCCCTACTTTTTTTATTATTCCCAACCTGTGTGATTTCTGTACTTATTAAATTCAGATACATCTAAATTTTGTTTTTCAGCAGTTTGTATAACTTGCCCTACATTTTTAAAACCTAACATTTTAAAATAATCGATAAGTTGGTTTTTAGTTAAAGCATCTGTATCCTTATTCAAAAGTGCTGCTAAATTTTGATTGGTATGGAATGGTAAGCGAGTATCATCATGTAAAGTGAGTCCATTTTGAGAATGAGTTCTCGCATCAGCATGATTCGCTTCAGTAATATTAGCTGCCCCAAAACCTAAAATAACAGTTGCTAAAGTAACAGGAATTAACTTTTTAATATTCATATAATCATCTCCAAATCGTTTGATGAGTTGATTATAATATAAAAAAATATAAAAATGAGGCAGTTAAAAGTTATTTAATATTAGTTAAGAAATAGTTAAGGATTAGGAGGTAGGTAGTAGATAAGTTACTTTACTATAAGCTTTTTTCCATCAATAATTGAATATCCCCATCATTATCTACTTCTACTTTCACGTCTTTGAAGCCGAGGTTTGTATATAATTGATAGGCAATTTGATTTGGTTTGTCTACGAGTAAAGCTATGTGTTTGATATGTGACATATGTTCAACTAAGTATGCGTCTAAGCGTTCTAAACTTTTCCTAGCATAACCTTTTCTAAGGTGACGTTCGTCGGTTGATAAAGATCTTATAAATATCGTTGATTCTGCTGGGGTCGAAAAGTAATTTGTAAACTCACAATCTTCATGTAAGACGTAGAATACAACTAAATCATTTTGGTTGGATAATCCCAGTATACAATGTCTATTAGGGTTTTGTTTTGCTAATCTTATGTTATCAAGTGGTGCATTAGTGAATTCTAATTGTGAAGAATTGATTTGAAAGTTTTCTATTTTTTCATAGTATGCGTCATCATAAGCTACGAGTTTCATATAACACCTCGTTCTCCAATTTATTGTGAAATAGCTAAATTTTAAAAATTGAGTTAATGTATTGTAACATAACAAATGAAATTCAGTGTATTTATATTACTTTCTTGTATAATGAATGTATCTTATTTTTAGGAGCGTTAATGATGGAAACAATATATGTAGCTGGTGGTTGTTTATGGGGAGTGCAAGCTTTTTTGAAGACTTTACCAGGTGTAATAGAGACTGAAGCAGGTAGGGCAAATGGCAGTAGTAGTACAATTGAAGGTGAGTATGATGGCTATGCAGAATGTGTAAAGGTTAACTTTAATCCTGAAAGTGTAACAGTTGATGATATGATGAGTTATTTATTTGAAATTATTGATCCTTATAGTGTGAACAAACAAGGTGAAGATGTTGGTTTGAAATATAGAACAGGCATTTATAGTGAGCAACCAGAACATTTAGAAACTGCTCGTCAATTTATTAAAAATCGATACGATGCAAAAAAAATTGCAGTAGAAGTTAAGATGTTGATGAATTATGTAAAAAGTGCAGAAGAACATCAAGACAGATTAGATAAATTTCCTAATGATTATTGTCATATCCCAAAAACATTAATGAATAAATATAAATAAAGCACAGTCATAAAACGATGACTGTGCTTAGTTTTTGATTAGGAAGAGATGAGTTTTAGTTGAAGATGTAGTTTAATTTATTCTATATCGAAAGAACCCCTTTGCTCAACGTGTTTATTTGTTCAGCAAAGGGGTTCTTTTAGTATATTTTATTGTCCGTGATAAATGCTGAAATTGAGTGGTTTGATGTTGTTCTTAGACCATTCTTCAAATATTTTTCTTTTGTTTTTATCATTTTCAACGATTGTTATGCCACAGTCACCGCCACCTGCGCCAGATGTTTTACTTGCGCCGCCATATGTTTCGCCGATTTCACATAATTTTTTTAAATGTGGTGTTTCGATGTCTATTGTAGCGAATGAATCTAAATATTGGATGACTGTGCGATTTTTTCTAATTGTTTCTTGTACGCCTTGAATATTATTTGTTTTAAAAGCTTTTATAAGTTGTTCGACAAATGTTTGCGATTGGTCAAGAAATTGTCCATATATTGTTGGGTCGGCTTTCAAGCGTTTAACTTCACTTACTAAATGGTGTGAAGAGGCTGGTGAACCTGTCCATCCGATTAGTACTTCCATATGTTCTGGTGCTTGAAGTGGTTCTATGTGTAAACCTGGCCAGTTTTTAAATAGAACATCCAATACAGATGTTTCTTCGATTTGTTGTTTTACCCAATCGTGGTCAAATGTACTATATACTAACCAACCTGTATAAACACTAACAGCAATATCACCGCATGAGCTCAAACTTTGTAATTTCATGTTTGCGATAACGGCTAGTTTATAGATGTACAAGTTGGATAATTGCATATTGTAAAATTCATTCAACGCTTTTATAACGGATACTAATACTGCTGCGCTAGAACCCAATCCATATTTATGTCCTGATGAATCATCAAGATTACTATCTATTGTAAGATTGTAATGTCTTAAAGTGACGTTTGAGCTTTTAGCAAACTGTTCAAACACTTCAATAGCTTGTGTAATATATTTAAGTTGATCTGCTGCATCTGTATCAGAAATGATTATTTTATCTTGTTCTCTTTTAAAAGTAATCGGTTCATGATGTAAAGTCTTAGAATGGATAAATCCTGAAGTTGAATGAGTATCTTCAATAGTTGCCGTCACAAATCGGTCAACTGCGATTAATACAGATTTATATCCAGGTTCTGTAACTGCATATTCTCCAGCGATATACAGCTTTCCTGGTGCTTTGACTTGAATCATTTTATCTCTTCCTTATTCCATAATTTCAATACCTGTGTGAGTAATATCACTCGCAATAACTTGTTCTTCATTAAAAGATTCAAGTAAAGCGTCTATTATATATTGTTGGTTGTTCTTTTCAACTAAAATTTTAACATTTGGTCCAGCATCCATTGTGAAATAGCATGGATATCCAGCTTTTCTACAGTTGTGGACAATTTCCATAACTTCATAACTTTCAGGAACTAAGTAAGAAAAAGGTGGTTGTGCACCTAAGTTTGTAGAATGCATACGTAATCCATTTTCTTCTATGACTTCACCTAAATGTTTGAAGTCTTTTTGTTTAATTGCTTGCTTTACAGATGCAATATCTTCATCTACATGATCTAACCAATATTGATAGAATCGAGATGTATCGCGTGTGTGAGACATACCTGAACGGCTAGAGACTTTTTTAGATTGGTTATTAATAACGACAAATATCATAGATAAATCGTCTTCCCAACCATCTGATTCTATTGAATGTGCATATGATGTTTCATCATCGAATCCTTTTTCCCATTCAGCAAATCCGCCGAAAATACTTCTTGAAGCAGAACCGGAACCTCTTCGTGCTAATCGAGATAAATCTTTATCTGACATGTTTAAATCTAACGCTTCATTACAAGCAGCTGCTAAGGCTGCATATGCACTTGCAGAAGATGCAAGACCAGCAGCAGTAGGTACATAATTGACGCTTTCGATGTGTGCGTGTAGTGATGATTGACTACGTTCTCTAACGATATCCATAAAACGATAAATTTTCTTAGATTGTTCTTCGCTAACTTCTTGTCCATTTAATATTAAAGTATCTTTTTTATAATCAGGACTAAATGTTACTTTAGTTTCTGTATAAAATTTATCTAGTGTAACGGATAAACTATTATTCATGGGAATGATTAAGTCCTCATTGGCTTTTCCCCAATATTTAATTAAAGCAATATTTGTATGTGCACGGGCTTTGCCACTAATATTCAATCTCGTTAACCTCCTAAGTTTTCAATCCAAGTATGATGTGCACCGAATTTTTCAGCACTTGTTGCCACTTTTTCAGCTATTTCAAGGTTTTGTGCGAGTACAATCATACTACCGCCGCGACCACCGCCAGTGAGTTTACCAGCAGTTGCTCCTTGTGTTTTGCTTATTTCAAGTAATGCTTCGATATTATCATGACTGACAGTAAGCTTACGTAAATTATCTTGAGCTAGCTCAAACACATGTGCTAATTGGTTGAAATCATGACGTTCAATTGCTTCGTTTGCTTCATATACGAGATTGCCAATATGTTCGATGAATCGCATACATTGCTCATTATGATCACATAAGTTATGGACATCTTCTACTGCTTTCTTTGTAGAGCCTCTAACACCAGTGTCTATTACAACCATATATCCTTTTAATGCTAAAGGATTTAAAGTTGTTACTTTTCCTTGATGGAACCATACAGGTTTATTAGAAACAATTGTTTGAGTATCGATGCCACTCGGTTTGCCGTGAGCGATTTGTTCTGCCCAATTCGCTTCTTCTATTAATAATTCGTCGGTAAGTGGCTTATTTATATAATCATAACTTGCTCTTACAAAGGCGATAGCCATAGCAGCACTGGAACCTAATCCTCTTGAAGGGGGAAGATTCGTTTCAAAAGTAACATTTATAGAGTCTTCTATATGATGTTTTTCGACAAAGCGAGTCGTAACAGCTTTTATATGTTCAGGCGCTTGTTGTAACGGACCTTCATATACATCGCTATTAATGTATGAAGCGTCATCTTTACTAAGAGACTTAATTGTTACCTTCACTTTACCTGTTGTAAATGGAATTGCTATTGCTGGTTGTCCAAAAGTAACAGCATGCTCTCCTATTAAAATGACTTTACCATTTGCTTCCCCGTATCCTATTTGTGCCATATTTTCAATCACCTTTAATATTTCCTATTTTATTTTTGTTAAACAACACTATATTATTATAAAGCTCTGTCACCATATATTCAAAAACTTTAACTAATTAATGTATATAAATTACACTTTTAATGAAATTGATAACTATTATGTCCTTTTGCGAAGCCTTTTGCTGTAAATAACCAAGAATCGCCACCACGTTCTATATCGTTAGCACAAATGATTAATTGATTTGTACCTGGGATAAACGCAGGATGTGTAGATCTTAACATGTGACCTTGATCTCGACCTGGCATTAATATTTGTCCAATAGGGTAACCATTTTTGTTGAATACAAGAACTCTTCCTTGACCGTACATAGCGACATAAAGGTTGTCATCACTGTCTATACAACAAGAATCCGGACCTTCATGACCAGTAAAATGATAAGGAATTGATGCGCCAAATGGTTCAATCGTAACACCATCTTCTTCTAAAGAAATACGATGTAATCTATTGGCGTTTGTTTCAGTAACCCAAAGGATACGTTCATCTGTACTTAATGCAATGCCGTTTGCTACAGCCATGTTTTGAATGATAGGTGTAATCGTTTGATGATCTGGTGAAACATAATAAACACCGCCAAGAGGGTTAGTAGAGTAACCTCTAAAATCAGTGAAATAGAAACCACCTTTACTATCAAATACTAAATCATCAATACAATATTCAGTATCAATGTCTGAAACAATACTTTGAGGATTATGACCGTTCGAATCAGTGGATATAACACCACCAGAATTTTTGAAATCACCTAAGTAAGACAAATATAAGCTTCCATCCTTATGTATTTTAACAGAAGCTGGGTTTGTTTTCTCAGATTTGAATACAGTATTCACTTTTTTCTCAGGTAAGTCTACTCTAAAAATGGTTCCGCCAAATACTTCACATAAAAAAAGATTATGATCTCTATCAAAACACAAGCCTTCTAATTGAAGACCTTCGTCAGAAATTTTTAGCCAAGGGTCGGCAGTAACAGTTTGTATATGTTGTTCACTCTCAAGAAGCGGAACAGCACTTTTCGAGGCTTCTGTGTAATATAAAGATGGAATATCTTGATTAGTCATATTCAACTCTCCTTCAATTTATACTCTATAAAAAAGCGAGCGTGCACTTTAAAGATACGATTAAGATATATATTTAATATTATCACTTTATATCTTACATTGAAAATGAATATTATATCGTAAAAAAGTCTTATATACAGGAGATAGTGGGGGTGTATAGGATAAATACATAAATATAAGAGGAGAAAAGCTGAGTAAAATTATGATATATTGGAAGACTTTGATTAAATAGAGAGTTAATCGAAGAGATGGAGAAAGTTGTAGATTAATTCGTTAGTTAATCGAAGAGAAGACTAAAGTTGTAGATTAATTCAGTAGTTAATCGAAGAGAAGGCTAAAGTTGTAGATTAATTCGTTAGTTAATCGAAGAGATGGTGTAAGTTGTAGATTAATTCAGAAGTTAATCTAAGAGAAGACTAAAGTTGTAGATTAATTCAGTAGTTAATCGAAGAGTTGGGCTAAGTTGTAGATTAATTCCACAATTAATCTAAGACATTTCACAAATGAAAAGCAGCTTTTCCTGATTTAGAAAAAGCTGCTACGTTTTTTGAAATTATATTACTTTTGAGCGTTGTTCTAGATATGTTTGTAAATCTGGTGACAATACATAACCGACTGATCTTAAATCTGATACTTTAGATGCATTCAACAAGTTTGCTATTACGTGCATTTGTTCTATGAATTGTTTCATATGTTCTATTGTATCTTCTACTCCATACTCATCTAGATATTTAAGTACGTATCCAGATAGGCCGACTGCTTCTGCACCTAATACTAATGATTTTATAGCATCTAATGGGTTCTTAACACCGCCACTTGCTAGTACATGGATATCTGTGTTTAATAATTTAGCTTCTAGTAAACTTTGTACTGTACTTTGTCCCCATTGATTTAAGAATGCCATGTCTTTTAATGGTCTTCTTTGGTTCTCAATATCTGCAAAGTTAGTTCCACCTCTACCGCTTATATCAACATATTGAATTCCTATATCTTTTACCTTTTTAATTGTTTCGGCGCTCATACCAAAGCCTACTTCTTTAATAATGACGGGTATATCAATGTTTTCTTGGATTTCTTGAATGTTTGTTAACCAATTTTCAAATTGAGTATCACCTTCAGGCATAATTAATTCTTGTGGTGCGTTAACATGAATTTGTAAGGCATCTGCATTTAATAATTCAATTGATTTTTTTGCTTTAGCGTATTCGATATCTGCTCCAACGTTACTAAAAATTAGGCCATCAGGATTCTCATCTCGTACAACTGTGAAGCTAGATTCAGCATTAGAATCTTTTAAAGCTGAATGTGTAGAACCGACTGCCATTGGAATATCACATGCTTTCGCAATTTGTGCTAATTCCTTATTTATTGTTGCTGCTCTTTCACTTCCACCTGTCATCGCATTGATATAAATAGGATATTTGAAAGTGAAGTGAGGGAATTGTACAGATAAGTCGATTTGATTTTTATTTATTGAAGGAATGGATTGATGAATTAACTGTACTTTATCAAAATCAGTACCTGCATATTGATAAGTATCTAAAGCTAATTGAATATGTTCATTCTTTCTTTTACTTCTTAGTGAGTCGTCCATTCATTTATCCTCCGTGCATCTAAATGTTTAATGATTTATTTTATCTCATACACATTATAGCAGTTGTCATATTGAATATAAACTAAACAATATCATTCTAGACACCGTGTAGACTGCCGTTCATATAGACTAGAAAAACAGAATTAGCTATTTGTGTTAATATAAATAGTAAATACTATAGATATATAACTTATGGAGGAGAACGTTATTAAACTTCACAAATTTACTTTAATTATGATTTGTACATTATTATTAAGTGGGTGTTCATTGCCGGGTTTAGGCGGAGCATCAGCTGACAGTGTTAAAATAACTGCGCTTGCGACAAGCGAATCTCAAATTATGGCACATATGATTCGACTACAAATTGAACATGATACAAATGGGGAAGTTAAACCGGTTATTGTAAATAATCTTGGCTCTGCAGCCATTGAACATAATGCAATTTTAAATGATGATGCTCAAATATCTGCTACAAGATATACAGGTACTGATTTAGTAGGTGCGCTTGATTCAGATCCTATTACAAATACTAAAAAAGCTGAAAAAGCAGTTAAGACAGGTTTTCAAAATAAATTTGACCAAACATTTTTTGATTCATATGGATTTGAAAATACTTTTGCTTTTACTGTAACAAAAGAAACAGCTAAAAAATATAATTTGAAAAAGGTATCAGATTTAGAAAAACATAAAGATGAACTAAGAGTTGCAAGTGACGCGACTTGGATAAAGCGTAAAGGTGACGGCTATCCAGCATTTACAAAAGCTTATGGATTTGAATTTGAACATATAAGATCAATGCAAATTGGACTCGTATATGATGCATTGAAGAATAAGAGTATCGATGCAGCACTTGGTTATACGACAGACGGAAGAATTGCTGCCTATGATTTAGTGACTTTAGAAGATGATCGTCATTTCTTCCCACCTTACGATGCAAGTCCATTAGCAACAAATGAATATTTAAAAGAAAATCCGAAATCTAAAAAATCAATCGAAAAATTACTTGATAAAGTTTCTACGAAAAAAATGCAAGAACTGAATTTTAAAGCTGATGGTGAAAAAGAAGAACCAGCTATTATTGCAGAAAAGTTCCTAAAAAAACATAATTATTTCGAATAAATGTAAAAGCAGAAGTAAGTCAGAAATCCCATACGGTTAACTAATGCGAATCTAATGATAAGAGGCTGAGACAATAATTTGTCCCAGCCTCTTACTTTATATATAATGCTATGCCCAACCTCTGAAACGGGTTGCTTCGGCAGTTCGTCTAACTCCTACGACATAGGCAGATAATCTCATATCTAAATGTCGACTTTGAGATATTTCATACACTTTATCAAAAGCTTCAACCATCTTTTCTTTTAATAAATCATTGACTTCTTTTTCAGTCCAATAAAGACCTTGATTGTTCTGAACCCATTCAAAGTAGGAAACAGTTACGCCACCAGCACTAGCTAATACGTCTGGAATTAATAATACACCATTCTCAGTAAGGATGCGTGTAGCTTCCTGTGTAGTAGGGCCGTTAGCAGCTTCAGCTACAATAGTTGCTTTAATATCACCGGCATTTTGAGTAGTGATTTGGTTAGCTAACGCTGCTGGTACTAAAATATCACAATCAATTTCAAATAATTCACTATTTGTAATAAGATTATCAAATAAAGGTGTGATTCTACCATGTTCTTTACGCAGTTCTAATAAATGATCAATATCTAAACCATCAGGATCATATAATGCACCGCGACTTTCAGAAATACAGACAATTTTCGCACCCTTATCATGTAGAATTTTAGCGATAAAGCTACCAGCATTACCAAATCCTTGAATGACAACACGTGAATCTTTTATGTTAATATTTTTACGTTTAGCCGCTTCTTCGATTGTAATAACAGCACCTAATGCAGTCGCTTGTTCACGTCCAAGTGAACCACCTAATGCAATCGGTTTACCTGTGATAAAGTTTGGCGCATTTACTTTATGCATCAAACTATATTCATCCATCATCCACGACATAATTTGAGCATCCGTGTACACATCAGGTGCCGGAATGTCTTTAGAAGGTCCGACAATTTGAGATATTGCTCTGACAAAACCTCTAGATAATCGTTCAAGTTCTGTCTTGCTCATATTATGAGGGTCACATTGAATGGCCCCTTTACCACCACCATAAGGTAAATTAACGATGCCACATTTCAAAGTCATCCACATAGATAAAGCTTTGACTTCATTTTCGTCGACATCTGGATGGAAACGAACGCCACCTTTAGTCGGTCCTACTGAACTATTATGTTGAGAACGATAGCCTGTAAAAGTTTGTACTGAACCATCATCCATTTTTACTGGTATGCGAACTTTTAAGAATCTAGCAGGTTCCTTAATAAGCTCGTAAAGGCCTTCATCATAACCTAATTTATATAATGCTTCTTCAATAATATTCTGTGTTGAAGTAACAAGATTACTTTTTTCACTCATGATTGACTCTCCTTCGTATGTATAAAAACTATGTTAAAAAAAACATATTAAAACTAATCATAGTACTTATGAAAATATTTTTCAATAAAATAAACAGAATTTACTAAAAAATTCGAAAATTTTATAATTCTTATTTATATAGTAAATTTATGAGCTGTTTCAAATATAACGAGTAAAGATTTATTATAGTGTGAAACGAGGCTAGGACAAGTTAAATGTCCTAGACTCGTTTTTGTTATAACGTACTCGCTGAAAATACCCCCTCCAACAAGTTGTTAACAATGTTATGATAAATGTAATCAATAGCATTTGTTACTTGAAAGAGGGGGTGTTTTTTTGGCTGAAATGTTCAATATTTTACTTACTGTTGTTGTACCTATCTTTCTAATGACAGGATTAGGTTATGTTCTACAAAAGCGTGTTAAGTTAGACTTGAGAACGTTAGCTAAATTGAATATTAACGTGTTCGTTCCTGGGTTTATTTTTGCGAAGTTCTACAAAGCTGACTTAGCTGTTAATTTACTGATTTCTATTGTTATCTTCTTTATTATTTACATCGTGATGTTATATATCGTTGCTTTCGCATTGGCCAAAATACAAAATTTAGATAAAGGTAAAGAGACGACATTGACGAACAGCGTGCTCTTTTTTAACTCTGGTAATTATGGTGCACCATTAAATGATATTGTTTTTAAGAGTGATCCACTAGCAATGTCAGCGCAAGTGATTGTGTTAACTTTACAAAATATCTTTACGTTTACATATGGTGTCTTTGCGATTCAATCTGTTCAATTAGGTAAACTTAAAGCACTCATTAATTATTTTAAGATGCCGATTATTTATGCGCTTTTACTAGCAATCATCTTAAACTACAATCATATTCCAATTCCTGAATTTATGTGGACAACAGTTAGTTATTTGTCTGACGCCATGATTGCAGTTGCTTTAATTCTATTAGGAGCTCAAATTGCGAACATTAAAATTAACTTCAGATGGTCGTCATCGTATATTTATATATTTGTTCGACTGATAGTTGGTCCAGCGATTGCACTTGTTATTATAAAATGCATGGGGTTGGATGGTATTATTGCACAAACTTTATTTATTGCTTCAGCTATGCCGACATCTGTAAATAGTTCGGTTATTGCTCAAGAATATGATAATTATCCAGAATTGGCGGCAGAACTTGTCTTTATGTCTACTTTATTCAGCTCGATTTCTGTAGTTATCGTCATTTATTTATCTCATATTATTTTTTAATGTAAATTTAAATATTCTCTAAAAGTATTTCCTGAGTAATATTCACGATAAAGTCCACGACGTTGTAACTCTGGAATAATAAATTTTACAAAGTCTTCTAAACTATATGGAAGAGTAGGGGGCATTAAATTAAAGCCGTCAGCTACGCCTAATTTAAACCAACGTTCCATTTCATCTACAATTTCAACAGGTGTCCCTATTAAAGTAAGATGCCCACCGCCAGCATTGAGATAACCTAATAATGCTCTTACTGTAGGTTGGGTGTCTTCAATAATTTCTAAAATAGTTTCATATCTGCCTACTGGACCATCGAATGATTCTACTGGAGGCAATTCCGGAACGGGTTCATCTAATGACCATTTTGTACAGTCTTGTCTTACAAAAGTGCTAAGTTGTTTTATAGCATTTTCTATTGGAAGTCGTTTATCTAATTTTTCTTTTTTAAGCAAAGCTTCTTCATGCGTTTCAGCCACATAAGTTACTAATCCAGGGAATACTTTAATGTATTTATTCGGAGTGTTACTTTGCTGAATCGCGTTGTTTAATTTGGTTCTATAGGCTTTTGCTTGTTTCAAATTCCAAGAAACAGAATAGACAGCATCAGCATGTTTGACTGCTAAAGCAATTCCTTGTTTAGAAGCGCCTGCTTGCATAGCGACAGGTTTACCTTGTGGACTGCTTGGTGTCGATAAAGGTCCATTGACTTGAAAATGCTCTCCAGAATGATTAAAAGAATGAATATGTTCGTGTTTAATCAATTGATTTGTTGTTCGCGAATGTATGAAATCTTTTTTATGCCAAGAAGTGAACAATTTATCCATTAAATCAGCAAACTCATAAGCTTGTTGATACCTTCTGTCGTGTGGTGGGAGAGCAGGCATACTATGGTTTTGTGCTTCTAAGTCGGACATAGATGTAACTAAGTTCCAACCGACGCGTCCATTAGTAGCATGATCAAGCGTTAAAAGTTGTCTAGCTGCAGTATAAGGATTTGAGAAAGAACTTGATATTGTTGAAACTAATCCAATATGTTTTGTTGCTTGAGATATAGCAGTTAAATTCACAATTGGATCTAGCCAAAATGCTGGCATTTCACTGTCTGCATTAGCAGGGAACGATTGATTATCAGCAAAAAACACTGCATCTAATAATCCTTTTTCTGAAAGCTGAGCCAATGATTGATAGTATGAAATATCTCCAATTTGCTCGATATATGAATCTTCCATAAGCCATGCAGCTTGATGATGTCCACATCCATATAATAAGACACCGATGTTTAGTTGTTCATGATTGAATTTTTTCATTCATATTCTCCTTAATTCTCGTTTGAAATGCTAGTTCATCGTTAAACCACCATCAACAGTATAGTTTTGCCCTGTTATGCCGGTTGCTTTATCTGATGCTAAAAAACTCACCATATTTGCAACATCTTGTGGAGTTGTAACTTTTTTTAGAGGCGTAGACTGGGCAATTAAATCAAACACATCAGGTGTTGTAACTGAACTTGCATCGGTCGTTTTTAGTAAGCCACCAGATACTACATTTGCAGTAATACCATATTGGCCTAATTCTGCTGCAATATTGCGTGTGAAACCGATTAATCCGGCTTTTGCAGTTGTATATTCATGATATGGCACAACGGGATTTTGGAATAGGTTTGTTCCAATACTAATAACAGCTCCATGTTTTCTTTCAATAAATTGAGGCGCCACACTTTGAACGATATTAAAAGCAGCTTTTAAAGTACCATCAATTTGTTGTTGATAATCTTCCCAAGAAAGATCGATAAAAGGTTGTTGCTTAACAGGATCAAATTTAAAGTTAACGAGTGCATTATTAACAACAACATCAATTTGTCCAAAGTGTTTTGTTCCTTCTGATATTAATTGATTAACTTCTTTACGGTTTGTAACGTCTGCTTTAATAGCAATAGCACATTCATTCCCAAGTTCAGCAACAAGATGTTCAGCGGATTCTTTACTGTTGTTGTAATTGATGATAACTTGATGACCTTCATTTACTAATGTACGTGCAATTGTTGCACCTAAACCTCTACTACTTCCTGTAACTAATACTGTTCTCGTCATTTAAATCACTCCTAATCAAAATTTAAATAAAAAAATACACAACCATCTTGTAAGAAAGTTGTGTAAAATTAGAAAGCTATTTATAAAAGGGCATATTCGTCCCTACAAATTCATTTCACCAACACTTTCCTACGCTAGTATGAACTAGTTCAGGTTCGAAGGGTTTGAGTAAATACTCATCTCAGTTTAAAACACCCCTAGTGCATTTATTTAATTATTTTCAATGTATAGTTTTTAGGTAAGTATGTCAAGTTAGTCTAAGAGATGCAAGATTCATACTGAGCGCTTCAAATTATATTTCTTTCAATATATTATATATTTTATCAGTACTATCTGCATTTATTAATTGTTCTCGTGTTTCGTCGTCCATCAGCGTACGTGATAGTCTTTGTAGTAGTTTTAAGTGTGTATCACTACTGTCATTTGGTACGGCGATTAGGAAGATGATTTTTGGTTGTGTATGATCTAAACTTTCCCAATCTACACCGTTTTTATTATTGAGTACTGCTACAACTGGTTGTTTTACGACATTTGATTTAGCGTGCGGGATGGCTACATTCATACCTATTGCAGTCGTTGATTCTGACTCACGTTTAAGTACGCCTTCTTTCAAAATTTGTTCATCTTCAATATAGTTATGATGTTTTAAGTTTTGAATAAGTTTATCTATAGCTTCATCTCTAGACATGTTACGATTTTCTATTGCTATAACATTCTTATCAAATACTTCGAACGTTTCTGTATTTTCTTCTTTCTTTTCAGTGTTTGATGTTGTTTCTTCTTTATGATCATCATCTTCAGTTCCCATGAAAGAAGATGTAAGGTTACTGTCTGAATCTGCAGTATCAGTTGTGACTAATGATTTTTCTTTTTTCTTTAAAAGTAATGTTACAAGCATTGTCACGATGCTTCCGACAATAACGGCTATAAAGAACCATAATATTTTATCTATACCACCAAGTACTGCTACGATTGGTCCACCATGAGCTACTCTGTCTCCAACGCCACCTATAGATGCTATAACGGCAGCGACCATTGCGCCAACCATATTTGCTGGAATAATTCGTAATGGATCTTGGGCTGCAAATGGGATAGCACCTTCGGTAATACCGAAAAGTCCCATTGTGAATGAAGCTTTACCCATTTCAATTTCACCTTTATTAAATTTACGTTTATTAAAGAATGTTGCTAGTCCTAATCCAATTGGTGGCGTACATACTGCTACTGCAACCATACCCATAACTGAATAGTTACCTTCAGCAATTAATGCTGATCCAAATAAGAAAGCTACTTTATTTACAGGACCACCCATATCAAATGCAATCATTGCGCCAATAATAAGGGCTAAGATGACACTATTTGCACCTTGCATACCTTTTAACCATGTTGTTAATCCTTCAAAAATGCTGGCAATTGGTGCTCCAATAACAAATATAAATATGAGTCCTACTATTATTGAAGATATAATCGGAATAATTATAATTGGCATAATAGGTGCCATCGCTTTTGGAATTTTGATGTTTTTAATCCATTTTGCTATATAACCAGCTAAGAAACCAGCAACAATACCACCTAAGAAACCTGCGCCAGCTTCACTGCCATAGAAACTTCCGTCAGCGGCAATTGCACCACCAATCATACCTGGAACTAGACCAGGTTTATCGGCAATACTGACCGCAATATAACCAGCTAGTATAGGAACCATGAAACTAAATGCTAAGCTACCAATGTTTTCTATAGATTTCCAAAATGAATCTTCTGGAATTTTCAATCCTTCTGGCGTAGCATTTCCACCTAATGTTAATGCTATAGCCATTAATAAACCACCAACTACAATGAATGGAACCATGAAGGAAACACCATTCATTAAATGTTGGTATACCATTTGTAGACCACTTTTTTGATCATCATCATCAGCTTGTTTATTACCATTTTTATCATGATGTATTTTAGCGTCTTGATCAATGATGCGTTGAATAAGTAGTTGAGGATTGTGGATACCTTCTCTTACACTTTCGTTAATTAATCGTTTCCCGTCAAAGCGTGATAAATCAACTTGTCTGTCAGCAGCAATAATGATGCCGTCTGCTTCTCTAATTTCTTTTGATGTTAGTACATTTTCTGCCCCAACACCACCTTGTGTTTCTACTTTTATATCTATGCCCATTTCTTTAGCAGCTTGCTCTAATTTTTCTTGAGCCATGTATGTATGTGCTATCCCGTTTGGACAAGATGTTATAGCTAATATTTTCATAACGTCATCTCCTTCTTAAGTTCATTGTAAACGCATTCAAAAGCTAATAAAAAAGAATAATTGCCGTTAGTAGTGGCAATTATTCTTTAAATCGTTTTATGATTTTATTTTTGAATTGTTTATCATCAAGTTTTAATAAATATTCTACGTCTTGTTCACTAAGTGCAGCTATACTATGAATGATTTTTTTCATAACTTGAGCATCTCTATCAGCGATTGCTAAAAAGAAAATCAATTTTACTTTATGTTGCTTCCAAGGTACCTCTTGCCGATGTCTAAACATCAATACATGAGATTTAAGAACACGTGTAGGATCACCATGTGGTATCGCAATATTGTTTCCTATATAAGTTGAGGAGAATTTTTCGCGTTCTAAAGCACTTTCGATATAACCATTTGTTATAGCATGTTTATCTTCCAATATAATTTGAGTTTGTTCAAAAATATCTACTGTTGTAGTTTCATTTTGTTGAATAGGTTGAGATACAAATTCAATGGGTGATAAGGCATCTTTTTTTAGGATTGGGTTTTGCTTTTGATTTAAAATGGTTTGAATTTTATTTGCATCATCTTCAGAAAATAATGGAGAAACGTGCACGACCTCAACTGAATCAGGTACGTTTGCCATATCGATTTCATGTGTCGTAACGAGTATATCAGTATTAGAAAAATGATATTGAGGAACGTCTTCAAGTTTTAGCGTATCTGTAATGTTAATTTTGTCGTTAAGTTTTTGTATGCGTGCTTCTAATAAACTTGAAATGCCGAGACCGTAATAGCACGTAATGACAATATTGAAGTGTTCTTGTACATTTCTATCAATTGATGATTGAAAATGTAATGCTAAAAAGGCAATTTCATCCTCGCTTAAATTAAGTTGTGCATCTGACTCAAGATGATTAACCGTTTCATATAATGCATTAAAAACAAAAGGATATTGTCGTTTAATATCATCGGTAAGTGGATTGTTTATATAAATATTTTTTACAATCCTTAAATAAGTTCTACTAAAATGTGAATAAATATTTTCACGAAGTAAGTCATCATGCTCGAAATCGATGCCAACTTTCAGATTCATTTGGTGTATCAGTCTATCTATATAACTTTGGATGAAAATATGCTTAAATCCAAGATCGTATTTATCAAAATAATAACTAATAAAGAATGAAAATAACTTTGCTGTTTCATCGCTTAAATTGTATTTTAATTGTTGATTAATGTCTTGAATAATTGCCCGGGAAATGACGAGTGCTTCTTCGTTAATGTCCCATTTTTCATTTGATTCTTTAATTCTTTTGAAAATAATAATTAGGTGTACAAGTAATTGTCGTATATGCACTTTAGAAGTTTGGATACCTTGTTCATTTAAATGTTGTTCCATAATATACATGATTAGCTGACTATGTGCTTTTGGGATTTCATGAATAATAAAATCTTCTACTTTGACATCATTAGTAGAAAGCTGATTTAAATGGAGAATTGCATTTCGTATATCCATTTCATTACCTTTAATTGTTACACCTTTTCTTTTAACGAGTTTAATTGAAATATCAAAAGACTCACACCAAGATTGAATTTGTGCAATATAGTCTATAATTTCATTTTTATTTAAATTAAAATCTTGGGCTAATTGATCTAAAGTAACAGATTGTTTATACATAAGCAGTTGATAAGCTAGCTTTATCATCGTTTGCCCGTTCTTTTCAGTATATTGTATTAAAATATTTTCAATCTCATTAATGCTATATAGCTCTTTGTTTAACCTATATCCACGACCTTTAACACTTATAATGACATTTTCAATAATTTCAGTATTAATATATTTAATATCGTTTCTTACAGTTCGGTTAGAAACGATTAAATAGTCAGCTATTTCATTCCCGTTTAAATAACTTTCACTATTTAGTAGTAATAATTTAATTAACTTAACGTGTCTATCTAACATATTCTTTCACCACATTCCCCAAATCATTCTATTCCGTTTCCATTATATTGTAAGCATTAAAAATATGATAAACAAGTTTGATCAGTGTTTATCGTTCTTTAAATATAAAGATATAACTAATAGAATTTTGGTAATTTTTAGAAATAATAATATAAATATTCGATTAATTCAAAATGAAAGAATTCATTAAAAATATAAATTAATATTATTATTAACTGGAAAATATTTTACATAAAATCATACAAATCGATTGTTAATTATAGTATAATTCCATTAAATGCATTTCCATAAAATGACATTAGGAGGATATATGAAGAAGACAATATTTTTATTTGCATCTTTTTTATTAATTTTTGGTTATTTTGACCAATTTATACAAGCAAAAGATGAACCAATCGAACACTCAATAAGAGTAGGTGATGGAGATAACATGTGCATGAGACCGGTAGAAGGTGATTTTTCTTTTGATATTAAAGAAGACAAAAGACCGGTGGATCTAGTAATCATTCAAGATGCTAGTGGTAGTTTTAAAGATAATATAGCAAGTGTTAAGTCTGCAGTTACACAATCCGTGCAAAAAATGGATCCTGAAGACAGAGTAATGCTCACTTCTTATCAAGGTGGTAATCAAGTTAAATATAATAATGGAAACACTGCTATAGTAGGGGGTACTCCTGTTTCCACTAAAACTTTACAAAACTTAAGTAGGAATAAAGACTTAACAACTGCTTATAATAATTTAGTTCTTGCTGGCGGGACACCAACTGCTACAGGACTTCAATATGCAATTGATCAATATAAAAGTATAAGATCTAATGAGTCAGAAGATAGAAAGACTGTATTTTTATTAATAACTGATGGAGTTGCCAATGTTCAGTTAGATGGATACGTACATAAACTAAATAATCAAACTTCTGATTATACAACTGGGGATTCATACTCATTAGAATACAATCAAGATTATAAAGGGGCACTTTCACAAGTTCAAAATTTAATGCAAACTATAAATTCATCTGATTATGAAATGTCAGTAGGATTCTGGGAAAGTATTAATCAGCTGTCTTCGCCTACACAGTATTATGATAAGTATCAATCTCAAGTTTCACCATATATTAAAAATGGATTAGCTAATAGTGCATCAAGTGAAGGTCATTTTATTGCTGAAAATGATATTAATAATTTTGCAAAAAGGTTATCAGGATTAATAGCAAATTCAATTCTTTCTGTACCTAAAACACAAGTTGAACTTAACATTAATAAGAATTTCGACTTAAAAGAATTTAATATAACTACTGATACTGGAGAAAATATTCAATATCAAAAAGTAGGCAATAAAGTTACATTTGATTTAAAAGCTGGAAGTAATATAAGAAATGTAAAAGTAAATTATAAATTAAATGAACAAGAAAAAGTGACTGAAAACAACACTGTTGTTACGAGTGGATTTGTTCAATTTGGTAACGACCGACAATTATTAAAAGAAGGCATGATTAATGCTAATACATTAAATTGTGATCCTTCGACTGAAGAGCCAAGCACTGAAGAACCGAGCACAGAAGAGCCAAGCACTGAAGAACCGAGCACAGAAGAGCCAAGCACTGAAGAACCGAGCACAGAAGAGCCAAGCACAGAGGAACCAAGCACGGAAGAGCCGAGCACGGAAGAGCCAAGCACGGAAGAGCCGAGCACAGAAGAGCCAAGTACTGAAGAACCAAGTACTGAAGAGCCAAGCACTGAAGAGCCAAGTACCGAGGAACCAAGTACGGAAGAGCCAAACACGGAAGAGCCGAGCACAGAAGAGCCGAGCACAGAAGAGCCAAGTACTGAAGAACCAAGTACTGAAGAACCAAGTACCGAGGAACCAAGTACGGAAGAGCCGAGCACAGAGGAACCAAGCACTGAAGAGCCGAGCACAGAAGAGCCAAGCACAGAAGAGCCAAGCACAGAAGAGCCAAGTACAGAGGAACCAAGTACAGAAGAACCGAGTACGGAAGAACCAAGCACCGAAGAGCCAAGTACGGAGGAACCAAGTACGGAAGAACCGAGCACCGAAGAACCAAGCACCGAAGAACCAAGTACGGAAGAGCCAAGCACCGAGGAACCAAGTACGGAAGAACCAAGCACGGAAGAGCCAAGTACAGAAGAGCCAAGTACAGAAGAACCAAGCACTGAAGAACCAAGTACAGAAGAGCCAAGTACGGAAGAGCCAAGTACGGAAGAACCAAGTACAGAGGAACCAAGTACAAATTCAAGTATAGAAAAACCAAATACTGATCCAAGTGCTAAAGAACCAAGTAGTCCTGCAGAAGGGAATCAATTAAAACCAAATGATGATTCTAGCAGTACAGATAAAGACAAACATTCAAATAGTCAAACACAGAATAATGATAAAAATAACTTTTTACCAAATACGGGTGAAGCAATTAAATCTCATCCAGTAATATCAACTTTCATTGGTATTTTATTATTAGTGATAGGTATTGGATTATTTGCTTTTAGACGAAAACAATAACATTAATGCCCTTTCTTGAATTTAAGAAAGGGCTCTATTTATAGGAGAATATAATGAGAAATATAATTAACAAAAAAATTGCGAAAGTGATAATTGGATTTGGGATATTGTTGCTTTTAGCATTAATTGTAAACGGGTATCCAATCTATCAATTTTATAAAAATGAAATTATTTTTACAGGACCAAATGATGGTATATCTCAGATGTTGCCATTTCAAATGTACATTTTTGAACAATATACCTCTGGAAATTTCTTTTATTCAACTGATTTTGGTTTAGGTGGAGACTTTTATTCAGATTTAGCTTATTATTACTCAACTTCAGTAATATTTATGTTAAACATTATAGGTGTATCACTTATTAATATTATCCATCCACTCAATACAGGAGATATTAAATTTTGGGCAGAAAATGCAATTTATATTTCTGTGTTTAAGAGCATGCTTATTATAGGATTTACGTATTTGTACTTTAGAATCATTAAAATGGGGCATTTAACTAGTGTACTCGGTGGATTGCTCTTTGCGTCTTCATCACTTTACTATCGTTTTACGACACACTGGTCTTTTTTTAGTGATGTCTTTATTTGGTTACCTATTTTATTAATAGCTATTGAATTATTTTTTAGAAAAAAACAATATTGGCCGATTATTTTGATTGTAGCACTTTCATTAATTAATAATTTTTATTTTGGTTATTACCAAGCTATAACTGGTATATTTTATTTTGTTATTAGGATTTTTTATAAACAGAAAGATGATTTAAAGATTAGTAAAAAAGACTACATGAAGTTTATTTGTTCTACTATTCTTGGATTTGGTATTAGCTTATTTGCATTTTTCTATTCAGCTAGAAGCTTTATAAATAATGAACGACCAAAATATAACGTTGATGTAGGTTTATTTAACCCCTTTAATGTTCATGCAAATATCTTTTATGACAATTATTTAATTGTAATTTTGTTTGTGGCAATCCAAGCAATATTCACTATCTCATTATATAAATATCGTTTTTATAAGATGTTTAGTATTGTGACGATTACTTTGATGTTATTATCTGTTACAAGCTTGCCAGATATCTTTTTCAATGGATTTTCAGCACCACAGAAAAGATGGCATTATTTATTGGCGTTCTTTTCAAGTGGATTAATTGTGCAATATGTTCAATATTTCAAAGAAATTAAGATAAAAACATATATCATCTCTTTAATACCTACGTTGGTTATTTTAATAATAGGCTGGATGGTAGCAAATTATTTTACAGTTTGGCTATTAATGTTTCCCATAATTTCTGGTATCGGTTATCTCATTTTAATTACCAATAAAGAAAAATTGAGAAATGGATTATATATCGCTTTAATTATAAGTATCGGCATTTTGTCAATTTTAGTAGCGTATGTTAATACTGACAAACAAATTTATCATGATGATCATCGTAAAAGGGCTTCATTATATTATTTGAATTCCAGCGTATACGATAGTGGCTTACAAAAATATTATATTAATGAAATGAATCGTAATAAAAAAGATGAGGAAAGAATAGGTTGGAGAGTACTGAGTCAAGATAACTCACCTTTATATCAAGGCTATAAAGGGATGAGCATTTACTCAAGTATCTTTGATAAACAGTGGGTAGATTTTTATTATAGGAAGATGAAAGTTAATTTACCTCACGAATCAGTTAGTAGATATACATTGTTTCAAGACCGTTCAAATATTTATAGTTTATTTTCTACAAAATATTTTATGAAAAAATCATACGATCAAGGACATCCGACTAACTTCGAAAAAATTAAAGCAGATGGAAAGTACGACATATATGAAAATAAAATGCAATTACCTGCAGTTAAAGTTACTCATAAATATTATGATGATGAAAAATTGAATACGCCTATTGATAGAGAACACGCTATGATAGATGGCGCAATTACTGATAAAGGAACTGAAAAAATTAATGAATCGAAAAATATGTTAAATCATGCTGAGATAACATATAAAAATATCGCTAAAAAGAATGGTAAATATGAGTTTATGCCTCATAACGAAATTAAAATTCATCTTAACAATGATATTAAATCAAATGAAAATTACTATTTATCTATGTATATAGATCGTAAATCTGTAGAATCAAATTTTAAAGTTTTTGTTAATGATTATCAAAATTTAAGATTATTTGAATCATCAAAATATCGTACTCATGAAAATAATTTGTTATATAATACAAAACCTGATAAAAATGGCGATATTATCGTTCGAGTTACACCTGGTGTTTATAAATTTAAGTTGCAAGAATTACATAAAGAGGATTATGAATACTTAAAGTCAGGCATTAAACAATACCCAAAAAATCAATACACATATAATGAAACAAAAAATGATATACAAATTCGATTGAAAGAACACAAATCAGGTAAAGCAATCGTTAATATTCCCTACAAGAAAGGTCTAACAGCTGAAGTAGATGGAGTGAAGAGAAAAGTAGAGAGAGTGAATTATGTAATGACAGGAATAGATGTGAAAAGTAATGAACATCACATCGTATTAAAATACTTTCCTCCTTATTTTAAAATAATCGTTAGTATTAGTATTATTTCTTTAATCTTAAGTATAGTTTTTTGTACTAAATTAGGTGGAAAATTGAAATCTTTCATAAACAAATAACAAGTAATATAAGTACATAAATATTATAATTATCTATAAGAAATGATTACTAAGGTGGGATAATTTGATTAAAGAAATTTATATAGATGACACGCGTGTTCAATTAACTCATTTTGAAGATGAAGTGGATCAAGGATTATACAAGATATCAATTGAATTTGATGTAACAAGTGAAGCGTATCACGACATTGCCGTTTTATTATATAGGGAAGAGTTCGATATAAATATTCCTGAAAAAAATAAGCGTTTTAAAGCTAAGATATTCAATTATGCTACATCTTTAACGAATTTATATGAGTCAGATCAAGTTGCGCAATATAGACTCATTCTTGTTGAAATACCAGAAGAAACAAAGGAATGATAAATATGAAATTGAGTATACTTGATCAAGCGCCAATCTCTCCAAATGAAACTGCTCAAGATGCCTTAAATGGATCAGTAGAATTAGCTAAATTAGGAGAATCATTAGGTTATTCAAGGTATTGGTTGACTGAACATCACGGGTTATCAAACCTCGCAAGCTCTGCACCAGAAGTGTTATTGGCATACATCGGTGCGCATACGAAAAAGATTAGAATAGGCGCTGGCGCTATATTATTACCGCATTACCGACCTTATAAAGTGGCGGAATTATTTAATACTTTATCTACATTGTTTCCAAATCGTATAGACTTAGGTATAGGTAGGGCACCAGGTGGTTCAGCAGAAGCGACAAATGCGTTATCTACTCAATATTTAAAGCAAGTTTGGGCATTACCTGAATTGTTAGATGAATTGCTTATGTTTTTAGAAGATAATTTTCCAGAAGAACATGAGTACAGCAAAGTAGCCGTGTTGCCTAAACCAGATGTTGCGCCTGTTCCTTGGTTATTAGGTACGAGTGAGAAAAGTGCATTGTTAGCAGCTAAATATGGATTGCCATATGTGTTTGGAAAATTCATGAGCGATCAAGATGGAACAGAAATCGTTCAAAGTTATCGTGACCATTTTAAGGAGAGCGTGTCTGGTAAAAAGTCTGAAGTGATTGTCACAGTATCTGTTATATGCGCAGAAACAACACAAGAAGCGGAAGAGCTTGCAGTAAAAAGTTTAATTCCAGCAGTTCAAAGTGATGATAAAAATCATAAAGTAGTCGAGTATGAAGAACTTTCTGAAAGAGAAATAAGCATGCTAGATGAAATGAAGAACAATATGATTATAGGAAATGCTAAAAAGATTAAATCAGAACTTCAATCACTCCAAAATCAATATGGTTGTGACGAGATTATGATTAGTACGAATACAATTTCTTATGAAGACAGAATTCAATCGTATCGATTAATCGCACAAGCGTTATTAGTCTAATTAAAGGGTGATTCCCATGATTCTTTTAATAGGTAAAATAATTATATCAGTCGGCCTTATAGTAGGTTCAATTATAGAAGAAACAGTGAGATCAAGACGAAAGAAAGAGAAACAAAATAGCCATAATGACACTCGTTTTTAATAGTCAAAATGAGACAGGAGAGATTTCATTGAGTATTACAAGAGGAATTAATCATATAGGATTAACGGTTCCTAGTATCGATGAAGCAACTAAATTTTTCAAAGAAGCACTTGATGGAAAAATAGCTTATGATAGTCAAACAGAAATTGATATTCCAAGAGCCGGAGCGTTTGTTGAAAATGTATTAGGACTTGAAGATGGGGCTAAAATAATTAAAAAGAGAATGATGGTATTTGGTAATGGTCCAAATATAGAAATGTTCGAATTCAAAGATGCTAAACAAAAAGAACCTGTTTTGTTACAAGATGTAGGTTATACACATTTATCATTTTATGTAGATGAATTTGATAAAGCTTTTGAACGTATACAAAATGCAGGTGGTGTAGCATTATCAGAGCCACATGATAATACAAGGTATGAAGATACAGAAGGGAATAAGACTGTCTATGTGCAAACGCCGTGGGGAAGTTTAATAGAATTACAAACTGTACCTTCAGGATTTTATTACCCAGAAAATAGTGAAGCGGAAGTATTCACACCAGAAAAATAAAAACTCCCTGAAGTTGGATTATATAATCTAACTTCAGGGAGTTTTTGTGTAATGATCAAGACTCATATAACAAGCTTGTTAGCCTACAATATCATCATTTTAAATGTTTGTTTATTTCAGAAACGAGTGCTTGTACGCCTTTACGTTCTAGGTGAATACCATCATAGGCAAAGTAGTCTGTGTTACCTTCTGCTCTACAGTTCCAATCTATTAATTGTACGTTTTTATGTGTATTGGCAACTTTTGATAATTTTTCATTTACGCTTTTTTTCCAATCTCGAGGGACATTTGTATTTACTACGTACACTTTAGAATCTCCGAACAGACTAATTAAATTATTTAAATCTTCATATGAAAAGTCACCGTTTGTACCGAGTTCGAGTACTACTTGTTGGTTTTTTTGTTTAAAATCACTGTACTTATCTTGAACGAGTGGAATGGCATCATATAAATTACGCCCCACCTTACCATCTATTATAGAATCTGGATAATCTTTATGAAGTTCTTCTCCTATATCAACCATTACTGAATCTCCAATAAATAAAGGTGGATCTTTATGGATATTTTTATTAGTGGTATGTGGTTTGTTTATATCTATTTTAGGTACAGGTAAAATGACATTTTTATGTGAGGTGTCATTACCTGTTACAGTATAAGCAGTCTTTACTTCTTTTTTATTTTCGTGTTGTAAATAGTCATAGTGCCCGAATAAAGTAATAATTGAGCAGCTTATCAATATTAGGGCAGTGCAACTTCTTAAAATCATTTTCTTTAACGCATATTTATTAGGTATGAAATATTTTAATCCTTCTTTTCTAAAAGGCACTTCAACATAACGGTATGAACATTCCGCTAATATCAAAGTTAAAATGATTTCTACAATAATTATATAAAATGGTATATGTCCTTGAACAAAGTGTCTATTAGTAAACGTTATAACTGGATAATGCCATAAATACAAACTGTATGATCTTTGACCAATCCATAAAAATATTCTATTACCCAATATTTTTGATAATAGCGTGCTAGGATGAACAGCACTAGCTATTGCAGGAAGTGTACACAATGAAATGAAATAAATACCACCAAAATAAAACCAATTATCATTTGAGGAAACAGTCATAATAAATATAATGAGTAATCCTATTGAAACGAGGCCAAAAGATTCAATTGTTATCTTAAGTGGTAATTTGATTTTATCTTTTAATCTAAACGGTGGCCATATGTATGCTAGCAGAACACCTAACAATAAAGTTTGCAATCTAGTATCTGTACCAAAATAAACTCTCGAATTATCAGCATTAGGATGTGCGATAAAAATCATTGCTAAAACAGAAATGAGAGAACAAATAAAAATAATCAGTAAAAAATGTTTTTTCAGTTTCTTAATACGAATTAAGAGTAAGAGTAACAGTGGCCATACAATATAGAATTGTTCTTCAATGGCTAGACTCCACAAATGTTTCAGTGGCATAATTTTAAAGCTATCAAAGTAACTAACATCATGAAAAATATACCACCAGTTTGAAACATAAAATAATGCTGCAAGAGCATCTTGTTTAACATTCTTAATGATATTAGGTTCGAAAATCAATGTATATATTAAGACAACACTTATTAAAAATAAGACTGCCGGGAGTAATCTTTTAATTCTTTTCTTCCAAAACTGAATCAAATCAATTGAGCCGGTATGATTATATTCGTGTAAGAGTATGCTCGTTATTAAATAGCCAGAAATGATAAAGAACGTATCAACACCTAAAAAACCACCCGATAACCATTTAGGATTAAGGTGATAAATGATAATTGATATAACAGCTAAAGCTCTCAATCCATCTAAGCCATATAAATATCTTATTGGATGGCTATTTATCTTTTTTTCTTGACCATGCATTGTTTATTGGCTCCTTGTAATCAATGTATATATTTGAATCGGTAGAATTATACCATAATTTGACAAATATATACATAAAAAGGATAAAACAGAGAGGGTACATAAATAAGGTTTTTGGAAAAATGAAACAGAGAGGCTGGGACAATTAATTTGTCCCAGCCTCTGCTTCATCATACTTTTACTATCTGGCCAATATGTGGAGCACCTTAGCAAGTTCTAACTAGCAAAATTCTGGATAATGCTCCTTAAAAAGTTCTAACTGGCATAATTCTGAATAGTGCTCCTTAGAAAGTTCTAACTAGCAAAATTCTGAATAATGCTCCTTAGAAAGCACCACATACGGACATTACTCAGAATTATGTCCCTAACACTACCTCATACGGACATTACTCAGAATTATGTCCCTAACACTTCCATAGTAGTAATCCTAAATATTGAATTAACCCATACGTTTGAGTAATTCAGCTTTAATGATATTCAACGCTTCTTTATAATTTTCTGCAGTATGTTCTTGTGCATTTACAATGAGTAAATCGATTAAATCAGTATCATTTTTTTGACTAACTTCTTCTTCAAATTGAAAAATATTTTCTTCAGTCTCTTTGTGACTAGCATTTGGTTTAACAATTTGATAGTAACTATCGGCGCCTAATCCACCTTCTTCAATCATTACTGAAATTTCTGAGGATCTATGCTCATTTTGTCGGTTCACTTTGATAAGATTTTTACCTTCAACAGTCATTTGAAAAACCTCCTTGATTACTAAATATTAAAATCCAAAATTTAAAACTAGAGAGACAGTTCCTAATTATCTTTAGTGTATTATTACACGACTAAAAACACAATTAGAATGCTCAAAAAAATTGGGAGGTAAATATATTAGCGCTTTCACATCTTCTAATTTACATTTGATACCAGTTGTTTTAATATAATGATATACAGATTTTTTCTTGTATTATAAGCGTTTTTATATAAAGATTTAGTTTGTTATTGATAAGCTCAAAAGAGATTGTTATTTTTATATAAGAATATTATGGATATTAATCGAGAAGGGTGATTAAAATGGATAATAAGCAACCAAAAGAAATTATTTTAATTGGTGCTGGTATTTTAAGTACGACATTTGGTTCATTTTTGAAAAATGTTGAACCAGATTGGAATATTAAATTATTTGAAAGACTGGATCAGCCGGCTATTGAAAGTTCAAATGAAAAAAACAATGCTGGTACTGGACATGCTGCTTTATGTGAGCTTAACTACACGGTTGAGCAAGAAGACGGTTCTATTGATGTTGAAAAAGCTAAAGAAATCAATGAACAATTCGAAGTGTCTAAGCAATTCTGGTCATATTTAGTTAAGAGTAAAGCAATCGAAAATCCTAAAGAATTTATTAGACCATTACCACACATCAGTTTTGTAATGGGTATTCGTAATGTAGATTTCTTAAAACGTCGTTATGATGCATTAAAATCATTAGCGATGTTTGAAGGTTTAAAATATACAGAAGACCATAAAGTTTTAGAAGAGTGGATGCCTTTAATGATGCAAGGTCGTAATTCAAACGAACCTCTTGCTGCAAGTAAGATTAATGAAGGTACAGATGTAAACTTTGGTGAATTAACTCGTAAATTAGTTAAAAATATTGAAAAGCATGACCATGCTCAAGTACATTTCCGTCACGAAGTTGTAGACTTTAAACAACTTGAAAATAGTAAATGGGAAGTAAAAGTACGTAATCTTGCAACTGGTGAAACACAAACTCATGTAGCAGATTATATCTTTATCGGTGCTGGTGGTAATGCGATTCCTTTATTACAAAAAACAAAAATTCCTGAAAGTAAACATCTTGGAGGATTCCCAATTAGTGGTGCATTCTTAGTTTGTAACAACCCTAAAATTGTTAATGAACACGATGCGAAAGTATATGGTAAAGAGCCACCTGGCACACCACCAATGACAGTTCCTCACTTAGATAGACGTTATATTCAAGGAAAAGAAAGTCTATTATTTGGACCTTTTGCTGCAATCGGACCTAAATTCTTGAAAAATGGATCTAACTTAGATTTATTCAAATCTATTAATACAAGCAATGTTGTTACAATGTTATCATCAGGTGTTAAAAACTTATCACTTGTAAAATATTCAATTCAACAAGTAATGCAACGTAAAGAAGACCGTATGAAAGAATTACGTCGATTTGTTCCTAATGCTAAAGACGAAGATTGGGATATTCACATTGCAGGTAAACGTGTACAAGTAATTAAAGATACAGAAGAACATGGTAGAGGATTTATCCAATTCGGAACAGAAGTAGTAAATTCAGAAGACCATACAGTAATTGCTTTATTAGGTGAATCACCAGGAGCATCAACATCTGTATCAGTAGCATTAGAAGTTATTGAGAAGAATTTCCCTCAATATATTAAAGAATGGGAACCTAAAATTAAAGAAATCATTCCATCATATGGTGAATCTTTAATTGAAGATGCTCAATTATTACAAACAATCCGTAAACAAACAGCTAAAGAATTAGAATTAGAAGAATAAAATAGAATTGATCGTATGAAAGCAATATTCCGTAGAGGAATATTGCTTCTTTTTTTGTATTAATGAGTTAGTATCGAATAATTTGGACCTAGATTGTACAAAATATGCTATTTTTTCAAAAAATGAGGTAAGTTGTAGATTAATTCGTTAGTTAATCGAAGAGATAGGGAAAGTTGTAGATTAACTCGTTAGTTAATCGAAGAGATGAGGTAAGTTGTAGATTAACTCGTTAGTTAATCGAAGAGATGAGGTAAGTTATAGATTAACTCGTTAGTTAATCGAAGAGATAGGGAAAGTTGTAGATTAACTCAGTAGTTAATCGAAGAGATAGGGAAAGTTGTAGATTAATTCGTTAGTTAATCGAAGAGATAGTGTAAGTTGTAGATTAACTCGAAAGTTAATCGAAGAAATTGAATAATAATATTTAATTTATCAAATATTATTATTTTGAATTTTTTTGATAAAAGTATACTATTTCCCCCTTATTATCTAGTATATCGTCATAAATAGATATGTAATAAATAATTAAGTGTACTTCATAAAACTATATAAATATAGTTAAATATTTCCTTAACATTACTTATATAGTTAAAAATTCACTTGTCATGTGGGTTTGATTATTTTTTGAAATATTATATCTACAGTATGTGAGGAAGTACTAAGTGCTAGTTGTAAATATTTATTTTTAGTTATTAAAAAGATATTGTTGTATACCTTTTTACTTTTAATTTATATTTACACTATGTTATATTTGTATATGTAAGGGCTTACATTTTGTTGGGGAGGTCTTTTATGGATTGATTGTAATAATGAGAGATAGGGGATAATGGTATGCAAATTGCTTCGTTCGATGATTTAAAAGATATAGTTAAAACTGGTGATGTCATAGCACTTGCTGCTTTATCGGTAAGTAATTTACCAGCTAATGTTTTAAAACATATTGTTAATGCCCATGATAAATTTGGAAATATTGATGATTTAACATTTATGTTAGCTAATGATATAAGCGATTATCGTGGTGATGGATATGATCTAGATTCTTTTGTTAGTAGAGGTATGGTTAAACGTCTTATTATGAGTATTATTATTGGTTCGCCTAAAACAATTGAGGCAATCAAAGACAATGATTTAGAAGCATATTTCGTTCCACAAGGTCTATTAGCTACTCACTATAGAAATTCATCAAATAAGTTTCCAAACATGATTTCTAAAATAGGGTTACACACTTCTGTGGATCCAAGATACTCTGGCGGAAAAGTGAATGAAATGACTAAGGAAGATATTGTTTCTTTATTAGATATAAATGGTGAAGAATTTTTACAATATGATTTTCCTAAAGTTGATGTTGCTTTGCTTCGTGGTACATACGCTGATAACGAGGGGAATATTTATATGCACCAAGAAGCACATCTAGGTGAAGGATACGGTGTTGCTTTAGCTGCTCATCAAAATGGTGGGAAAGTGGTTGTCCAAGTTAAAGAAATTGTACAACATGGCAGTTTTAAACCAACTGAAGTATTTATACCTGGAGAACTTGTGGATTATGTATTTATAAATGATGACCCGAAACTTCATAGACAAACAATTCAACATTATTACAATCCGACAATATCTGGTGAGTACAAAGTGCTCAGCATGCCTGAACCAGTTAATAAATTCAGTACTCGAAAAGTGATATTAAGACGTGCTGCTCAATTTTTAAATGAAGGAAATGTTGTAAGTATTGGTTTTGGTATAAATAACGAACTTTCTAATTTATTAGTTGAGGAAAAAGTAGAAAACTCTGTACAGCTGAATATAGATACTGGTGTATTTGGTGGCATGATTGGCAGTGGTCAAAACTTTGGTTTGAATTACAACTTAGATGCTAAAATGCGACATGAAATGACATGGGATTTTATTTATAACGGTGGTTTAGACATCGCTTACTTGAGCTTTGCTGAAGTTGATCAGTTTGGCAATGTCAATGTTTCAAAATATGGCGATAGAATGAATGGTTGTGGGGGATTCATCGACATAAGCCAAACTGTTAAGAAAATTGTATTCTCGGGAACAATGGTAGTCGGAAGTCAGGCTACTTGCAATAATAAAGAATTAGTTATTGAACAAGAAGGGCACTCGAAAAAGTTTGTTGAAAATGTGCATAATATGGATTTCAATGCATCTTATGCTAAAGAATTAGGGCAAGAGATTTATTATGTAACTGAACGTGCTGTATTCCAATTAACTGATGATGGACTGAAATTGATTGAAATAGCTGCTGGGTTAGATTTAGAACGGGATATACTAGCAAACTTAGCATTTCAACCAATCATTGCTGATGAACTTAAAGTGACAGATCAGAATATTTATCAAGAAAATTGGGGAGGATTACATCAATACATTAAAGGCAATGGTTCAAACAAATAAGGGGGTAGTTTAATATGAATTACGATTGGATTAAAACAAGAGCGCATTATGATGAGGAAAAGGCAGCAATTATCGATCCATTAAAAGGTACAAAGTGGAGTTATCAAGAGTTGAATATTCGTGCTGAGAACTTAGCAAATCATCTTCAAGAACAAGGCGTTCAAAAAGGGGACGTTGTTGGTATATTCGCTCCAAATGATGTCGCATTATTAGATTTATTATTCGCTTCATTTAAAATGGGTGCAGTATACTTTCCGATGAACTGGAGACTTAATTCAAAGGAAATTGAAAGTGTAATAGAAGATTCTGGTGTTAAACTAATATTTTATGCCAATCGACATTTAAGTAGCTTAGAAGGTATTGCGGATGACTATTTGCATTTGGATATCGATTCACCAGAATATGATGAAGTTGTAAACCCTAAGAATCACAAACCTTTCAATACAGTAGATGTTGAGGGTGACGAGTTAGCTTCATTGATGTATACAAGTGGTACAACTGGTATGCCAAAAGGTGTCATGTTCACATATGATTCATTTACTGCAAATGGTATTAATACAGTTCTTACTTATAAAATCAATTCAGATTTCGTATCAATTGTTTCATTGCCAATGTTCCATGTATTTGGACTTAATGATTTAGTGTTACCGTTGTTAATGTCTGGTGGTTCGCTTGTATTACATCGATACTTTGAGGGTGAACAACTTAATGACTTAATGGCTGAATATAAACCTAATTACTTATCGCTTATACCAACTATGTATTATGCGATGTTAGTTGCACCGAACTTTAATCTGAAAAATTTTGATAATATAGATTTTCTTGTTCAAGGTGGATCAGCACCATTACCAGGCGTTCAGAAAAAATTTGAGAGCATGGGTTTAAATATCATTAATGGTTATGGATTAACTGAAGCACCGCTTGCATTACTGAATACACCGTCTAATTCTCTTAAAAAGCCTATGAGTATTGGTAAAGCAGTAATGTACGTTGATTTGAAATTATTTGATGAGAAGTTTAATGATGTAGAAGTAGGAGAAATCGGTGAATTAGCAATTAAAGGTAAACAGGTAACGCCAGGTTATTGGCATAAACAAGAAGAGACTGACAAGAATTTTCATGATGGTTACTTCTTAACAGGAGATCTTGCACGAATAGACGAAGATGGCGATATCTTTATCGTAGACCGTCGTAAAGAATTAATTATTACAGGTGGAGAAAATGTACTACCATCTGAAGTAGAAACAGTGCTTTCAGATCATCCACTTGTTGCACAATGTGTAGTTGTTGGATTTGAAAGTGAGAAATTTGGAGAATCGGTTTCAGCTGCAGTATTGCTAACTGAAAAGGATCCTGATTTTGAAGAAAAGTTAGATAAACATATGAGAGAGCATTTAGCGAGTTACAAAGTTCCTAGAATGTATTTATCAGTTACTAAGATGCCTTTAACAGCAACATCTAAACCTAATAAATTAGAAGTTAAAGAAATGATGAAGAGAAAAGCTGAAAAATTAAATAATAAAGAGGACTGATCATAGTCTAAAAAATTTTTAAATAATAATGTAAGCGCTTTAATAATATATGGAGGTCATAGATATGCCAACAAAATTAGAGATGTTAAAAGAATTATTTCCAGAAGATATATTGAATATTTCAAAAGATTTAACTGAAGGTGAAGTAAAGTTTTTAAAACAACTTAATGATTTATTAGAAGAAAAATATCGTCCGACTATTAATGAACATTGGGTAAACGCTACTGTACCAGAAGACTTCTTTGATGATATGGGGAAATTAAACTATTTCCAAAATCCATTATTATTTGAAGGCCGTGAAGGTGCTAAAACGACGAGTCAATTATTCCAATTTTTCTTATCTTACGTTGTAGCTAGATTTGACGTATCTTTAGTTACATTATTAGGTGTACACCAAGGATTAGGTCATAATTCATTCTTGTTCGGTGGTAGTAAAGAACAAATTGAATACTATATTCCTAAGTTACAATCACATGAATTAAGAACATGCTTTGCTTTAACAGAGCCAGAACATGGATCGGATGTAGCAGGTGGTCTTGAAACGACAGCAAAACGTGTAGGTGATAAATGGATTTTAAATGGTGAGAAGAAATGGATTGGCGGTGCGAATTTAGCTGATGTTATGCCTTTATATGCTGTAGATGTTGAAACAGGTAAACCAAAAGGATTCATCGTTAAACCTGAACAAAAAGGTGTAGATATTAAAGTTATAGAGAATAAAATCGCATTAAGAATTATTCCGAACACTATTATTAAGTTAGAGAATGTAGAAGTTGAAGAAGACCAAAGACTTCAAAATATTAATGGCTTTAAAGATATAGCAAGAATACTTTATTCAACGCGTGCTGGCGTAGCATACATGGCAACTGGAGCTATGGCAGGTGCATTACGTGCAACACTTGATTATGTAACAGAGCGTAAACAGTTCGGTAAAGAAATTAGTAAATATCAATTGATTCAAGAGAAATTAGCAATGATGCAAGGTAATTTATCTCACTCAATGGCAATTTGTGCACAACTTGCAAGAATGCAAGAGCATGGTGAATACGATGAAGTAGCTACTTCAACTGCCAAAATGATGAATTCCCTTAGATTAAGAGAATCAGTCGCAATGGGTCGTGGTATTACTGGTGGTAACGGAATATTAGCAGAATATGATATTGCGAGATTCTTCTCAGATGCAGAAGCAATTTACACATATGAAGGAACACATGAAATTAATGCATTAGTCATTGGACGTGCATTGACTGGCGATTCTGCATTTATTTAGTCTAACTAAATGACACAATATAATCTCAGAATAAATTAATTTGGAGGACTTTTTATGACGATAAATAAAGCAACCGTTCTAGGTGCAGGTACTATGGGTAGCCAAATTGCTGCACTATTAGTTAACGCAGGTTTAAAAGTAAAATTATTAGATATAGTAATAGATGAAAAAGATCCAAATAAAATTTCTAAAAAAGCATATGACGTAATAACAGATGCTAAAAGACCATTATTATTTGATTTAGAATTTGCATCAAATTTATCTTATGGCAATTTCCAAGATGATTTAACTGGTGAAGATGATGCAGATATTTATATTGAAGCGGTGAAAGAAGAATTAGATATTAAGCATCAAGTATGGAAACAAGTTACTCAAGTAGCAAAAGATAGTGCAGTATTTGCTACAAATACTTCAGGTATTCCGATTGAAGCGATTTCTAAAGCTTTTGATAAAAAAGATAAAGAACGATTTTTAGGACTACATTTCTTTAATCCGCCTCGTATTATGAAATTAGTAGAGGTTATCCCTAATAGCAATACTTCAGATGCAATAGTTGAAAGAACTCAAGTATTTGCAGAAGAAGTATTAGGTAAAGGTGTAGTAGTTGCAAACGATGTGCCAGGCTTTGTTGCAAATAGAGTGGGTACTCAAACGATGAACGATATTATGTATCGTGGTGAAGATCAAGGATTCTCAATTACTGAAGTAGATGCTTTAACTGGGAGAGCAATTGGTAGACCTAGTACTGGAACATACGGTTTGTCAGATTTAGTAGGTTTAGACATTGCGGTTACTGTTACAAGTGGTCTGCAAAAAGTACCAGAAGAAAAACCTTACTTTAAAGATACAAAAATTGCAGACACACTTATTAAAAATGGTTCGTTAGGTCGTAAAACAAAACAAGGTTTCTACAAAAAAGATAAAAAAACGAGACTAGTTTATGACATTGATTCAAATGAATATGTTCAACCTGAACAACCTAAATTTGAAATACTAGCAAAATTCGGCAAAGACTTACAATCGAATTTAGATGTAATCTTTAATGCTGAAGATGATGCAGGTAAATTCTTATGGGAAACATTAAGAAATAATTTCTATTATTCTGCGATTAACGTTCCTAAAGCGGCATCAGACTTTAAAGATATAGACCGTGCACTTGTATGGGGATTCAACTGGAAAAAAGGGCCGTTCCAACTTTGGGACTTAATGGGATTTGAACGCGTTAAAACAAGAATGAAAGAAGAACTTGGTGAATTACCTGAATGGATTGAACAACAAAACGGTTCATTCTATAAGGAAGATGAAACAATCGAACGCGTAACACCTACTTCAGCTTTTGTAGACCGAGAAGTTTGGAATAGAGAAGATTCTAATTTATCAGTAGCCAATAAAGATCAATTATTACTTAAAATACAAAGTAAAAATAATATTATCTCTGATGGCTTTGCAAGTGATTTAATTGAGTCTATCGATTTATTAGAACAAGAAGATTATACAAGTATGGTCATATACGCTGATGGAAACAACTTTAGTGTAGGAGCAAACTTATACTTAATGAAAAAAGCGCACGAAAGCAAAAAAGTAGAAGAGCTTGTTGGACCTGCAATTGATAAACTTCATGAAAGTTTCGGTAGAATGAAATATTCACTTAAACCTATCGTAACAGCTATACACGGTAGAGCATTAGGTGGTGGTTGTGAAATTGTATTACACTCACCATTTATAGTTGCAGCGAGTGAAACATATATTGGTTTAGTTGAAACAGGTGTTGGCTTATTACCTTCAGGTGGAGGATTAGCTGAGTTTGTAGACAGAACATTACGAACTGATCACAAAAATGATGATAAACAAGAATCTATTTCTAAAGTTCTTATGAATGTAGGTTTAGCTAAAGTTTCTACAAATGCATATGAAGCTAAGAAATATGGCTATTTAAGAGACATTGATACAATTATTTTCAACAAAGAAAAACGTGTTGAAGTGGCACTTAATAAAGCACGTTATGAATCTGAAACAAACTATGTACCTAAACCTAAAGCTCAATATCCAGCATTAGGTAGAGATTTCAAAGCGTTAGCTCAAGCTCAATTAGATGCTCAACGAATCGGTCACTTTATTAGTGATTATGATTATGAAATCACATTAAAAGTAGCTCATATACTTTCAGGTGGCGATTTACCACGTAATACGTATATCAATCAAAGATATATTCAAAAGCTTGAAAGAGAAGGTTTCTTATCACTTTTACAAAACGAAAAAACTTATGATCGTATTTCGCACATGCTAGAAAAAGGAAAACCTTTACGTAACTAATGAGTAGCTGAATAAGAGAGGATGGATATCAATGCAAGAAGCATATATAGTAGCATACGGACGCTCTGCTGCAGGGAAAGCTAAACCAGGTGGCGCATTATTTCACGAAAGACCTGATGAGGTTGCAGCTCAAGTATTAAAAGGAGTACTTAATAGAGTTGGGGGTTCATTTAATCCAAGCATGGTTCAAGATGTCATTGTCGGAAATTCTTTTCCTGAAGGTTTACAAGGACAAAATATCGCACGTTCAATTGCGTTGCTTACTGGATTACCAAATGAAGTTCCAGGTCAAACGGTCAATCGTTATTGTTCATCAGGACTTCAAACAATCGCAATTGCAGCAAATGAAATTATGTCAGATCAAGCTGATGTGCTCGTAGCTGGTGGTGTAGAACTTATGAGTGCAGTACCAATGGGTGGTAATGAACCTACAAATAGTCCAGAGTTGCAAGAAGCGGATACTGGCGTTTCATACCCAATGGGATTAACAGCTGAAATGGTTGCTGAAGAATATAAAGTTTCTAGAGAAGCACAAGACAAATATGCAGTAGAAAGCCATAAAAGAGCAGCTGAAGCACAAAAATCAGGGAAATTTGAAGATGAAATTATACCTATAAACGTGCATAAAGTGAGCTATGATAAAAATGGACCATCTATAACAAAAGAAGAATTTAAACAAGACGAATTAATACGACCTGATACAAATTTAGAATCTTTATCTAAATTGAGAACTGTATTTAAAGCAGATGGTACAGTAACAGCAGGTACGTCAGCACCACTTACAGACGGTGCAGGTTTTGTAGTATTGATGTCTGGAGACAAAGTGAAAGAACTAGGAATCAAGCCTATAGCTAAATTTGTTGGGTTCAAAGCAGTAGGGGTAGATCCTAAATTAATGGGTATTGGACCAGCTTATGCAATACCAGAAGTATTAGAATTAACAAACCTATCAGTAGATGATATCGATTTAGTAGAATTAAACGAAGCATTTGCATCACAAACAGTAGCTTCAATAAATGAAGTAGGTTTAGATATTAATAAAACAAACGTTAACGGTGGTGCAATAGCATTAGGACATCCACTCGGTGCAACCGGTGCAATGTTAACAGGTAAGTTATTATCTGAAATGAGTAAACGACCAGACACTAAATACGGTATGGTTACAATGTGTATCGGAGTAGGAATGGGCGCAGCAGGTATATTTGAATATGTAAGATAATAAGTAGAAAGCATTCGATTCTTTGAATCGAATGCTTTTTTAGTTAGAGAAATTGAGTTGTAAGGGTGAGTTGTAGATTAACTCGGAAGTTAATCTAAGAGATGGTGCGAGTTGTAGATTAATTAAGGAGTTAATCGAAGAGATGGCATAAGTTGTAGATTAATTAAGGAGTTAATCGAAGAGATGGCATAAGTTGTAGATTAATTAAGGAGTTAATCGAAGAGATAGGGTAAGTTGTAGATTAATTCAGAAGTTAATCGAAGAGATAGGGCAAGTTGTAGATTAACTCAGAAGTTAATCTAAGACATTTCCAAATTTAATGCCATAAAATAAGAAGCTGAGACAATTAATTGTCCCAGCTTCTATTCATTTTCGTTATGATACTATTTATTATATTTTTGTTTTTCGGCTTCTCTTAATTCTATTCGTCTGATTTTGCCTGAGTTAGTTTTTGGTAATTCAGTTACGAATTCGATTGCTCTTGGATATTTATATGGTGCTACATCTTTTTTGACATAGCTTTGTAATTCTTTTACGAGTTCGTCATTGCCAGTGATATCGTTTTGCAAGATAACGAATGCTTTTACGATGTTACCTCTTATTTCATCTGGGCTTGCAACAACTGCACATTCTTGTACTTTAGGGTGTTTAGTTAAAGAATCTTCTACTTCGAACGGTCCTATTGTATATCCAGAACTAATGATGATGTCGTCTTCTCTACCCATGAACCAGAAGTAACCGTCTTCGTCTAATTGAGCGCGGTCTCCAGTTACATAATAGTCACCTCGTTTTGATTTTTCCGTACGTTCTTCATCTTTATAGTATCCTTTGAATAATGATGGTGAATCTAATGAAACGGCTATGTCGCCAACTTTTCCATTTGTTATAGGTTCACCGTCTTCATCGATAACTGCTACGTGACTACCAGGTATTGCTTTACCCATTGCGCCTGGTCTACTTTCTGTATCTTTTAAAAATGCAATAAGTAATGTGTTTTCAGTTTGGCCATATCCATCTCTTACTTTAATGTTGAAGTTACTTTGGAATTGTTCTATTACTTCTTTATTTAATGGTTCACCTGCTGATACAGCACTGTGAAGATTTTCTAATGTATAGTCAGATAAATTTGGTAACTTAGCCATTAAACGATATTCTGTTGGTGTACAGCATAATGCGTTTATTTGGTGCTTTTCTAGTAAGTCTAAATATTTTGCTGCATTAAATTTACCGTTATATACGAATGCTTTTGCACCTGAACCTAGAATTGATAAGAAAGGACTCCAAATCCATTTTTGCCATCCAGGTGCAGCAGTTGCCCAAACAGTATCTGATTCAGTAATACTTAACCAGTGTTTTGGTGCAGTTTGTATGTGTGCATAACCCCAACCATGTGTATGAATAACAGCTTTAGGTAGTCCTGTTGTACCTGATGTATAAGATAAAATTGCGACATCATCTCTTTTTGTTTCATCAACAACTAGTTCTTCACTAGCTTCTTGTATTTCATCATCAATTGATATCCAATTTTCTTGTTTAGATCCTACAACAAATTTTGTTAATTGATTGAATTCTTTAATACCTTCAAATTCAATTGTGCATTGATCGATTACGACTACAGCATTAACTTCACCGTGTGTGATTCTATGTTGCAAATCTTTCGTACGTAACATTTCAGAACTTGGGATTATGATAATGCCAAGTTTAAGTGCTGCAATGTATATTTCATATGTTTTAATTGAACGAGGCATTAGAATGAGCACTTTATCGCCTTTTTTAAGACCGTGTTCTTTAAATATGTTTCCAACTCTATTAGCATTTTTTATAAGTTTTGAATAAGTAATAGTTTGAACTTTGCCTTCAACATCTTCAAAAACAATCGCTTCTTTAGATTCGTCGGCAGTATGTTTTTCGATTTCATTAACAATGTTGTATGTTTCTGGTGCTATTAAGTCTGAATTTTTCATGTTAATCTCCTCATTTTTTATTATTATTTTATTTTATCAGTGAATAATCATAAATACGAATAAATGAAACTATATGAAAACACGAGTATCTAATTATTTATATTTCATAAAAATATTGCAAATGTAAGCGATTTTTTGTTAACTTAAAGGAAAGTTAATTAAATCTTTACACTAGATTTACAATTATAGGTTAATATTCACAATGGTTACAAAAACTTTAAAGAGGTGTCTTATGGAACTGTCGGCTTTAGAAATTATCTTTACATTTATTGGTGGTTTAGGTATTTTTCTATATGGTATTAAGCAAATGGGTGATGGCTTACAAGCAGCAGCGGGAGATAGATTAAGAAGTATATTAAATAGATTTACGAG
>NZ_MWJM01000006.1:0-174713 GCF_002018435.1 Mammaliicoccus fleurettii | reverse complement strand
CTGACGTCAGCAATACTAACCGTAAGCTCTGTTAAACCATTATCAAGCGCTTTAATAGATACAGCATCATCTAAGTCTTTAGCATCTGCACCATCAATTGTGATTGTCAGTTCGTCTCTTAAATCACGTCTATCTTTTATTTCATCAGGTTTAATTTGATCGGGTACATTTTTAGCTTCTGCAATAACACTATCAGGAAACTCAATATTGATACCATGTTGATAAATTATAGATAATATATCAACACCTGGATCATTTTTATGACCAAGAATCGCCTTCACATGCCCTTCAGGATTATGTGAACCATCAGCATATTCAGTTATTTCTACTAATACTTTATGACCTTCAATCGCAACAAGATTTTTACCTTTAGGAATAAAGATATCTTGAGTGATACGCTTATCATCTGGTAATACGAAGCCAAAATGCTTAGCTTCAGTATATGTACCTACTACTTGCGTAATATTACGCGTTGTAATTGCTTTAACTCTTCCTTCTATTTTACCTTTATGGTCACCACGAGATGGCACAACTTCTACTAATACTTCATCACCATCCATTGCTTTATTAATTTGGTTAGGTGGTATGAAAATATCCTCGATTGTATCATCTTCAGGTCTTAAAAATGCAAAACCTTTCTTATGTTGACTCAATGTACCTTTAACAAGATCTGATTTATCTCTTGTCTTCTTATATCTATCCGTCTTTGTTCTTTCTAGTTGACCCGTTTGTTCTAAATCAACTAGAACTTTAATTAATTCTTTAAATGAATCAGCATTATTGAGTCCCATTACGTCTTGAAATTCACTTACTGTCATTGGACTGTATTCTTTATCATTGATGATTTCTTCAACTTCTTCTCTTAGATTCATAGTGGGCCTCCTTTCTCGTTTATATTATGATGTCTTATTCGGACCAATCTAATGATTCTAAGAACTGATACACGTCTTCGAATACTTTTTCTTTTTCTTGTCCGATTGTTATAACATGACCAGATTCTTCATACCATTTAATATTTTTATCATCTGATGATGATTCATTGTAAATAATATTAGCTGAATCAGGATTAATCATTTCATCTTGTCTACCTTGAACGACAAATAAAGGATCAAACACTTCATCAACTTGATCTCTTACACCTTGAATTGTATCTTGCAATTCAGTCAAAGTATTTGTTGGGTGAAAATGTTTCATTTCCTGTTCAATTTGTTCAGGTGTTTTTCCTTCATACTTCTTAAATTCTCTAGCGTATTCTAATACACCTTCAAACATTGTGCCTTCTGTTTTTATAAACATAGGGGAACACATTGTTATAATACCTTTTACATCTCTTTTTAAACTTAATTTTAAACTAAAAACGCCACCTAGTGAAAGTCCGGCTACTGCTATTTCAGTATAACCTTTTTCTTCCAAGAAATCATAGGCATCTAGACAATCTTTAAACCATACATATGGGCTTGATTCTAGTATCTCTTCGGGAGGTCTACCATGACCTTCATAGTGTGGTGCATATGATGTATATCCTTTTTTCTGTAAGTATCGTCCTAGTTGTCTAACATCTGATGAATTACCTGTGAATCCATGTAAAAGTAGAACTGCTCTCTTTCCTTCTTCAAAGAAGAAAGGTTTAGGTAATTGAATTCTCATGATCGACCTTCCTTTAACATAATCTAGTTCTATTGTATCGTTTTTTTACTTGTAAACAAACAAAAAAGTCCGACAAGACAGTCGGACCACTACATTTTAAAGTAAGTTATTGCTAACATTAATAAGAAAAATAAAATTGATAAAATAATTGTAACTCTGTGTAAAAATAAATCTACTCCACGTTGTTTTTGTTTTCCAAATAATTGTTCTGCTCCGCCACTAATTGCACCAGATAATCCAGTACTCTTACCTTCTTGAAGTAACACGACGGTAATCAATGCAATACAAACGATGATTAATAAGACGATTAAAAATGTATGCATGGACTCGGTCCTCCTGTCTATTATAACAGTAGAATTATAGCATATTTACATTATTCACTCAAGTTTTCGTTAATTATACTCAACTGAAATACCTAATGATTTTAACATTTCAAAATAAGTAGGACAAGTCTTAGAAACACATGATGGGTCTAGCAACTTAACTCCATCAATTTTAGTACCAACTAAACTTAGTGACATAGCTACTCGATGATCGTCAAATGTGTCTAAAGTCGCTGCTTCAATTTGACCTGGCGTGATAGTCCATCCATCTTGATGTTCAACTACATCGATACCTAATTTAGAAAGACTTTCAGTTAATGCTGAAACACGATTACATTCATGATGACGAATATGCTCAACTCCTGTAATCGTAATTGGACCATCAGCAAAAGCAGCTAACGTACCAATGGTTAAAGCTTGGTCAGAACATGCATTCATATCTATCGTTAAATGACCTTTTAATTGTTCAGGACCAGAAATCACGACGTAGTCAGAACCTTTTTCAACAGTTGCGCCCATTCTCTCAAGAATATCTACAACTTCTAAATCAGGTTGATGACTTTCCATGTTTAAATGATTAATTTTAATTGTTGATTTATTTAATGCAGCCAACGCCATAAAATAGCAAGCAGTTGATAAATCAGCTTCTAAAGGTAATGTAGCTGGTTGATATTGACCTTGTTCAACTTTCATATGTTTATAGTCATCTGAGACATCAACATTAATTCCAAATTGGTGCATCATCTCAATTGTTATATCAACGTAAGCACTTTGAACAATATTAGTAGTTAATTCTATTTCAGTTGGACGATTAAATAAAGGAGCAGCCATTAATAATCCACTAATAAATTGACTCGATTGGTTACCAGCAATTGAAACTTTCCCACCTGTTTGCGCTGTACCTTTTATAGTAATAGGTAATTGACCTTCTTCTTCAAGATATTTAACCTCTACTCCAAGTTGTTGTAATGCTTCATGAAGTGTTTGATGAGGTCTTACTGCTAATTGTTCAGTTGAAGTAACTGTAATTTCACTTTTTTCTTGTGTACCTAATATACCTGGTAAGAATCTCGCAGTAGTACCAGCAGAACCAATAAATATTTGCTGCTTATCTGGCAATTCTGCATGATTAATTCCTGTTATATGAATCTCATCTTCGATAAATTTGAAAGTAGCTCCTAATTTTTTCAATGATTCCATACACCAATACGTATCATCACTTTTTAAGTATCCAGATAATTTTGAAGTGCCATTACTAAATCCTGCTAATATAAAAGCACGATTAGTTACACTTTTACTTCCTGGAATAATTACTTCTTTATTAAAAGATTGGTTGATAGGATGAAGTGTTAAAGCTTCTACTCCATCTAAACTAGACCATGGTGATTTAGCACTTTTTAAATTAATCGTCATCTATGATCCTCCTAAAAAATTCATTGTCTCTATTATAGAACATTTTGATATGGAATGAAACGACAAAATATTGCTAGTTTAAAGCGTTAAAGAATATGTCGTGAGTTAATGTATTTTTGTGTAGTGAAGTAAGGCTCTATTTATCATGTTAGCCTCGTCTTGATAAATTCACGCCTTCTATTTATCATGTTTGACACGTCTTGCAATATTCAACCGTTCTATTTATCATGTTTACCATGTCTTGCAATATTAAGCCTCTCTATTTATCATGTTTGCCATGTCTTGATAAATTCACGCCTTCTATTTATCATGTTAGCCTCGTCTTGCAATATTCAACCGCTCTATTTATCATGTTTACCATGTCTTGCAATATTAAGCCTCTCTATTTATCATGTCTGCCAAGTCTTGATAAGTTCACGAGCTACCTCACTTTATTTATTCAAAATAAAAAAGCACAAAAGGTGAGTCTACACCTTTTGTGCTCTTTATAAATCATTTTATATGCTCAATTATTTTGATAAGTTATAGAAAGCTTTGATTCCTTCAAATTTACCTGTTTCAAATAATTCGTCTTCGATACGTAATAATTGGTTGTATTTAGCAATACGGTCAGTTCTTGATAAAGAACCTGTTTTGATTTGGCCAGCGTTTGTTGCTACTGCGATATCAGAAATTGTAGTATCTTCTGTTTCACCTGAACGGTGTGAGATTACTGCAGTGTAACCAGCTTTTTGAGCCATTTCGATTGCTTCGAATGTTTCTGTTAATGTACCGATTTGGTTAACTTTAATTAAGATTGAGTTACCGATACCTTTTTCGATACCTTCAGATAATTTTTCAGTGTTAGTAACGAATAAGTCGTCACCTACTAATTGTACACGGTCGCCGATACGTTCAGTAAGGATTTTCCATCCGTCCCAATCGTTTTCGTCCATACCATCTTCAATAGTGATAATTGGGTATTTGTTAACTAATTCTTCTAAGAAGTCTACTTGTTCTTCTGAAGAACGTTTAGCACCGTTTTCACCTTCAAATTTAGCGTAGTCATAAACGCCATTTTCGAAGAATTCTGAAGCTGCACAGTCAAATCCTAAGAATACATCTTTACCTGGCTCTAAACCAACAGCTTTAATAGCTTCTAATATTGTTTCAACGCCATCTTCAGTACCTTCAAATTTAGGAGCGAAACCACCTTCGTCACCTACTGCAGTTACTAATCCACGAGATTTTAAGATTTTAGCTAAGTTATGGAAGATTTCTGCTCCCCAACGTAAAGCTTCTTTAAATGTTGGAGCTCCAACTGGTAAAATCATGAATTCTTGGAATGCGATTGGTGCGTCTGAGTGAGAACCACCGTTTACAATGTTCATCATTGGAACTGGTAATTGAACACCATTGAATCCACCAAGATATTTATATAAAGGTTGTCCTAAGAAATCAGATGCAGCACGAGCTACAGCCATAGAAACACCAAGGATAGCATTAGCACCAAATTTAGCTTTGTTAGGTGTACCATCTAAAGCGATCATTAATTTATCGATAGAAACTTGTTCTAATACTGAGAATTCACCTTCAATAATTTCTGGTGCAATGATTTCGTTAACGTTTTCTACAGCTTTAAGAACACCTTTACCTAAATAACGTTCTTTGTCTCCGTCACGTAATTCTACTGCTTCATATTCACCTGTTGAAGCTCCTGATGGTACTAATGCTCTACCAAAAGCCCCACTTTCAGTTAATACTTCTACTTCTACTGTTGGATTACCACGTGAATCTAAAACTTCGCGTGCATAAATATCTGTAATAATTGGCATAATTAAAACTCCTTTATAATGTTAATTGATTATTATTTAATTAATGTTTTTCCAGTCATATCTTCTGGTTGTTCTACTCCAAGTAAGTCTAGTAGTGTTGGTGCTAAGTCAGCAAGACGACCACCACTTCTAACTTCTACCCCTTCTTTTGTAACTATAACAGGAACAGGGTTTGTTGTATGAGTTGTCATAGGTGATTCACTATCTGTTAACACTTCATCAGAGTTACCATGGTCTGCTGTAATGATAGCTGTACCATTCATTGATAAAATCTTATCTACTACTTCACCTAAACATTCATCGACTGCTTCAATTGCTTTGATAGTAGGTTCAAGCATACCACTATGTCCTACCATATCAGGATTAGCAAAGTTTAAGATAATTAAATCTAAATCACCTTTATCTAATTCACCAATTAATGCATCTTTAACTTCGTAAGCACTCATTTCAGGTTTCAAGTCATAAGTTGCAACTTTTGGTGAGTCGATAAGAACGCGACGTTCACCTTTAAACTCTGAATGATTACCACCACTCATAAAGTATGTTACATGAGGGAATTTTTCAGTTTCTGCAATTCTAAGTTGGTTTAAGTTATGCTTTTCAGCAACTTCACCGATAGTATTTTTAATATCAACTGGTTTAAATGCAACTTCAGCGAATACATCGTCACTGTAGTTTGTGAATGTTACAAAGTATAAATCTTCTAGTTTACGTTTAAGTTCGAAACCTTCGAATTTTTCATTTGTATAAACTTGACTAAGTTGAGCCGCTCTATCAGGACGGAAGTTAAAGAATATCATTGAATCATGGCTGTTAACACCAGTGTTTTCAACATTTTTTTCTTCGTCTTTAACGATAAATGGCACGACGAATTCATCTGTTAAACCTTCTTTATAATTTGATTCTACACCTTCAATGGCAGTTTTGAAGACAGGACCTTCACCATTAGACATAGCATCATAAGCTTTTTCTTCACGATCCCAACGATTATCTCTGTCCATTGCATAATAACGACCAGAAATTGAAGCGAATTGACCGATACCTATTTCTTTAAATTTATCTTCTGTTTCTTCAATAAATTTAAGAGCAGATTTTTGATCAACGTCACGTCCATCAAGAAAACCGTGTACATATAATTTTTTAACGCCTTGTTTTTTCGCTAATTCTAAAAGTGCAAATAAATGTTTATAGTGGCTGTGTACACCGCCATCAGATAATAGACCCATTAAATGTAATGTAGAATCATTTTTAACGACATGGTTCATCGCAGCTTTTAATTCTTCAATTTCAAAGAAATCGCCATCTTCAATCGATTTATTTATTCTTGTTAAACTTTGGTATACGACTCTACCAGCACCAATATTTAAATGACCTACTTCAGAATTACCCATTTGTCCTTCTGGTAGACCAACATCTAAGCCACATGCAGATAATTCATTATGTGGATATTTGTTGTAATATCTATCAAAATTTGGTTTGTTGGCTTGTTTTACCGCATTACCATGCTCTTCTTCACGATTAGCAAAACCGTCAAGAATGATAAGCGCTGTTGGTTGTTTAGCCATTATTTAGCACCCTCTAATAATGCAACGAATGAATCAACTTTTAATGAAGCGCCGCCAACTAATGCGCCATCGATATCTGATTGAGCCATATATTCTTTAATATTTTCTGGTTTAACACTACCGCCGTATTGAACACGTAAAGCCTCTGCTTCTTCTGGAGAGAAAGCTCCTGCTACAACGTTACGTACGTGTGCACACATTTGGTTTGCATCTTCTGAAGTAGAAGATTTACCAGTACCAATTGCCCAAATAGGTTCATAAGCGATTACTGTAGATTTTACTTGATCTTTAGAAAATCCTTTAAGTGCTGCTTCTACCTGACCGCCTACTACTGATTCAGCTTTACCAGCTTCTCTTTCTTCTAATGTTTCACCAACACAAATGATTGGTGTCATATTATGAGAAAATACTGCTAATGCTTTTTTATTAACATCTTCGTCAGTTTCACCGAAGTATTCACGACGTTCAGAATGTCCTAATACTACATATTTAACGCCTAAATCTTCAAGTGCTGCTGGAGAAGTTTCACCAGTGAATGCTCCATTATCTTCAAAGTATGCATTTTGAGCACCAATTTGTAAGCCTTGTGCTACGCCTTCTTTAGTTAAATTAACAAGTGCATCTAATTGTAAAGTTGGTGCACAAATTACTGAATCTACCTCGTTAGTATCTGGTAATGCTGGTAGTTCATTAACAAAATCTTTTGCTTCTTGAACTGTTTTATTCATTTTCCAGTTACCTGCGATAATTGGTTTTCTCATGATATAAAAACTCCTTTTATGATTATTTTTCAGAAATAGCTACGATGCCAGGTAGTTCTTTACCTTCTAAGTATTCTAGAGAAGCTCCGCCACCTGTTGAAATGTGTGAAAAGTCATCAGCAAATCCTAAGTCCATAGCAGCTGCTGCAGAATCTCCACCACCGATAATTGTTGTTGCATTTTCTAAGCTAGCAATTGCTTTACATACACCAATTGTACCTTTAGCAAAGTTACTTAATTCAAACACACCCATAGGTCCGTTCCATACTACTGTGTTTGCACCTTCTAATGCTTCACTAAACAATTCAACTGATTTAGGACCGATATCCATTGATTCTTGATCAGCTGGAATTTCATCAGCAGAAACGACCGTAATTTCAGCGTCATTTGAAAATTCTTTCGCTACTTTACAATCTATTGGTAAGATAATTTTGTCGCCAGCACGTTCAAGTAATTCTTTAGCAAAATCAACTTTATCTTCTTCTAAAAGTGATAATCCTATTTCTTTACCTTGAGCTTTGAAGAATGTATAAGCCATTCCGCCACCGATAATAACTTTATCTGCAATAGTTAATAAGTTTTCAATTACACCAATTTTATCTGAAACTTTCGCTCCACCTAAAATTGCTACTAAAGGACGTTCTGGTTCACTTACAACGCCACCGATAAATTTGATTTCTTTATCCATTAAGAAACCAGATGCTGTTTCAATGTTAGATGCGATACCAACATTTGAAGCATGTTCACGGTGAGCTGTACCGAATGCATCATTAATGAACACGTCACCTAATGAAGCCCAATATTTACCTAACTCAGAATCATTTTTAGATTCTTTTTTACCATCAACATCTTCGAAACGTGTATTTTCAAATACTAATACATCGCCTTCAGCTAATGTATCGATAGCATTTTCTAATTTTTCTCCACGTGTTTCTGGTACAAATGTTACTTCTTTATTTAATAGTTCACTTAAGCGTTCTGCTACTGGTTTAAGTGATAATTCTTTTTTGTCTTCTTCAGTTTTCACTTTACCTAAATGTGAGAATAAAATTACTTTACCGCCTTGCTCGATAATGTATTTTATTGTAGGAAGCGCTTGAACGATTCTGTTGTCGTTTGTAATTGCACCATCTTTCATTGGTACATTAAAATCTGCTCTTACAAGTAATTTTTTACCTTTTAAATCTACGTCTTTAACATTCTTCTTTGACATGATTTGTCTTCCTCCTCTAGATAATAGAAAATACAACATGATTAAAAATAAGCGGAGAAGCGATGTGCTCCCCGCTTACTTATAAGCATAACCTATTTAGTTCATTTATTTAAATTATTTGTTAGCTTGAGCTGCTAAATATTCTAAAGTACGAACTAATTGTGAAGTGTAAGACATTTCATTGTCATACCAAGATACAGTTTTAACTAATTGACGATCTCCAACAGTCATTACACGAGTTTGAGTTGCATCGAATAATGAACCGTAAGTGATACCAATGATATCAGAAGATACGATTTCATCTTCAGTGTAACCGAATGAATCATTTGTAGCATTTTTCATTGCTGCATTGATTTCTTCTACTGAAACTTCTTTGTCTAATACTGCAGTTAATTCAGTTACTGAACCAGTTGCTACTGGTACACGTTGAGCTGATCCATCTAATTTACCTTTTAATTCTGGAATTACTAAGCCGATAGCTTTAGCAGCACCAGTTGAGTTAGGTACGATGTTTTGAGCCGCAGCACGAGCACGACGGAAGTCACCTTTAGAATGTGGAGCGTCTAAAGTATTTTGGTCACCAGTGTATGCGTGGATAGTCATCATTAAACCTTCTACGATACCGTATTGATCATTTAATACTTTAGCCATTGGAGCTAAACAGTTAGTTGTACAAGATGCACCAGAAACGATTTCTTCTGAACCATCTAATTCGTCATGGTTAACGTTATAAACGATAGTTTTTAAATCGCCTGAAGCTGGAGCTGAAATTAATACTTTTTTAGCACCTGCATCGATGTGAGCTGAAGCTTTTTCTTTGTCAGCGAAGAAACCAGTACATTCTAATACTACGTCGATATCTAAATCGCCCCATGGTAATTCTTTAGGGTTAGGATTTTCGAAAGTTTTGATTTCTTTACCGTTTACGCGGAATCCGCCTTCGATAACTTCTACTTCGTCTTTGAAACGGCCTTGTGTAGAATCATATTTTAATAAATGAGCTAACATTGCGTCATCTGTTAAATCGTTGATTGCTACTACTTCGATGTTTTCTACTTCTTGTAATCTTCTAAATGCTAAACGACCTATTCTGCCAAATCCATTAATTGCTACTTTAGTTGCCATTATTGATGGCCTCCTTTATATTTGTTATTTCAAAAAGGCGATTAAACCTTTTATTCCAAGTTAATCATTGCTTTTGCAGCACCTTCATCTGTTATAAGGATAGTATTCTTAGGTGCTATCTCAAGATAAGCCTTAATAGCTTCTGCTTTAGAAGCACCCCCTGCTACTGCAAAAATATTTGTCTTAGTTGCTAAATCTTCTAGTTGCAAACCGATTGTTTTAACGCGATGTACGACTTCACCTTTGGAATTAAAATAATATCCAAAAGCTTCTCCGACTGCATGATGATGTTTCAATTGGCTTAATACTTCTTCTGATGTTTTTCTTCTTTGTGCCATCTTCAGCGCATCACCAATACCGTGAATTATAAAATCTGAATGACGTATTGCATCAAGCACCTCTATTACTGCAGGTTCTGTCAACAACGTTTCATACGAACTTTCACTTACTTGGTCAGGAACATACAAGACCTTATACGACCCACCTGTTCGATTTGCCATACTTGCACAAATTGTATTAGCCTGGAATACTACGTTTTCTCCCAAACCACCACGCGCTGGCGTGAACAAAATGTCTTTATTCAATGGATGTAATGACTCACTAACTCTAGCCATTGTTGAACCACCCGTTACTGAAACTGAAGCTCGATCATACAATGACTGTTCTAGTAGTTCTGCTGTAACATTACCCATTTCTGCTTTAACCATCTCATCTGAATCCGAATTACCTCTCACTATATGTGCTTTCACACCATATCGATTAAATATTTCATCCTCAATATGATTAAAGCTAGAATAAAGTGTTAAATAATGTGATAACGAAGAAAGAATTTGTTCACCTGTTTCGGTCAATTTCATGCCTGTTGATTGAACGCTGAGTAAATCTTGTTGTTTTAACATTTCAATTTCAGTTCTCAATACCCGTTCAGTAATATTCATAACATCACTTAACGATCTTCGACCAATAGGTTGTTTCTTCTCAATCGTCGATAAGATATTAAAGCGTCGATACATCTTGTCAATCAAGTCAGGAACGAGTCTATGTTGTACCTTTAATAAATCTTCCATAAACAAGTCGCCTCCTCTAAGATTAACAGATGGGCATAATCTAACCTAGGTTAGACGTTTTTCGTCCCATGCGGGTCAAAAAAATAATATCTGTTTACAGTTTTATAATACACCCATGACTATAAGATTGCAAGATAAATGCGTTACTCTTTATTTCAATTCATCATACGCCTCAATCAATGTAACAAAATCCACGTTTCCTTCTTGTAAGACAACACCGTTATACTCAACTACTGGTACTCTAAGCATATATTTTTCATGTAATGTATCATCTTCTTCTATATTAATAGTAACAATTTTAATTTCATGATCATATTCATCTCTGAAAAAATCTAATTGTATTTTTGCATCGTCACATAAACCGCAATTTGAACCAATATAAAATTTGATATCCATAAAATCATCCTTCGTTATAATAAGCCTCCCCGAGACGAATCGAACGCCCATTTCAAGAACCGGAATCTTGCGTGTTATCCTTTACACTACGGAGAGATAAATCTTAATTATTAATTTATAATCACTTAACATCTTACGAATATAATAGAAGTATCAACTATAAGGAGTGAAGAATTATGACCACTAATCAAGCAGAAAACATCATTCGAAAAAGATGTGAACATTTTAATATGCAAGTCACTCAAATTCACTGCACTCAGCTTGTTGATTACGGAAACTATTATATCATTTATGCAAACATTGACAACATTTGTCGCAAATTTCCTGTGTATAAATCAGCTATTTAAGTTATAATATTCATCAGTAGGTCATATATTTTGACCATGTTTGACTTTATAGTGTATGATATGGTCATTAAGATATTCAAAGGAGGATTTAACTGATGAATTTAATACCAACAGTTATAGAAACAACAAATCGTGGGGAACGCGCTTATGATATTTACTCACGTTTATTGAAAGACCGCATTATTATGTTAGGATCAGCTATTGATGACAATGTAGCGAACTCAATCGTATCACAATTGTTATTTTTACAAGCACAAGATTCTGAGAAAGACATTTATTTATATATTAACTCACCAGGCGGAAGTGTAACAGCTGGTTTTGCTATTTATGATACAATTCAACATATTAAACCAGATGTACAAACAATTTGTATCGGTATGGCAGCATCAATGGGTTCATTCCTATTATCAGCTGGTGCAAAAGGTAAACGTTTCGCATTACCTAACAGTGAAGTGATGATTCACCAACCATTAGGTGGCGCACAAGGACAAGCTACAGAAATTGAAATCGCAGCTCGTCACATTTTACGTACTCGTGAAAAATTAAACAAAATTTTATCTGAAAGAACTGGACAACCAATTGAAAAAATTGAAAAAGACACAGATCGTGATAACTTCTTAACAGCTGATGAAGCTAAAGAATACGGTTTAATCGATGATGTAATGCATCCAGAAGATATGAAATAAATTTAATATACAAAAAACACCCGAAACTTAAGTTTTGGGTGTTTTTTTGTAGTTTAGCGAAATTAATCTACGTCTTGACTCTTTTTAAAATTTGCAAATTCTGATTAACTAACATCTTGCTAAGGTCATTAATTCTATATTAAAAAGTCCAGGCAATCGACTATGTCTGGGCTTTTTTCTTATTAGCTTATTTTATTGTTTCGCCGCTTCTAATTTTATCTGCCATTTCATTGAGTTTACGTAGTCTATGGTTTATACCTGATTTAGATATTTTTCCTGTACTCACCATTTCTCCTAATTCTTTGATAGATACATCTTGGTTATCTATTCTTAATTTCGCTACTTCTCGTAACCGATCCGGTAAATTATCGATTCCAATTTCTTTATCTATAAGTTTAATGCTTTCTACTTGTTTCATTGCAGCACTTACTGTTTTATTTAAATTAGCTGTTTCGCAATTAACTAATCTATTTACAGAATTTCTCATGTCACGAATAATTCTAACATCTTCAAATTTAAGTAATGCTTGATATCCGCCAATTAAGCTTAAAAAGTCAGCTATTTTTTCTGCTTCTTTTAAATAACTGATATAACCTTTTTTACGTTCTAACTGTTTAGCGTTTAAACCATATTGATTCATTAATGCTGTTAAATCCGCTGAATGTTCTTCATATAATGAAAAAATTTCAAGGTGATAAGAAGATGTTTCTGGATTATTCACCGATCCTCCTGCTAAAAACGCACCTCTTAAGTAACTTCTTTTACAACAATCTTTTTGTAAAATATCTTTATCTATTTCTTGTTTAAACATACCTTCTTGTAGTATACCTAACTCATCTAATATTTCTTTAGCTTTTACTTTTATTCTACTGATATATATATTATTTTTTTTAAGTTTCATTTTCTTTCTTACTAATAATTCTACTTCCACTCCGAAGCATTTTTTTATGAGCGAAAATATACGGCGTGCTATCGCTGCATTTTCAGTTTGTACATTTATGACAAATTGTTGATTAGAAATACTCAAATTCCCATTCATTCTAATCAAAGCTGAAAGTTCTGCTTTTGCGCAACAGTCATCTACTTCAATTCTTGTTAATTCATTTTTCATTTCTGAAGCAAAGCTCACAGCAGATCATCCTTTCTTAATTTATATGTACATAAAAATAATGATATGCCGAAAGACATATCATACGTTTTGTATCTATTTTATCTTACATGGAATAGCCGGGCGTATCAAGTTTTTCAACTTATACAATTGATTATTTTTTTGTAGCCTCTTTGATTACACCAAATAACAACATTATTAAACCAATTATTAAGAAACTTATACCTATTTGTTGATTTGCAATTAAACCAATAAGCAGAAATATACAACCTATTAATACCATCATGATTTGAACATTCTTCATCAATGATCACCTCTTTTTGAAAGCTCTTACATTGATTCTACTTTATTTCTATATAAAAATATAGAGCGCGGGACAGAAATCTCATTCTAAAAAAAGATGTCATTATCCTACCCTCTATATTTCAAATTTATTTGTCTATCTTATATTGTATTGTACTAATTTCTCGTAAAGCTATTTCGTATATAAGTTGAGCAAGCACTTTATTATTATGTCTAATATATTGATGAGGCGTAATGCTCACTAAATTATTGTCGTGTATGCATTGTACACCCATCTCTTTTAATTTATCTCCATCAAAATGAACTTGCTTTGCATCTTCTTCTTCATATCTCATTAAAATATCTTTATTAAAGCGTTCATTTTGACAGATTACAAAATCGATAAATTCTTGGCCAACATGATCATGAATAGCTTTCACGTGGTCACTAACTGAATATCCAGTTGTTTCACCTTTTTGAGTCATAAGATTACATACATATAACCTTTCAGCATCAGTATGTATAATAGCGTCTTTAACTTTATCTAAAATCAAATTAGGTATTATACTTGTATATAGTGATCCTGGTCCCATAACGATTAAATCCGCTTCTTCTATTGCATCAATGGCTTCTTTCATTGGTTCGATATCTTCAGGTGTTAAAAAGACTTTTTCAATTTTTTTAGATGTTTTAGGGATATTAGATTCCCCTACTATAATTTCACCATCAGACATTACTGCATTTAATACAACACTTTTAGTTGTTGATGGAATGACTTGGCCTTTAATATTTAATATTTTGCTTAACTCTTTAACTGCATGACCAAAATCATCCGTAATATTTGTCATTGCTGCTAATAATAAATTTCCTATTGAATGTCCACCAAATTTTTCTTCTTCAAAACGATGTTGAAAAAGTTCTTCTAACATAGGTTCAGTGTCACTTAGAGCTGCCAGCACATTTCTTATATCTCCAGGAGCAGGTATATCCATCACATCACGAATTCTACCTGTACTACCACCATCATCTGCAACCGTTACGATGGCTGTAATATCTATTGGAAACTGTTTCAGTCCTCTCGCTAAAACAGAAAGACCTGTTCCGCCTCCAATTAATACAACTTTTAATTTTTTCATTTTTTCTTTTTACTTTCAATATGTGCATCGCGATGTGACGTATACACAGCATAGTCAAAGTTTTCTTTAATATCTTCTCCTAAACGTTTTGCAAGTGCGACAGATCTATGTTGACCACCTGTACAACCAATTGCAATTGTTAATTGAGATTTACCTTCTTTTTTGTAGCCTGGCAACATAAACATTAATAGGTCACTAAACTTTTTATAAAATGTATTTGTTTCTTTCCATTTCATAACGTACTGATAAACTTCGTCATCTAATCCAGTCAACGGTCTTAATTCTTGTACATAATATGGGTTAGGTAGAAATCTTACATCAAATACGATATCCGCATCAATCGGCATTCCGTGTTTGAAACCGAAACTTAACACCCTTACTTGGAATGTTGTAGAAGGATCTTTTTCAAATGTTGCATTCAACTCTTCTTTCAAAGCTTTCGGTTTCATTTCAGTCGTATCTATTACGAAATTGCTTATACCTTTAATATCATTCAAGAGATCTCTTTCTTCTTCAATAGCAGATAATAAGCTACCCTTTTCACTTAAAGGATGGGTTCTTCTCGTTTCTTTATATCTTGAAATTAATTTTTTATCACTTGCTTCTAAAAATATAATATCTACGATAACTCTTTTTTCACTTTGTATAAAATCCAATTCTTTTCTTAAGTCACCAAAGAAATCTTTACCTCTTAAATCAATTCCAATTGCCACTTTTGATAAAGAAGGGTTACCTTGATCCATTAAATCAACAAACTTTTGTAATAAAATTGGAGGTAAATTATCAACGCAAAAATATCCTAAATCTTCTAATGCTTGTAATGCGACAGATTTCCCCGCACCAGACATACCAGTAACTACAAGCAATTCATTTTTTACATTACTTTTGTCGGTAAGTTGCATAGCACTTCTCCTTTAACTATCATATGTATCTTAATCTTACATGATAATGCTATAAAAAACATTAAATAAATGGTCTATTTAAATGTATACCCGCCTTTTTAAACTATATCAAGTAAAGGAAAAATCATACATAAAAAGTGCTTGGGATTTAAATCCTAACTCAAAATAAATAAGCATATCTTACGATTTTGTACGTGCATGCTTGCCTAGGGGTATGGCTCGAGCCTGTAGTCTCTCACTCATACTATTCCCTCAGGCGTCCGCACTTACAAAATCGTTGGAAATATTTATTTTTATATAGAAAACAGTTTTTTCTAAGAGCTAGCTAAATGATTATCATTAAAATACTAGGACATTTATGTCAAAGGCAATTAATCTTAAGTATATATATTTACACAAATTGAAAAAAGTGTAAGTAAGGGTATCTATATTCACACAAGTCAGTAGAAGTGTATGTAAAGATGTCCATATTCACATAAGTGAAGAGAAGTGTAAACATGGATATCTGTATTCACACAAGTCGAAAGAAGTGTAAGCATGCGCATAAAAAATGCCAACAAAGTCTATAGTTGCCACAATGATTTTCATAAAAAATAAAAGCAGGAATTCAATTTTAATAATGAATTCCTGCTCTTTATAAATTATATTAATTGTTCTTCGTCTTCAAGTGATTCAATATATGCTTGTGCATTTTGTGCTGCAATACTACCATCACCAGTTGCTGTAACGATTTGACGTAATGTTTTTTCACGAACATCGCCTGCTGCATATACACCAGGTACGTTAGTTTCCATTTCGTCATTTGTTTCAATATAACCGTTCTCATTCAATATACCTAATGATTCAAATGGTTTAGTCAATGGTTTCATACCAATATAAATAAACACACCATCAGCTTGATGTTCTGTTTCAGTACCATCTTCAGTAGAAACTAAAGTAACAGATCCTACTTTACCATCTTTTTCATTGATTGTTTTTAATGTTGTGTTCCAAATAAAATCAATTTTTTCATTTTTAAATGCACGGTCTTGAATGATTTTTTGAGCTCTTAACTCATCTCTTCTATGAACGATTGTAACTTTGTCAGCGAATTTAGTTAAGAATATACCTTCTTCTACTGCTGAGTCTCCGCCACCAATTACATATAAGTTCTTACCTTTAAAGAATGCACCGTCACATACTGCACAATAACTTACACCACGGCCACCTAGTTCTTGTTCACCTGGAACGCCGATTTTTTTGTATTCTGCACCTGTTGCAATAATGATAGCGTGCGCTGTTAATGATTTGTCTCCCATATTAACAACTTTATAAGAACCTTTATCTTCTATATTTTTTATGTCCCCATATTCATATTTAGCACCAAATTTTTGGGCATGTGTAAACATTTTAGTTGATAAATCTGGACCTGTAATTAAATCAAATCCTGGGAAGTTTTCTACATCTTCTGTATTTGCCATTTGTCCACCTGGCATACCGCGTTCTATCATTACAGTTGATAAATTTGCTCTTGAAGCATAAACAGCAGCTGTCATTCCTGCAGGGCCTGCTCCAACTATAATTACATCATAATCTACTTGTGTAGTCATTTATAAACTGCCTCCTCTTATTAATTCAGTAAAATTGTACATCAATATTTTTATTAAGTATAACTATATGCTCACTATAGCATCGATTGCTTTATTTAAGCGATACGTCGTTATATTGAATGAATTTTTAATTTCTTTTTTTGTTACTTTTATATTTAACATTTTCAAATAAATATAAACTGAGGCTGCTACATAATGATCAACTTGTTCTATTGATTCATTATCTGCTATTAACATCTCAGCATGCTCAATCCATGATACAAATAATTCTTTCCCATAATGTTGATATTCTGATTGTTCAATGAGTTTCATACCTTTATCAATAAAACCTAATTTATTGAGATGCAGATTTTGAAAAGTATATGTTATATATAACCTTTCATAGTCAGGTAGACTTTCTAAGACTTCCCATAATTCATGTGACATTACAAGTTCACGGTGCTTCATATGACCTATTAAAAATATGCCATACAATCTATACCTGTAGTCTTCATCTTTTAATAACGGTAATACATGGCTATCTAACATTTCTTTAAGTTCATCAATTTTCCAAGGTGGTAATTGACTATGATATTGTACACTATCTTCAAATTTTTGCCAATGTCTTTTTGCTTCTTCTTCAAAGCCTAAATGGTAGTAGTTATAACTTAATGCATGATGAAGTTGTGGCATTGAAGCTTGTGCTTTTTTCAAAAGTGGAACGAGCAACTCATTTGAAGGCTTGTGTCTTCCTAAATAGCTTAGAACAACACCTAACTTGAAGGATTCCTCATCGTTAATTGGATGTAATTTACTTAATTGCTTTAAATATTGTTGAAAGCGTTCTAACTGTTCCGTATTGTATAACAATAAAGTCATATGACATAAAGCATATATATCTGACGGATTATCTTCCAATATCGTTTGAAGTAACGCTTCAGCCTCTTCATATTGATTATTATAAAGCATCGACATCGCTTTTAAATTCATGATATGTTTGTCTTCTTGAATTGTTGCACGTTGTCTTTCTATATAATCATTTGCTTCTTGTAGCCTACCATTTGCAAATAAATATTGAAAAATATGTTGAATTACAAATCTTTCAGCCTCTTCTTCAACGACCGTTTGATTATCATACTTCACTTCGAACATTTGAATCATTTCTTCAAAATAATCTTGATCATCTTCTTCTGTTACATAGCGAAGCCCAAATAAAAATGCTTTATTAGGTTCGTTCGTCTTTATAAACATTTGACTCAAATAAAAATAATAATCTGTAACATAATTATCTTTTGCTATTTGATCATACATCATTTCTTCTGCTCTTGTAGTTTGGTTAAGTTCCACTAGACACTCAGTATAAGGTGGTATAATTACAAAATCATCAGGTGATTGTTCAAGTGCTTTTTTAAATAAAGACTCAGCATATACATATTCTTGTTCTCTCATTTTTTCCATTGCCTTATGATAGTAAAAGTCTTTATCAAACTTTACATGTATTATATTTGAATTGTCTCCCAACGATTAACTCACCACCTCTGTTTAAGTTGCATAGGATTACCATATGCCATCAAGCCATCGGGAACGTCTTTCGTAACGATTGTCCCACTAGCAATAGCCGCATTATTCCCTATATTAACACCTGCTAGTACCGTTGCATTTGCTCCGATTAATACATTGTTCCCTATATTCACATTCCCAATTCTATATTCTTCTACTAAATATTCATGACATAGAATGGTAGCGTTGTAACCTATAATACAATTTTCACCGATTGTGATTAACTCTGGATACATGATGTCAGGTGTAGCTTTAAATGCAAAAGCTGTCTCTTGACCAATTTTCATATTCAACCCTTTTCTGTATATAAAATGCTTCCATTTAACACTCGGCATATATCTACTAAGTTCAATGATAATAACATTTTTCAAAACTTTTATAAAACGTATTGTTTCGTACATTTTCCATAATGGGTTTGCCCCAGATACTTTTTTAGTTTTTAATGCTCTCACATAAACACTTCTTTCAGTTTAGTTATGATAATAACCTTTAACATCTCTGAATTTTTTCGGATTATAACGTATTCTTCTATAAATAATACATGCTATTGAAACAACAATGATAACAATCGAAATCACTTGAGCGATTCTCAAGCTTTCTGTAAGCATTAAACTATCCGTTCTTAAACCTTCAATAAAGAACCTACCAATTGAATAATAAATTAAATAAGCAAAGAAAGTCTCACCAATTTTCAATTGTGGACGTATTAATAATAATAAAATAAAACCAACTATATTCCAGACAGATTCGTATAAGAATGTTGGATGATAATAAATACCATCTATTTGCATATGGTTAATTATAAATTCTGGTATATGTAAATCTTCAAGGAAACTACGTGATACAGGACCACCATGTGCTTCTTGATTCATGAAATTTCCCCATCTACCAATAGCTTGTGCCAATATAATACTTGGTGCCACAATATCAACCATTTGGAAAAATGATAAATTTTTCATTCTACATATTATGAATCCAGTTATAAACGCTCCAATTAACCCACCATGAATTGCAATTCCGCCGTTCATAATAAGTGGTATCTCTACTAAATGCTGACTATAATAACCCCACTCAAATGCTACATAATAAATCCTTGCGCATATTATTGCCATAACAACGCACCAAATAATTAAATCAATTAATGTTTCTTCCTTTATTCCAACTTTTTTCGCCGTTCTTTGAGCTAATAGATAGCCGATTAAGATACCTGAAGCAATAATGATGCCATACCATCTTATTGCTAGAGGTCCTAATTGTACCGCTACTGGGTCAATACCTAACACACCCATTATTCATTCTCCTTACGTGCATTTTTCAAAATTTCTGCATTAAGTCGATTATTAAATTCCTCTGCCGTATTAATACCCATGTTGTTTAATCGATAATTCATTGCAGCAACTTCGATAATAACAGCTAAGTTTCTACCCGGTCTAACAGGAATGGTTTTCTTAGTAATCTTAGAATCTAATATTTTTAAAGTTTCTTCATTTAATCCAACTCGGTCATAAATCTTTTCTTTATTCCAAGTTTCAAGATTAATATTCAGCTTAATTCTTTTCTCCATTAATATAGATCCAGCTCCAAATAAAGTCATAACATTAATAATGCCAAGTCCTCTTATTTCAAGCAGATGTTCAATTATTTTTGGTGCTTTCCCAATTAGTTCATTCTTATTAATTTCTTTAATTTCGACATTATCATCTGCTACAAGTCTGTGACCACGTTTTACAAGTTCTAGTGCAGTTTCACTTTTACCAACACCACTATCTCCTGTAATAAGAACACCAACACCATACACATCAACTAATACACCATGTAAAGAAGTTTCAGGAGCTAATTCTCTTTCTAAATATCCTGTTACTTGCCCCATTAATTTCGTCGTTGAAGATTCACTTTTTAGAAGCGGTGTATTGGTCTCATTACAACTTTGGATTAATTCTTCTGGAGCATCTAATCCACGCGTAATAATAATTGCTGGTGTTTCAGGACGACATAATTTAGCCATTCTACCTTGTTTTTCTTCATCTGGTAATAAATTATAAAAAGATAATTCAGTTGTACCTAATACTTGAATTCGGTCAGATGAGTAATGCGAAAAATACCCCGCCATCTCTAAGCCTGGGCGTGATAAATCAGTCTCAGTTATTTTACGATGTAGTCCTACTTTACCTGCAAGGACTTCCATATTAAATTGTTCTATTAATTTACTACTTGATATCATAGGGTTCACCTCTAGGTTAATATATATTAATTCTAATGAACTTTAACAATAACTGCAATCATTATAAATATTAGGACAGTATCTTTAATAGAACATAATTCTGAGTAATGTCCGTATGAGGTGCTGTTTAAGGAGCACTATTCAGAATTTTGCCAGTTAGAACTTTTTAAGGAGCACTATTCAGAATTTTGCCAGTTAGAACTTTTTAAGGAGCATTATTCAGAATTTTGCCAGTTAGAACTTTCTAAGGAGCATTATTCGGAATTCTGCTAGTTAGAACTTTTTAAGGAGCACTATTCAGAATTTTGCCAGTTAGAGCTTTCTAAGGAGCATTATTCAGAATTTTGCCAGTTAGAACTTTTTAAGGAGCACTATTCAGAATTATGCCAGTTAGAACTATCTAAGGAGCATTATTTAGTATTCAATACACAAAAATTCTCCCAGTCCATTAAATATATAACAGACTGGGAGAATTTACTTGTGAAAAGGACCAGTGTCCCTTTGATTATTGATTAAATACCAGTATTTTGATCATTATTTTTATTGAATGATCTTATAATATTTTTTAAAGATTCGTCTAGTTGCTGTATTGGGTCTTGGTCAGTTGTTTCTCTATCGTTAAACTGTTTATCAAATTCAGTTTTACCTGATTTAGCAGTTGTTTTAACTTTACTCAACAAATCTTCAAATAAATTTTCTACATTTTCTTTAGATTTACTCGTGTAAGCTGAAGCATTCTTTTGATTATTTGAAGTTGCTTCAAGTAATTTCACCGCTTCATCTACTGTTACTTTACCACTTTCAATAAGGTCTAATATCTTTAATTGTACTTCGTTCATATAATTCCCTCCCGGTTTATGTTCGATCTCTCTCTAGGATCGGTTTTAAATATTTACCAGTATAAGATGCGTCTACTTTCACTATATCTTCTGGTGTTCCAGTTGCGATAATTTCACCACCACCATCTCCACCTTCAGGACCTAAGTCAATGATATAGTCAGCTGTTTTAATGACATCTAAATTATGTTCTATAATTATGACAGAGTCACCATTTTCAACAAGTCTATTCAATACACTTAACAAGCGTTTAATATCATCTACATGCAAACCAGTTGTTGGTTCATCAAGAATGTATAACGACTTACCGTTTGAGCGTCTATGAAGCTCTGATGCTAGTTTAACACGTTGTGCTTCACCGCCTGATAATGTTGTTGCTGGTTGGCCTAATTTAACATATCCTAGACCAACATCAACGATAGTTTTTAACTTTCTATTTATCTTCGGTAAACTTTCAAAAAAGTGATAAGCATCTTCTACAGTCATTTCTAACACATCAGAAATACTTTTTCCTTTGTAAGTTACTTCTAATGTTTCTCTATTATACCTTTTTCCATCACAAACTTCACATGGTACGTATACATCTGGTAGAAAATGCATTTCAATTTTAATAATTCCGTCACCTTTACAAGCTTCACAACGGCCACCTTTAACATTAAAACTAAATCTACCTTTTTGATAGCCTCTAACTTTTGCTTCATTAGTTTGACTAAACACATCTCTAATGTCATCAAACACGCCTGTATATGTTGCTGGATTCGAACGTGGTGTTCTACCAATTGGAGATTGGTCGATGTCTATAATTTTTTCTATTTCTTTAACACCTTTGATAGATTTGTGAGCACCAGGTTTTGTTTTAGTATTATACAATTGTTTTTGTAACCCTTTATATAATACTTCATTTACTAATGAACTTTTACCTGAACCTGAAACACCCGTAACACATGTCAATACTGACAATGGGAAATCCACATCAATATTTTTCAAGTTATTACTTGAAGCACCTTTAACAGATATTTTTCGTTTTGTTATTTTTCTTCGTTCTGAAGGTACAAATACTTTTTCTTTACCACTTAAATATCGACCAGTTAATGAATTTTCATTGTTCATTACTTCTTCTGGTGTACCACTCGCAACAACTTGACCACCTTGGACCCCAGCTTTCGGACCAATATCGACTAAATAATCTGCAGCTTTCATTGTATCTTCATCATGTTCAACAACGATTAAAGTATTACCCATATCTCTCATGGATTTCAATGTATCTATTAAACGATCATTGTCTCTTTGATGAAGCCCAATTGAAGGCTCATCCAACACATATAATACACCAGACAATCTTGATCCAATTTGTGTTGCTAATCTGATACGTTGCGCTTCACCACCTGATAGCGTTCCTGAAGCACGATTCAATGTTAAGTATTCTAAACCAACATTATTTAGGAATGATAATCTTTCATGTATTTCTTTTAAAATCAGTTTAGCAATTTTTTGTTCTCTTTCATCTAAATTCAAATGATCAAAGTGTTCAATTGCATTATAAATTGAATATCTCACAACTTCACCAATATGTTGTCCATCAATTTTAACTGATAAAACTTTTTCATTTAATCGATAGCCATCACATGTTTCACATGTTTTTTCGACCATATATTTTTGCATTACTTCTCTTACGTATTCTGATGGTGAATCATGATAACGTCTTTCAATGTTATTTAACACACCTTCAAAAGCCATTGTTCTCGTTCGATTAGTTTTAACGCCATAATCTTGATTAAATTTAAATTCAATTTCATCTTCATGACCGCGTAAGATGATGTTCTTTTCTTTTTTAGTTAGCTTATTAAAAGGTTTATCCATATCAATTTTAAAATGTTCACATGCTTGTTTTAATAAAGTTGGATAATAATTCGAACTAATTGGTTGCCAAGGTAATAAAGCTCCCTCATTCAAACTTAAAGTATTATCTGGTACAACTAAATCTATATCTACAGTTAATTTACTACCTAATCCATCACAAGATGGGCAAGCACCAAATGGGTTATTAAATGAGAACATTCTAGGTTCTAATTGATCTACCGAAAATCCACAAATAGGACATGCATGATGTTCAGAAAATTTAATTTCATCACCATCAATAATATCTGCAATTGCATTTCCTTCAGCTAATTCTAATGCTGTTTGTAATGAATCAGCTAATCTCGCTTCTATCCCCGGTTTAATAACCAGTCTATCTATTACAACATCAATTGAATGATTTTTATTTTTATTTAGTTCTGGAACATCGTCTACATCTAAAATATCACCATCAACTTTTAATCTTGCATAACCTTTTTTAGCAATGTCATCGATTAATTTTTTATGCGTACCTTTACGGCCTGAAACTATTGGAGACAGAATTTGTATTTTAGTTCTTTCTTCTAACTCCATAACTTGATCGACCATTTGTTGTACAGTTTGTGATTTAATTTCAATACCATGGTTGGGACAAATTGGTCTACCAACTCTGGCATATAACAATCTTAAATAATCGTATATTTCTGTTACCGTTGCTACCGTTGACCTAGGGTTTTTGCTTGTAGTCTTTTGATCTATTGATATTGCCGGAGATAGACCTTCAATTAAATCTACATCTGGTTTATCCATTTGCCCTAAAAATTGTCTAGCATAGGCACTTAAAGATTCAACATATCTTCTTTGACCTTCAGCATAAATTGTATCAAACGCTAATGATGACTTTCCTGAACCTGATAAACCAGTCATAACAATAAGTTGATCTTTTGGTATTTCAATATCTATATCTTTTAAATTATGTGCTCTTGCACCTTTTACGATGATGGATTTGTTTTTCATCTCAGTCACCTTTCTGCTTTTAATTCAAATAGTATGTCTCGTAATTCAGATGCACGCTCGAAGTCTAAATCCTTCGCTGCATCTTTCATTTCTTTCTCTATGCGCTCGATTGTCTTTTCTCTTTCTTTTTTCGTAAGTTTCTTCGGTGCTTTTTTCTTATCTTTTTCGTTTACTTCATCTGTATCTACAGTTGCTGAGATTACATCGCGAATTTTTTTATTAATTGTTTGTGGTGTAATACTATGTTCTTCGTTATAGGCTTGTTGTGTTTCACGTCTTCTATTAGTTTCATCTAATGCCGTTCTCATTGAATCAGTAATTTTGTCTGCATACATAATTACTTTACCTTTATCATTACGTGCTGCTCGTCCAATTGTTTGTATAAGTGAACGTTCTGATCTTAAGAAACCTTCTTTATCGGCATCTAAAATAGTTACTAATGATACTTCAGGTATATCTAAACCTTCACGAAGCAAGTTTATACCGACTAATACATCATAAACACCCAATCTTAAATCTCGAATAATTTCTATTCGTTCTAATGTTTTAATTTCAGAGTGTAAGTAATTTACTTTGACACCCGCTTCTTTCAAATAAGTCGTTAAGTCTTCACTCATTTTTTTCGTTAATGTTGTAATTAATACGCGTTCATTTCTTTCGACACGTTCATTAATTTCAGCCATTAAATCATCAATTTGATTTTCACTTGGTCTAACTTCTATTATCGGATCTAACAATCCAGTAGGACGAATGATTTGTTCAACCATTTCATCAGTATGTTCAATTTCATAAGGACCTGGAGTTGCTGAAACGTAAACGAGTTGTTTTGTTTTTTGATCAAATTCTTCAAATTTAAGTGGTCTATTATCTAACGCACTTGGTAGTCTAAATCCATGTTCAACCAAAACACCTTTTCTAGCTTGGTCTCCGTTATACATCCCTCTAATTTGAGGAATCGTAACATGTGATTCATCAATCATAACAAGCCAATCATCACCAAAATAATCCATTAAAGTGTACGGTGTTGACCCTTTAGGTCTTAAAGTTAAATGAACTGAGTAGTTCTCAATTCCTGAGCAAAATCCCATTTCTCTCATCATTTCTAAATCATAATTCGTTCTTTGCTCTAAACGTTGTGCTTCTAATAATTTATTATCTTTTCTAAGATCCTCTAATCGTTCTTTAAGTTCTTTTTCAATACGTTCAATTGCTTCTTTCATCTTTTCTTCACGAGTTACGAAGTGAGATGCCGGATAAAATAAAAAATGCTCTCTTTCAGCAATAACTTCACCCGTTAAATAGTTCACTTCTCTAATTCGGTCAATTTCGTCACCAAAAAATTCAACTCTCACACATAATTCATCTCTTGATGCAGGAAATATTTCAACTACATCTCCTCTTACCCTAAAAGTACCGCGTCTAAAATCGATATCATTTCTTGAATATTGGTTATCGACAAGCTTTCTTAATAATTCATTACGTTCCATTTCCATTCCTACACGTGTACTTACAACTAAATCTTTATATTCTTCTGGGTTACCTAAACCATAAATACAGCTGACACTCGCTATAACAATAACATCATCTCGTTCAAATAATGCACTTGTAGCAGAATGTCGTAATTTATCTATTTCATCATTAATTGATGCATCTTTTTCTATGAATGTATCTGTTTGAGGTACATATGCTTCTGGTTGATAATAATCATAATAACTTACAAAGTATTCAACTCTATTTTCAGGAAAGAATTCTTTAAACTCACTATATAATTGGCCAGCCAATGTTTTATTATGTGCAATTATAAGTGTTGGTTTTCCAACTTCTTTAATAACATTACTCATAGTGAACGTTTTACCTGTTCCTGTTGCACCTAATAATGTTTGATGTCTTTTTCCATCTTTTATACCTTTAACGAGTGATTTTATTGCTTCAGGTTGATCTCCTTGAGGTGAATAATCTGAATGTATTTTAAAAGGATAATGCTGCATAGTAACCTCCTTAAATTTTGTAATATATAAATATATTTTATCAAAAATTTGTAAAAATGACCAAACATTTGTTCGTTTAATTGTTTATTAAATACAAATAAGAGGAAAAATCATATTGATTAATCCTCTTTTCTATCTTGATTCAATTTTATCGATTTCGAGTGAATCCACTATATAAAAACCTATTACTAAACTTACAACATCTAATAGGATAATCACTTCATCATTAAAGAAGCCTTTATAAACAGAAACACCAATTATTATACTGGATACGAGTAATCCAATCCATTTATTTTGAGCAATTTGTGTAAAAATAATAACCATTAAACAAGGGAGAAACAAAGCTAGAATCGGCCAAATCATTCAACTCACTAACTCCTTTTTGTTTCACGTTTTTCAAGAATTGTCATTGTTATTTCTCTTAATTCCGAACGTGGAATAAATTTTTCTTGTAGCATATCAGGTATAATATGCTGTATAAAATCTTGTACAGATGACAAATGATCAAATTGCATAATCGTTTCTAATGAACTTTCATATATTTCAAAGAATAATGGTTCTGGGTTTCTTTTTTGTATCTCACCAAAAGATTCATATAATAAGTCGATTTTATCTGCAACACTAAGTATTTGCCCTTCTATACTATCATCCTTGCCTTCTTGCAATCTATGTCTATATATATCTTGATACTGCTCTGGAAATTCTTCAGTTATAAATTTATCTATCATTTCTTCCTCAACTTGAGAAAATAATTTTTTAATTTCATAAGAGGCATATTTAACAGGCGTTTTGATATCACCAGTAAATATTTCAGGATAGTCATGGTTCAATGCTTTTTCGTATACAAGCTTCCAGTCTATTTCTTGACCATTTTGTTCTTCAACTGTCGCCAAATATTGGGCGATTTTTGTTACTTTAAACGAGTGAGCTGCAACGTTATGGTCTTGATATTTAAATTTACCTGGACATCTCACTAATTTTTCCAAGTCAGATAAACTTTTAAAATATTGATGTACCCCCATTAATTTTCCTCCTTAACTTGTGTAACTAAGTTGTTCAGTGTCTTCTCAGATAATTCACCTAAATACACTTTTTTTATTTTGCCATTTTTATCTACGAATAATGTCGTAGGGATATTATATGATTTAAATTTCTTAAGAAAATCATCTTCTGCAATATAAACATTATAGTTTACATTTACATCATTAATTAATTGTTCAGCTGATTTACGTTTATCTTTTACGTTTAAACCAATCAGCTCGACACCATTTTCTTTATTTTTTGCATATTTAACAAGTTCAGGCATTTCTCTTTTACAAGGATCACACCAAGAAGCAAACAAATTAATAATAGTTATATCATTTTTAGAAGTAACTTCTTTTAAATTTGTAGCCTTTTGCGTTGTAAATTTCTTAACTGTTTCATCATTTACATTTAAACCTGTTGCAGGATGACTGTTTTGAAATGACTTCTTCCCTTGTTGTTCTTTAAACTGTTCTTTAGTTTGAAACTTATTAATATCAAGTACTTTATATACACTAATACCGATTAAGCTTATTAAAAATAATACTAGTATGATTTTTAACCATTTTTTCATGTTTTCAAACCTCAATACACTTATTTACGTTTATTATATCAACTATAGTTATAAAAAAAAGCAAATAGTTAAAATTCTTACATAGAATTAACTACTTGCTTGAAATATGATCTAATTTTAAAACCTAATGAATATAGTTATAAGCTCCTGCTGCTGATGCTGAAATTGTACGTGAAGACACAATACCAACACCTTGATAATTCATTTCAGAAACTTGGATAGATCCATCAGAATTCACTTTGTCAACATATGCAACGTGACCATATCCTCCAGCAGTTGACTGTAATATAGCCCCTGCAGATGGGTTATTATTTACAGTATAACCTGATTGAGCTGCTGCATTCGCCCAGTTATTTGCATTTCCCCAAGTGTTTCCAATATCAGGACGTTTACTAAATGCATAATAAGTACATTGACCTGAAGTATACAAGTTATTACCTCCACCTGAAGAAGGTCTGCTGTATGATACTTGTTGTGTTTGTTGTGTTTGTTGTGCTGGTTGTGCATCTTGTGTTGCTTGAGCATGTTGTGTTTGTTGTGCAGTTTGAGTTGAGTTATTTGAATTAAACGTTGGTACTTCATAAGCATGTGCATCTTCACTATTAAATACATTTTCATTTGAAGTTTGTTCAGATACATTTCTCAAGACAGTTTCTTCTTGTGATGATGCCTCTGGTGCATGAATTGTTAAACTAGTAGGTTGAGCTGTCGCTTCTGAACCTTCTTGAGCTACTGATAATTTCTCTCCAACAATAATCAAATCAGAAGTCAAATTGTTCCATTCTTTTAATTCTGTAACAGATACATCAAATTTCTCAGCTATTGTATTAAGTGTATCGCCTTCTTGAATTGTATATATATTATCTTCTAACACTTTTAAGTTTTGTCCGACTGTAACATCGCCTGTGATATTGTTTAATGATTTAAGTTCTGAAATTGAAGTCCCGTATTCCTGTGCAATTGTTTCTAAAGTTTCTCCATCTTTAACTTTAATATCCGATGCAAATGCAGTAGTATTTGATAATGTAGTTAAAGCTGTGACTGACGCTAAAGTAATGAATGTCTTCTTCATGATGACATATCCTCCCAAGTTTTATATGATTTAATTTATATTTTTATTTTATAGGGTTCCCCTCAACTAATACTGGAAATAATATATCATATAATCGAACCTCATTTTTCTTTGTTACAAATTCGTAATATAAACGTTACTGTCTGATAATTTTTCAGAAAAAATTGTTACTAAAGACTGTCATGAAAGTATTTAAAAGCGCACCATTAATTGTATTTTTACAATTAATGGTGCGCTTTTTTACTCTATTTATACATTTGAAAAGGTGATGATATTTATCTAAAAATTTTCCATTTCATATAAATAACACATCTAATATATTATTTATAAGGTTTAAATGAGTTGTATTATTTTTGTTCTGCCAACCATTTTGCTACTTCTTTAGCTTCTTTCTCATCTACAACTTTGCTCGGCATACTACCTTTACCTTCATTAATTATCTTTTCGATATCTGCTTCTGACATTTTAGCCCCAACTTTTTTTAATGAAGGACCAGAAGCACCATCAAGATCTTTACCATGACATCCAACACAAGAATTATTTTTAAAAATCTTTTCCCCTTTTGAACTATATTCCTCCGTCTTACTATCATCGTTTGATTGACCACAACCAGCAAAGATTAACGATGATAATGCCAATACAGAAATCATGCCCATTTTGATTTTCATGTATAACACTCCATTCAATATATTATCAAATATATTTTATCATGAAATTTAGTAATTAGGTATCCTTTTGTGCAAGAATTCACAATCAAAATCATGCATATATACGACACACCGCTCAATCCAGTCAGCTACTGCCAATACAATGAGTAGAGGCTGAGACAATTAAATTGTCCCAGCCTCATTCAACTCAATATTACTTTTCATCAATTTGACTTCTTAAATATGCATCAATGAAAGGTTCTATATCTCCCTCCATCACTGCATTAGTGTTACCAGTTTCTTCATTAGTTCTATGATCTTTAACCATAGCGTATGGGTGGAATACGTATGAACGTATTTGACTGCCCCATCCAATTTCTTTTTGCTCCCCTCTAATTTCATCAAGGGCTGCAGCTTGTTCTTCAAGTTCTTTTTGGTAAAGTTTAGCTTTCAACATTTTCATCGCTTGTTCTCTATTTTTAATTTGAGATCTTTCGTTTTGACAAGTTACGACTATTCCTGTTGGTTGGTGTGTGATACGTACTGCAGAGTCAGTAGTGTTTACGTGCTGTCCACCTGCTCCTGATGCTCTATACGTATCAACTGTAATATCTTCAGAATTAACTTCAATTTCAATTTTTTCATTATTAAATTCAGGTGTAACATCACATGAAACGAAAGATGTATGTCTTCTTCCAGATGAATCAAATGGAGAAATTCTCACTAATCTATGAACACCTTTTTCAGCTTTTAAGTAGCCATATGCGTTATGTCCTTTAATTAGAATTGTAACACTCTTAATTCCAGCTTCATCGCCTGATTGGTAGTCTAATGTTTCAACTTTGAATCCTTTTTGTTCAGCAAATCGTTGATACATCCGAAGTAACATGGATCCCCAATCTTGTGATTCAGTTCCACCAGCTCCAGGATGTAGCTCTAAAATCGCATTATTTTCATCATGTTCTCCATTAAGCAATAATTTTAATTCAAATTGATCGATGTCTGATTTTAATGTTTTTAAATCTTGCTCTAAAATTTCATGCATATCTTCGTCATATTCTTCTTGAAGAAGTTCAACAGTAGTTAATAAATCATCCGTTTGTTGTTCTAATTTATGATAATCTCCTACTACTGATTTTAAAGCATTATTTTTATTAATAATATCTTGCGCCTTATTTTGATCGTCCCAAAAGCTCGGATCAACCATCATCTCTTCATATTCTTGAATGTTAGTCTCTTTATTTTCTAAGTCAAAGAGACCCCCTGATATTCATTAATTTTTCATTGTTTTTATTTAAAGTTTGTCTAATTTCCGTTAATTCCATAAGTTTACTCCTTTATGCTTGGCCGTGACAGTTTTTATATTTTTTTCCGCTTCCACATGGACACGGATCATTACGACCTACTTGTTCATCTTTAACGATAGGTTTAGGTTTGACTTTTTCTTTACCATCATTGGCACCTACGTGTTTAGCTTCGCCTATTTCAACTTGTTCACGTTCAACTTGTTCTCCGCGATCAATTGTTGACTTAAGAATATATTTACTTACTTCATCTTCAATTTCGTTCAACATCGTTTCAAATAAATCTAATCCTTCGTTTTGATATTCACGAAGTGGATTGATTTGGCCATAAGATCTTAAATGAATACCTGTACGTAATTGGTCCATCGTATCGATATGGTCTGTCCATTTACGGTCAATTGTTCTTAAAACAATCATGCGTTCAAATTCAGACATTTGGTCACCAAAGTCTTCTTGTTGTGCATCATATTGAGCCTTAATTTTTTCAAGAACAATTTCAATGATATCTTCATAATCTCTACCACGAATATCATCTGCTTTAATTGAATCTTGTTGTAAATAAGAATCATCGATAAATTGTACGAGTGCATCATAATCAATTTCTTCTTCATTATTTGATAAATGATAATTAACGCCACGTTCTAGAGATGATTTAATCATATCTTTCACAATATCTTGTACGTCTTCTTTTTCAATTATATCGTTACGTTCACCATAAATGATTTCACGTTGTTTTCTTAATACATCATCATATTCTAATAGTCGTTTACGAGCATCAAAGTTATTACCTTCAACACGTTTTTGAGCTGATTCAACTGCTCTAGAAACCATTTTAGATTCGATAGGTGTATCATCATTCATTCCTAATTTACCCATTAGTGATTGCATACGTTCAGAACCGAATCTGACCATTAATTCATCTTGTAGTGATAGGTAGAATCTACTTCGCCCAACGTCACCTTGACGACCAGAACGACCTCTTAGCTGATCATCGATACGTCTTGATTCATGTCGTTCTGTACCGATTACTGCTAGTCCACCTAATTCAACAACACCGTCTCCAAGTTTGATGTCTGTACCACGACCAGCCATGTTTGTTGCGATTGTAACTGCACCTTTTTGACCAGCATTTAAAATGATGTCTGCTTCACGTTCATGGTTTTTAGCATTCAATACATTATGCCTAACGCCTTTTTTCTTCAATAGTTGTGAAATATACTCACTTGTTTCTACAGCCACAGTACCTAATAATACAGGCTGTCCTTTTTTGTAAAATTCAATAACGTCATTAACAACAGCATCGAATTTACCTTTTTGAGATGAAAAAATTAAATCCGCTTCATCTAGACGTTGGATCGGTCTATTTGTAGGTATTTGTGTAACTGTCATATTATAAATATTTCTAAATTCTTCTTCTTCCGTCTTAGCTGTACCAGTCATACCAGACAACTTATTGTACATTCTAAAGAAGTTTTGGAATGTAATAGAAGCCATTGTTTTAGATTCATTTTGAATTTCTAAACCTTCTTTAGCTTCAATTGCTTGGTGTAAACCGTCTGAGAATCGACGTCCAGGCATTGTACGACCAGTAAATTGGTCAACAATCATAATTTCGCCATCTTCAACAACATAATCTTTATCTTTAAACATCGTTCTGTTTGCTTTTAAAGCTATATTAATATGATGCATTAAGTTCACATTTTTAACGTCGAATAAATTATCTATTTTAAACATGCGTTCTGCTTTATCAATACCTTGCTCAGTTAATGTGATTGCTTTAGTCTTTTCATCATAAGTAAAGTCATCATCATCTTTAAGCATTTTTACAAACACGTTTGTTTGAGTATATAAAGTTGTTGATTTTTCAGCTTCACCAGAAATGATAAGTGGCGTTCTCGCTTCATCGATTAAAATTGAATCGACCTCATCAATGATTGCAAAGTTTAATGGTCTCATAACGCGGTCTTTTTTATAAGTAACCATGTTGTCTCTTAAATAATCGAACCCAAGCTCATTATTTGTACTATACGTAATATCTGATGCGTATGCTTCACGCTTTTGATCTGTATTCATTGAATTTAAATTCAGACCTACAGATAGTCCTAAGAAATTGTATAGTTGTGCCATTTCTTCACTTTGTGAACTTGATAAATATTCATTGACAGTAACAACATGAACACCTCTACCTGTTAATGCATTTAAATAAACAGGCATAGTTGCTGTTAATGTCTTACCTTCACCAGTTTTCATTTCAGAAATATCGCCACGATGAATCGCAATACCACCCATAATTTGCACTTTAAATGGTGTCATTTTGAATACTCTTGTAGACGCTTCTCTAACAATTGCATATGCTTCTGGTAGTAATTTTTCTAAATACTTTTCTTGCTTTTTATAATCTTCTATTTCAGCTAATTCTTTTTTAAATTGTTCTGTCTTTTCTCTTAATTGCTCATCTGTTAACTTAGCAATTTCATCTTCAAAATTAATGACTTGATTTGCTAACTTCTCGAGTGATTTTACTACTCGTTTATTACCATCAGCTATTTTTGATAAAAAACCCATTTTGTTCTCTCCTTCAACTAGGAAACTAGTAATCTTACAACAATATATCATAACACTTTTATATCACTTTTTATACTATTTAAGATTACCACCTCTGTAAATGAAAAGCTATTAATAGACAAAGAAACTGATGCAGAAATTCTGCACCAGTCCTTGTGTTCTTACTTTATTGTATAGAAGTTTCAATTAATCCATATTTTCCATCTTTACGTTTATAAACAATACTTGTTTCATCTGTTTCTGCATCTGTGAAAATGTAAAAATCATGTCCTAATAAATTCATTTGTAATACTGCTTCTTCAGAATCCATAGGTTTTAACGCAAATTGTTTAGAACGGATAATTTCAATTTCATTATCACTATCGTTATCTTCACTTTCTACTGGTGATGATGCATCTACACTTGTTGCAAATACATCTTTATCTCGCCCTTTATCGCGATACTTTCTGTTGACCTTTGTTTTGTACTTACGCACTTGTCTTTCAAGTTTGTTTGTTATCAAGTCGATTCCAGCATATAAATCTTCATGTCTTTCCTCAGCTCTTAAAGTAACATCTTTCAACGGAATAGTTACTTCAACTTTACTGCGAGAATCCTGATAAGTTTTAATTTTAACATGAGCTATTGCCTCTGGGACATTAGTAAAGTATCTTTCAAGTTTACTTACTTTGTCCTCAATATAATTTCTTATCGGATCAGTCACTGTGATGTTTTCACCATGAATTTCAAATCTGATCATAAAGCACCGACTCCTTTAACGCTCTATTTCTCTTGTGTTTCTTCCTACTTATATTTTACCATTATTTCCCCCTCTTGCAAATGTTAAGGTATCTATTTTTCTGATTTTTCTAATAAATAAAAGTTCAGCTAATTGGTGAATTGTCAGCCCTGTTGTATAAATATCATCTACGAGTAAAATACATTTATTTTCTAATTCTATTTCTTGATTTATTCTAAATGGGTTGAGTTGTAAAGACCTTTGTTTTTTTGTTAAATCAGATTGTTTTTGTCTGAGTTCAGTCTCAAATATTTGTATATAATTTACATTTTGAATATCTAATACGAAAGTAACATGATCAAATGTTCTAGTTGCGAGTTTATTTGGATGAATTGGTGCAGGAATTATGTAGTCATACTGTTTCAAAATATTTTTAGGTAACTGAAATATTTGAGCAATTGCAACGTCTCCCATAAATTTGTATTGATGCATTAATTCTTTTATAAGTCCTTGGTAATCATATATCGTATAAAGTTGATTGATTAATTGATACCTATTGGATAACCAAAGACAATCTAGACATTCATTTTCCTCTGAAGAAAGCACTTTTAAACAACGTTTACAACGTCTATCATTGAGATTAAAGGTAAGTTGTGGCTCACAATTTTTACATATAGTAGATGTGGACGAAAAAAGATTCAATAAATTTATCTCTTCATTTATTGAATTTTGACATATAACACATTTCTTCATGTTATCCATCCTTTCTTACGTGCAAGACTATTCATTTTTGAGATTTCATTTTTTGCATGTAACATATTTTTCGTAATACCTTCGTGGTAGCAAACAACTTTTCCAGTAGGACATGATAATTTACGCCCCACCCGACCAGCTATTTGAATAATTGCACTGCTTGTAAATTTTTCAGTATGCACGATAACGACGTCTAAGTATTCAAGCGTGACACTTCTCTCTAAAATCGTCGTCGTAAACATGATGTCGATCTCATCATTTCTTAATAGGCTAACTTTTTCATGCCGCTCTGAATCAACACTTGAAACATACTCAATTTTTGAAAAGTAGTGTTCATACATATTAAATACTTTTTTCATGTAACTTATATCATGGAAAAACACAAAAGTTTTCCTTTTATCTTCTATTTGTTTCTTTAATAGTTTTAGCAATTTTTGATTTAATTTTGTTTCTTTTATCGCATTGAATTGAAATTCAGGAAGGGGTAAAGAATGACCGTGATATCTTGCTGGAAGTTTAATTATTTGAGAATCCGTAAATTTCGCTTGGAGTTGTTGATTTGGAGTTGCAGTTAAATAAATGTGACTTGCGTGAAGTGTAGATGCTTTATGAATCGTATGCATAAGTTGATTATCCATATCTAAAGGAAATGCATCAACTTCATCGACAATAACAACATCAAAATGACTATCATAACGCATTAATTGATGTACAGTTGCTACAACAAAAGTACTATTATATTGACCAAAATTGCCTTCATACATTAAATCGATTTGCTCATCTTTAAAAGCCTCTGCTAATCTTAAATATACTTCTTTAACAACATCGACTCTTGGAGAAACTACAGCAACGTTATCTCCATTTTGTCTAGCTACTGAAATACCTTCAAATATCATTTCTGTTTTGCCTGCACCAGTCACCGCATGAAGTAATAAATGTTCACTGTTTAATACCGCTTGTTTAATTTTGTCTGATGCATGTCTTTGCTGTTCACTAAGCTCAAAATTCAATCGATATTTACATAATGATTTCTGTCTCTCACTTTCAATGATATAAATAGCTTTGCAACTTTGAACTTTGCCTAGGTTTATACAGTATCTGCAATAAGTTGTTGTTGCATTACAATGATGACAATAATAATTAAAGAATAACGTTTGATCAGTGTTACCACATTGGTTACAAATATATTTTTCATGTACCTTTGAAACACCAGGTTTACTGACTTTTACTGTTTCCGTTGTTAAATTGTTTAAATCATGACATATTCGTCCATATAATTTCATCGTAACCTCCAATAAAAAAGCACAAAAAGCTTAAGCTTTTTGTGCTGTAGTTATTTTATATAGATAAATCTAATTCTGTCGTTGTAAATCCTAATCCTAATGCACCTTCACCTAAGTGTGTGCCAATTACTGGTCCGAAATAACTCAATATAACATTCGCTTCAGGAAACTTCTCTTCTATTTGTGCTTTCCAAGAAACTGCACTTTCTTTGTCATTAGCATGAATAATAACAATAGATAAGTTTTTGTAACCTTCCACTTCTGTAGCAATTTGTTCTTCGATACGTTTTATAGCTCTTTTCTTAGTTCTCACTTTGTCATATGGAACAATTTTAGTGTCCTCAAAGTGTAACAAAGGCTTAACTTGTAACATTGTACCTACTAAAGCCTGTGCACTGTTTAAACGTCCGCCTTTTTTCAAGTTGTTTAAATCATCAACTATGAAATAAGCGTTTGTCGTTTCTTTCATGCTTTCTAATTGTTCAAGTATATTATCTACAACTGTCATGCCTTGTTCTACAAGCTGAGCAGCTTTTAAAGCATAGAACCCTTGAACAGCACAAGAAATTTCAGAATCGAATGGATGAACTTGAATTCCATCAACCATAGCATTTGCTGTTACTGCACTTTGGAAAGTACCACTTATACCACTTGATAAGTGAACGGCTATTACATCTGTATAGCCATCTTCTTTTAAGCTTTCGAGCAACTCGACATATTCACCCATAGCAGGTTGAGAAGTTGTCGGCAATTGCGTTTCATTTCTCATTCTTTTATAAAAATCATCTGTCTTCAGTTCCGATAATTCTTTATATGTTTCATCATTAAAAATAACGTTTAGCGCGACTGTTTTAATTTGATATTTATCTAAATAAGCTTGATCTAAATATGCTGTTGAATCTGTTAGAACAGCAATTTTCATAAAGTTATCCTCCTTGATTCTCTTCCATATCAATCATATCTAATTCTCACTTATTTGAAAAGGAGTTTATTGACTAAATTGCATACGGTTCTACATGACTAATTTTGTAAGTATCGCCCTTTTTAATTAGTGTTACAGCTTCTTTAAAGGATTTCTTCTCTTCTTTACTACCATCTTTTGGATGTGCTGTTGTTTCTGTACTATAAAATACAACAACTTGGTCTTTTTTATCCTCTAAGAATTTAATATTGGATATCTTTTTATCAAACTTATAATTTTTAAGTGTATCTTTTAATACTTTTTCTTCTTCTTTAACATCAAGTTGTTTAGAATTTGAATCTATTGTTTTTATATATTCATCGACATTCCCTTCATTTAAAGACTTTCTATTTTGTTCTATCACTTCTTTTACTGCCTTTTCAGTCTTATCATTCACTTGAATTGTTTCTTTAGGATTTCCTTTTTCATCTATTTTTATACCATGTTTATCTCCTGCTTCATCAGTCGTTGGTTTCTCCTCTTCTTTTGAACCACAAGCCACTAACACTAACGATAACACTATACATAAAAGTAATAATTTATTCTTCAATTCATACAATCCTTTCCCGTCCATTTTTAATAGTATATAATATATCGTAACAGATTAAGATGTAAAGGGAGAAGTATAAACATGGCAGAAGGACTAATTACAATTAAATCAGCACATGAAACTGAGATTGTTATCAATAAATCAAGGTTTATTGCAAGTATATATCCTGCAGAAACAGAAGAAGAAGCTAAAGCGTTTATACAAAGCAAGAAAAAAGAACATCATGATGCCACTCACAATTGTTCAAGTTATATTATAGGTCCAACCATGCTTATACAAAAAGCCAATGATGACGGAGAACCATCAGGAACTGCTGGTGTACCAATGTTAGAAGTATTAAAAAAGCAGCAGCTCCACAATGTCGTAGTCGTCGTTACAAGATATTTTGGTGGCATTAAATTAGGTGCCGGCGGACTTATTAGAGCATATGGTAGCGCAGTTAGCCAAGTCATTAAAGAAATAGGACGCATCATATTATTAGACGCTATTCCATTTGAAATCACACTCGATTACGATCAAACAGGACGCTTCGAACACGAATTACAACAAACAGATTATCAATTAGTCGACACATCATATACAGACAAAGTAACATATACAATTAACGTCATCGCATCAGAAGAAGACAACTTCATCTCTTTCTTAAATGAAGTTAATCAAGGAAAATATGACTTAACGAAACAAGATATGATTGCCTTACCATTTCCATATAATAAAGAAGAAGAACGCTAATCAAGGTTGTTTATATAGTCTAACAAGCAATACTCACAAAACTTGCCGTTAAAAACCTATATACTTATTTTTCCCGCGAAAAGCATGCGCATAAAAAAGAACGCTAATTTCTATTAGCGTTCTTTTTTATATTTTGTTCTTGTTAAAAAGTTAAGAATTGGTCTGTAATTTGCATTTATGAGACCTGTGAATTCTACGATTAACTCTATTGTAATTAAAATCATAATAAACATCATTAAGACGCCATATGGTGGTGATAAATAAAGTATCACACTCGATATACTAAATAGAATAGCTATCATATATATTAAGACGACAGTTTGTCTATGTGTATAACCTAAATCTAATAACTTATGATGTAAATGTGATTTATCTGCTTGTACGATGGATTGTCGATTATGTAATCTACGAATCACAGCGAATAACATATCAATAAATGGAACTGCAAGAATAACCATTGGGAAGAATAACGATATTAATGTAATATTTTTAAAACCTAATAACGATAAGACACCAATGATATACCCTAGAAGTAATGCCCCACTATCTCCTAAGAATATTTTTGCAGGGTGTGAATTAAATACTAGGAATCCTAATAAAGAACCTATTAATACACCACATATCATCATTATAAATATATTTTGTTGTAGTATTGCGATAAATCCTATCGTTATTAAAGCTATACAAGATATTCCTGACGCTAATCCGTCTAACCCATCAATTAAGTTAATTGCATTCATAACTGCAACTACCCAAAATATTGTCATTGGAATACTGAATATACCAAATTCTATTACTATACCAAAAGGTAGTGTAATAAAATCAAGCGTTACATGGTTTAAGACTACAATTAAAGAAACTGCAATCTGTCCAGCAAGTTTAACAAGTGGTTTCATATCATAAAGATCATCAACTAAACCAATTAAATATATAACAATTGCACCTAATATAATAGGAATTGTTTCATGTTCAACAGGTTTTCCCCACCATAATCCGATAAGAAAAGATAATAAAATGACTGATCCGCCTAATACAGATACTGGTTTAGTATGAACTTTTCTAACATTTGGCATATCAACTGCACCAATTTTTTTTGAAAGAACAATGACTAAAGGTGTTAGTATTAAACTTACAATCATGGTTAGTAATATTAGTTGCAAAGTAAACATGGATTCACCTTCATTTTTAAATTGAAGCATTATTTTAATTTATATATTACTTTTAGAATATCAAAGTTTTATTCTACATGCTATAAAAACAATAGTATACCACATTTTTTAGTAGGAAGAATTTTAAAGCATAACAGAACATTATATCGTTCATGTGAAAAAAGAAACTTTTTTAACAAAATATCCTATTATATCGTGACAAAAGCCACCTAATAGATTACAATATCATATGGCTTACTAAAAGAAGGATGGTGTTAAATGATACAAGCAATTATATTTAATATATCAGTGACTATTGCAGCATTTTATCTATACCATCGAATGCAATATAACGAAACAAGAACAGTGACTTTTTCTCAAAATTATATCACCCTTTTAATGACAGGTGTTTCTATATTATTAGTATCAAATCCTATACAATATCATGAATATGTTATTACTTTAAGTTTTATTCCAATTCTCTTCTTAGGAAGGTTTACTAATTTATTTTATTCTGTTTTAAGTGCAGGTGTTGTATTACTTGTTGACATGTTCGCATTTGGAACACCATTTTTAGATAATCTGCATTTGCTTATTATAGCAGTTGTAGTTGGTGTGATTGGTCCATTTCTTAAACAAAGTGATTTCGTTAGTATTCAATTATTATATTTGATAAGCATCATTATTATAGCTATAACGCTTATCTTTTTAAATCCAGACTCATGGCTAAATGAGTGGTTGTTTCTTGTACCCGTTTCCTTTATTCTTAGTATTATAAGTGCAAGTGTTTATCGAGACATTTGGATATTGAAAAATTTAATTTCAAGATATGAAAACGAAGAATCAGTAGATTATTTAACAGGATTAGGAAATGTTAAAGAATTTGATCGTTATTTAAACAAGACTACAGAACAAATTACTGAAAATGATCAATCTATGGCTTTATTATTAATTGATATAGATGGCTTTAAAAATGTAAATGATGCATATAGTCATAAAGCTGGAGACGCTGTTCTTAAACAAATGTCACAGTTATTGATAAATTATTTACCAAAAGATGTTAAGGCTTTTCGTAACGGTGGAGAAGAATTTTCGATTATAATTGTTGGTGAGACGTTAGACAGTGCGATTAAATTAGCTGAAAGCATTCGTGATAGTGTTCAACAGTCTACGTTCCATTTACCAAATAAAGAAACGATAAAGTTATCTGTTTCTATTGGCGTAGGTTACTTAAGTGAACAAGACAACAAATCTAAACGTCGTGTCTTCAAAGATGCCGATGATATGTTACATGAAGCAAAATTACAAGGTCAAAACAAAGTAATGTTCAATCCAATTATTAAATTATAAAATGAACATAGAATTGCCTATAGCAATTCTATGTTTTTTGTTGGAAAGTTTTTATTATATGTATTAACATTAATTCAATGTGAAACTGGAGGTTAATATGGAAGAGATACAAGACTTCACTATTATAGATGAAAATAAAATAATTGATGTTGTCATGACAGCTGGTCGAATACTTTTAGAGAGTGGCGCTGAGACGTATAGAGTTGAAGATACAATGGCAAGAATCGCAACAAGCTATGGCTTAGAAAACACACATAGCTTCGTAACTTCTACTGCTATTATCTTTTCTCTTAACGACAGAACAAACACTCGTCTAATAAGAATAGATGAACGTACAACAGATTTAGAAAAAATTTCATTAACGAATCAAATCTCACGAAAAATAGCGAATAATGAATTATCGATAGACGAAGCTAAATCGGAACTCATACATTTGCATCATGCTTCATTGCAGTTTCCTTTTTGGTTAAAAGTATTAGCTGCAGCGATTGCTTCAGCTTGTTTCTTACCTATGTTTGGTGGTAAACAAGCTGAAGTGATTCCATCATTTATAGCTGGTGGTACAGGATATTTAACTATGTCTATTGTTCATAACACAATTAGAATTAAATTCTTTACTGAGTTCATAAGTTCATTGATTATCGCTACAATTGCAACCATAAGTGTTAATTTCTTTATAGGCGTAAATTTAAGCTTAATAACAATTGCTTCAGTAATGCCTCTAGTACCTGGTGTACTTATTACAAATGCAATTCGAGATTTAATGGCTGGTCAACTGCTTGCAGGTATTTCAAAAGGCGTTGAAGCGGCACTAACGGCTTTTGCTATCGGTGCTGGTGTTGCAATCGTGTTATTACTAAGTTAAGGAGGTGCTTTAAATGTTAGATTATATATATCAAATTTTATTAAGTTTTACAGCAACGTTATTTTTCTCTGTCATTTTCAATGCACCTAAGAGACTTTTAATAGCTTGCGGTATCGTTGGCGCAATGGGTTGGATGATTTACACAATTTCGTTAGATTTTGGTATAGATAAAGTACAAGCTTCATTTTATGGTAGCTTTGCATTAGCTTTAATGAGTCATATTATGAGCCGTTATTACAAACGACCAATGATCATATTTATAGTAGCCGGTATTATTCCTCTTGTACCAGGTGGTCTAGCATATGACGCTACTAAAAATTTAGTTATAAATAATTATGACGTTGCAATCAATACAACGTTACAAGCTACATTGATTTCTGGTGCTATCGCATTTGGTATTTTATGTTCAGAAATCATCTTCCAAATCTATGTTCGTTCAAAGCATTCTTTTGCTTCTAGGAAACAAAAGAGCGTATAATAAATACGTAAATAGAAGTAAAAAGGAGCGAGCAATTTGAAACAACGTCTAATTGATCGATTAGAAAGATATGTAAGAATAGATACACAAGCTGATCCATCTAGCCAAACTACACCATCTACTGAGAAGCAATGGGACTTAATTAATCTGCTTCAAGAAGAAATAAAAGCATTAAACCTTGAAGTAGATGTAGATGATAAAGGTTATTTAATGGCAACACTTCCATCAAATACCGATAAAAAGGTTCCAACTATAGGTTTATTAGCTCATATCGATACTTCTCCAGACTATAACGCATCAAATGTTAAACCTTTAATAGTCGAAAAATACGACGGTCAAGATATACAATTAGGAAATTCAGATAAAATACTTAGTCCAAAAACATTTCCACAATTAAACAAAGTAATTGGACATACTTTGATGACGACAGATGGTACATCTTTACTTGGTGCAGATGATAAAGCAGGTGTCGTTGAAATTATGGAAGCCATTATTTATTTGAATGAACATCCTGAAATTAAACATGGTGACATTAGATTTAGTTTTACACCAGATGAAGAAATAGGCAAAGGTCCACATAACTTTGATGTTGAACGATTTAATGCAGATTTTGCTTATACATTAGACGGCAGTCTTGAAGGTGAATTACAATTTGAAAGTTTTAATGCTGCAGCTGCAATAGTAGAAGTGAATGGCGTCAATGTTCATCCAGGCTCAGCTAAAGATGTTATGGTTAACGCTAATACTTTAGCCATGGCTTTTAATGATCAACTTCCTAATCATGAAGTACCAGAACAAACGGATGGATACGAAGGTTTTTACCATCTAACAGATATGTCTGGCACAGTTGAAAAAGCAACACTTCAATATATTATTCGTGATCATGATAAAGCACAATTCGAACGAAGAAAAAATCATTTATTAGATATAGCCAAAATTTTAAATCATAAATATGATAGTGAATTGATTAATGTAACGATCCATGATCAATATTTCAATATGGGTGAAAAAATCAAGCCACATCCTGAGCTTGTTGACATACCAGAGAAAGTTATCAAGTCATTAGGTATAACGCCTATCATTGAACCAATAAGAGGCGGAACTGACGGCTCACAATTATCGTATATGGGCTTACCAACGCCAAACTTATTTACAGGCGGAGCAAACTTCCATGGACCATTTGAATATGCTTCAATAGATGTCATGAAAAAAGCAGTCCACACAATTATCGGTATCGTTTCTGAATTTGAAAAGCAATCATAATAAATCAAAAAACCATGCATACCTGTTAAGATTTACTTAACGGCTATGCATGGTTTTTTTAATCTTTTAATTATAACGATGATTTTAGTAATCTAAGTGACTGCGTTGTTAAATGTCTCAAGGCAATGCCCATTTCTAAATCACTCATCGTATATTGGTCTTTATTAAATACTTTAAACATTGCAGTAACATCTTGTTCTAAATATTGATCGAATTTTTCATCTGTTGCACATATCGCAATATTTATTTTTTGATGTTTTTTACATAATTCTGCTATTCTCACTGAAGTTGTCTCCAACAATTGTTGATTAGGTTGTAAACCTTCACCAAATACAATTAAATCTGCTTGCTCTATTAATTGATCTAAATACGTAAGCTCATTGACTACATCCCCACCAGTAACAAGTTGGGCATCCCATAAACTATTAAATAAAGCAGCTAATCCGCTTCCTGATCCGCCTCTTTCTTCTTTACCTAATAATATTTTATGCTGACTTTTAAATAATTCGCTGATATACCACAATGCATTATCGATTGAAACAGCATCGTCTTTAGCAATTTGATTTAATTCTTGCTCTTTCATAATTCGGCTGTCTTTACCATAGTATTTAGATTCAAAGTCTGTAATGACTTTGATATTTTTATCTTTTAATCTTTTATCTAAATCATATAAATCAATTGTTCTAATATATTTCATCCATTTAGCGCCTTTACTAACATCTACTAAAGCGCCTTCTGCGTCATAGAATTTAGCACCTAACGCTTGTAACATACCAAGCCCACCATCATAACTTGCTACATTCCCTACTGATATCAACATTTCTTTGCTTTCTTCATTCAGTGCTTCTAAAATGACTTCACCTAATCCATACGAACTTGTATTAAGTGGACTAATGATTTCTTCACTTGAAGATAGTATATCCCCTGCTTCTATAACTGTTATATTCTGTTCAGTCACTACATATACAGATGATTTCGGTCTCATATATGCATCATGATGATCTACTGAATATTTTGTTCCGGATTGCCATAATAATACTGAATCTATAACTTCTCTTTGCCCATTAAATAATGGAACTTGTACAATATCCGCTTCATTAAATTGAGACTTTATTGCTTCTTCGACAAATCGATTTGCATGGTAACTAGATAAAATACTATCAAACTCATCCATCGCAACTAATACTCTCATAATTTTCACCTCATGCTTTTTATCATAATTCATTATACTGTTTTTTTACACATTTAACAAAAAAACAAACAGTCTTTTTTGACTGTTTGCTTATTATCAATATTACTCTTCTGCTTTCGATAAACTTGCTACTGTGATATTTTCATGACTCGCATCCCATTCAGCATTCCCATTTACAAAGTAAAATGCTTGTGGCGATTCATGTTTGACTCCAGTTTTGTCAGCTATATAATCAGACAATTCTCTTTCTTCTTGAACAATTAAATAATAACCATCCATGTCTCTTTCATATAAGAATTTGTTAAATTGATCATATGCACTTGCTGAAATAGGACAAGTACCGCTATGTTTCATAACAAATACGTTTGGATTATCATTGAGTACTTTTTCAAATTGATCGATGGAAGTTAATTTCACGACCATTTTAATTCACCTCTATCATAATTTAACCAATACAATTGAACACTATATCATCTATCCATTTATATGGCAAATTCTATTTTTAATAATTGGCTTTATTATCTTTACCCTTAAACTATAATATTAACCACAAGACAATTTTGGTATACTAGTTATATATTAAGGAGGTGCCAGTTTTGTCCAAAGATGCTAAACCCACACTTATTAAAAGATGGGGCATGATTGATACGATTAATGCATGTTTACTTATTATTTCTATACTGTTTTTATTTGATTTTACAAATCAACCTGCATTATCGTTTATTCTTATAATCGCATTTTCTATTTGGTTCGTATCATTAGTAGGCAAAAACATATATTTATCAAAGAATCGTAAAAATGAAGATACCATAAATAAAAAATGAAGAAAACACACCAAAATTAATGTATTTGGTGTGTTTTATTTATCTAACCTTTCGATTGCTTTGTCATACTTTTCATCTTTACCTAGATAAGTAAATTGAGCATTCATACCGTTTGATACTTGTATTTTTTGAAGTTTATCTTCAATTACAATCCCTTTTTTACGTTCTTTATAATAATTAATGAGCGTATAATATACCTCTATTTGAGCTTGTCTCATTTGATTAACTCTTTTAGATGAGATATTCGTTTGATTTAATGATTTAACATTTTTAGAAAACAATGGAATAATTTCACTCTCAATATAATCTGCTCTATCTTGAACATTCTGAGTTTCATTTAAATATTTTGCTTTACTACTTAACTCTTCACTGTTTTTATCAATAACTGAAACGAGTGCTTCATAATCTTCTTTTTCTTCTGCATTATTTTTGGCTAGCTTTGCATTTTTCTCTGCATCAGATTTATTTTGTTCAAAAACACTTGTATATTCTAATATTTTTTCATTAGACTCAATAGATTTTTTGAACAATGAAATATATTCATTTAATTCTGTTATTGTTTTTTCTTTCTTTGCTACGTTACTCACATATATATTATGAGCATCTTTAACATCATTTGTCTTTGCATCTATATTTTCAGCTTGTTTTTTTAGATCTTTGACTTCAGGTATTATCTGCTTTTCAAGCTTATTTTGAAGTTCATCCAACTCTTTACGCTTCTCAACTGTTACTTCCGTGCCAATAAGTTGATCTAACCGGTTTAAGTTTAATTTATCTATATCATTAAGAATTGAATTTTCTTTTTTATAAATAGGTTTCATATCCTTTTTATAATTTTGAAGATCTGAATGTAATTCATTACCACAAGCTGCAATAATAAAGACAAGAACAAACATCATTAAATAAAGTAATTTAATTTTCATCATTGCACCTCTGTTTCACTTGTATTATACCTAATTTCATGGATAATTAAAATGTTATATTGTATATTCAATTATGATTAAAGAAAGGAGTCTTTATGTTAAAACTTCCTCAACCTTTTATTCAACTAAAGTCAACTGATGATTTTAAACTAAATTTTGAAAGAATTCAACATTTATTAATTCATTTATTAGATACACCTGTTTTAGATGTTTACCATATAGGTGGGACAAAGCAAACGAATTATTCTACTGAGCCAATAGTTGATGTCCTTGTAACTGTAAAATCTTTACATGATATTACTAGCTTAGATGAAAAAAGACTGAACTATCACCGTATATATCGATTACATAATGGCTATAACAAAAAAGTTATGATGGCTCAATTTGAAGATTTGATCAGCTTAAAACAAATTACGCGTTTACATATTCTTGAACAAAACAACCAAATGCTTTATGATTATTTAACTGTAGAGTCACTTTTAACAAATGATAAAAATATTATACAAACTTATGACTCATTTAAATTAGCAGCACTACATAGCTCATTTAGCATTAAAGACTATGAAAATCAAAAACAAAAATGGTTTCAACAATTATTAAATGAGCATAAAAATTAACCTATTCGCTTAAGATTATAAATCTTGATATAATAGTAATATGAGCACAATATAGAAAGGACGTCGTACGTTGGACAATCATACAATTTTGGAGGCGTTATCTACTTTCCTCCCTAAATCACTTATAAAAGTGAACGAGCCACTAAAAAAATATACATTCACTAAAACAGGCGGTAAAGCTGACTTTTATTTATCACCAACTTCACATATTGAAGTTCAAAAAATTATAGAGTTTGCATATAACAATCAAATCCCTCTCACATTTTTAGGAAATGGATCTAACATCATCATTCGAGATGGTGGTATAAGAGGTATCGTAATAAGCTTATTACAATTCAACGAAATAACCGTTAATAATCAAACAATTACTTGTGGAAGTGGCGCAGCTATAATAGATGTATCAAGACGTGCTAGAGATCATCATTTAACAGGACTAGAATTTGCTTGTGGTATACCAGGTTCTGTTGGTGGTGCAGTTTATATGAATGCTGGTGCATATGGTGGCGAAGTGAAAGATTGTATAGATCACATTAAAGCTGTTGATGACACAGGCCGATTACATGTAATTAAAGGTGAAGACTTAGAATTAGACTACCGTACAAGTATCGTTCAACGTAAACATTTAGTTGTATTAGAAGCAACATTTAAATTAAAAGACGGTGACATTAATTCAATCCAAGCTACGATGGATGACTTAACACAACGTCGTGAAGATAAACAACCATTAGAATATCCTTCATGTGGAAGTGTATTCCAAAGACCTCCTAATCATTTTGCAGGCAAACTTATTCAAGATGCAGATTTACAAGGTCATAGAATCGGCGGAGTAGAAGTTTCTACAAAACATGCCGGATTTATAGTGAATGTAGATAACGGTACTGCTACAGACTATGAAAATATAATAAAACATGTACAAAATGTAGTAAAAGAAAAATTCGACATAGAATTAAAAAGAGAAGTTAGAATTATAGGAGAACAGTTAGAAGATTAAAAGTGCTTTATTTTTTTGTATAAGAATGGATATTTTGTCACGATTTTGTAAAGTGCTGACGCCTGAGGGAATAGTATGCGTGAGAGACTACAGGCTCGAACCATACCCTAGGCAAGCATGCACGTACAAAATCGTAGATTTTATAAATAAAGAAAAAAGAGCTAATCCGAAAATATGGATTAGCTCTTTTTATTTGAGAATGGGTATTTATGTGCCAGCCTCTTTTTATTTATTCTAAACCTTTAATTACTTCGTCTACTTGTTTTTCAGTTGTTCTTACGCCACCTGAAGCTAAGTACCATAATTGTGGATCAACATTAACTACTTTTTTATCTTTAATTGCCTTTACATCTTTAATGACATCGTTTGATAATGCTTTGTTTGAGCTTTCTTTACCACCGATTGCTTTACCTCTATCCATTGCGTAAATAATGTCTGGATTCTTCTCAGTTACATATTCATAACTGATTGGTTGACCGTGACCACTTGATTTAATATTTTTATCAACTGGTTTAACGCCTAGTACATCATAAATTAAGCTACCAAATCTAGCACCAGGTCCATATGTAGATAGTTCACCTTCGTTAACTAGTAAGTACATTGCTTTGTCATCTGATTTTTCAGCTTTTTCTTTTGCTGTTTTTACTTTCTTATCTAAACCAGCAATTAATTCTTTTGCTTTATCTTCTTTATCAAAGATTTTACCTAAATTAGTTGTATTTTGTTCCACTGATTTTAATAAGTTTTTATCATCAGCGCCAACGTATAATCTAGCTGCATCTGGAGCTGCTTTTTTCAATTCATCTTGTACTTCTGTACCTGCTGTACGACCAGAGAATAAGATTAAATCTGGTTGAATTTCAGCAATCTTGTCATAATTCACTTCTTTTACTGAACCTGTGTTCACAACGTCATCGCCTTTAAACGTGTCTAAGAATCCAGGTAATGACGCGCCATTTTCCCCTTTTGGCACACCTTTAACTGCATCTTTAGCACCTAAAGCTTCTACTGTATCTAAAGCACCATAATCTAATACGACTACTTTTTTAGGATTTACTGGTACTTTTACTTTTTCTTCAATTTTTTTAGAGTCACTGCCGTCTTTTTTCTCGCCACTAACTTCATATTTCGATTGAATTTCTATAGTTTGAGAACCACTTTTAGTATCATCTTTTGATGACTTTTCGTCTTTGCTGTTTGAGTTACTTCCGCAAGCTACAAGCACTACTGATAACAAGCTAATTATAATAAAACCAAATACTTTCTTCATAGTTCATGATTCTCCTTCTGATTAAATGATATAAAATGTGTCCAAGAACCTATCTGCCCATGTAAAATCAAGCATCACTCCTTTCAATGATTAAAGTATTATTAACTACATAGCTAAAGTTTTAATTTCATCTACTTCAATGTATTCATTATCAAAATAAACACATATACGTTGTCCATTTATTTCTTGTATTTTGATATCTAGATCGTAAATATCACTCAATACCGGTTCATTGATGACCTCGTTTTTAAAACCAGCGATTTCTACTTTTCCATCTTTAATCGCGATAATTCTATCCGAGTAACAAGAAGCAAAGTTTATATCATGTATAACAATTACAATCGTTTTATTCATTTCTTTAACAAGTCTTCTTAAAATTTTCATAATTTGTACAGAATGTTTCATATCTAAATTATTTAATGGCTCATCTAACAATATATAATCAGTATCTTGAGCAATCGTCATAGCAATATATGCTCTTTGTCTCTGTCCACCAGATAATTCACTTAAATATTTATTTTGAATATTTGTTAACCCTAAATAATCGAGTGCTTTATCAATCATAATATTGTCTTGTCTTTTTAATTTACCTTTTGAGTATGGAAATCTACCAAAACTAACGAGTTGTCTTACAGAAATTTTTAATTCCGTATGATTCGTTTGTTTTAAAATAGCGAGCTTTTTAGCAAGTTCGTTACTTTTCATTGAAGCAATATCTTGATTATCTATTTTAATTTTTCCTTTATCTTTTTCAATCAATCGGCTGACCATAGCTAATACCGTACTTTTCCCAGCGCCGTTAGGACCTATAAAAGAAGTGATTTTGCCTTTTTCAATTTCTATATCAACATCATCTACGACTTTATTTTGATGATAAGTTTTTGTTAATCCTTCGACTTTTATCATGCTACATTACGCTCCTTTAAAATTAAGAATATAAAGTAAATACCTCCAATAAAGTTAATCATGATACTAATTTCTGTATTACCTTCAAATAAATGTTCGACAACCCATTGACCTAGAAACAAACTAATCCAACTTATGAGTATAGAAGCTGGCAATATATATTTGTGTTCAAATTCTTTAATAAATTCATGTGCGAGATTAACTACGAGTAAACCTAAAAATGTAATAGGTCCTACTAACGCAGTTGAAATTGTTACAAGCAATGCAACCATAACCATCAGCCATCTCGTAACATTTGTATAATTAACACCTAAGTTTATTGCATGATCTTTTCCTAATGATAATACATCTAAATATGGTCTAATTCTGAACGCTATAATGATCATAATTAACAATGCCGCACCTGATATTGTAAGCAATTCTTCATTAATAGCATTAAAACTTGCAAACATCGCGCTTTGTATAGATAAAAATTCTTCAGGATCAATCATCATTTCAATGAAGCTAGATAAACTGGAGAAGAATGTTCCGAAAACAATACCAAGCAATAGTATAAAGAATACATTTTGATCTTTAGATCTAAATAATATTTGGAATAAAAACAAGCTAAATAAAATCATGCCAACAAGTGTAATAATGAAATTCAAATGATAGTTTAATACAATTGATGAAGTTGAACCGAATATAAATATTAGTGAAGTCTTAATAAACATATATACAGCATCTAAACCGATAATGGATGGTGTCAAAATTCTGTTATTGGTTATCGTTTGAAAAATCACTGTAGAAACAGCAATACTTCCTCCTACTAACAACATAGCGATTACTTTTCTTACACGACCGGTTAATTGGTACTCTAAAATATTCGGATTAATATTATAAAATAAATACAAAGCTGCAATTAGAACAGTTAATACGGATAAAAGGATTAATTTATGTATGGGCGATAATTTATTGAGCATTTCTTGAACGTCCTTTCATCAGCATTACTATAAAAATAAAACTACCAATTACGCCAATTGTTAATCCAATTGTAATTTCATATGGGAAGATGATTAATCTACCTAACACATCGCAAATCATAACAAACAACGCCCCGAATACAGCAGTATGTGGTAGAGCATTTTTTAAATGATCACCTCTAAATATAGAAATTAAGTTTGGAATAATTAAACCTAAGAATGGCATTGTTCCAACTGTTACAACAACTAATGCAGTAATAATCGAAGCGATAATCAGCCCGATATTTACGACTTTTTGATAGTTAAGCCCTAAATTCACACTAAAATCTTTACCCATTCCGGCAATCGTGAATTGGTTCGCAAATATAAATGCAAGTATTAAAAAAGGAATGCTTATGTATAGAATTTCATATCTACCGCTAGTAATAATTGAAAAATTACCTTGCATAAAGTTCCCAATACTTTGAACTGTATTCGTTCTTAAAGCAATAAAAGAAGAAAAACTAGAAACAATATTTCCGAGCATAATACCAACTAGTGGGATGAATATGACATCTTTGAATTGAATTCGTTGAAGAATTTGCATAAACAACATTGTTCCACACAAACTCAACAATGTAGCAAATAGTAATTTGACTAATATATTTGCGTCTGGAAAAGCGATGAGCGCAATTAAGATTCCTAATCTAGCCCAATCCATAGTTCCAGCTGTTGTTGGTGAAACAAATTTATTACGGGTAAGCTGTTGCATAATAAGACCACAAATTGCTAAAGAACTACCCGAAATTATAATACTCACTGTTCTTGGAATTCTACTCGATACTAATATATTTTTTTGTTCATCAGATAAGTTAAATATGTGTAACGGTTTTACTTCGGACACACCTATAAAAATCGAGAAGAATGTCGTGATAACTAATAATACAATCAAAACATCTAAACGCATTAAAAATTTTCCCATGTCACACCCTACTTCTCATTAGTTGATAACGATTATCATTATCTCTATTGTAATGAAGAATAAAATTAAAAGCAATGCTATTTCAAAAAATGATAAGAGGCTGAGACAATTTAATTTGTCTCAGCCTCTTTAAAAATTATTTTATAACAATATCTTTATTAGGCATTGTATGTTGATCTCTAGCTGTTACATGACTGGTTACATTGTATTTACCAGCATCTTTGAATTTGTATTTCAATTTATAAACGCCATCTTTATTTTCTTTAACTTTCTTCATCTCAGAAGAACCTTTGTCTCCATCTTTCACAATTTCGAACATTACTTCATCTGCATCTTTAACCTTTTCTTTACCAAGTGTAACTTCAGCTGATAATTCAACCTCTTCTCCACTTTCCGCCTCTTTCGGTACATTTAATGCTACTTCCAAAGCTTGAGGTTTATCAGACGATTTATGCTCCGAATGATTATGCTCTTCTTCCTTCTTATCATTTCCACATGCAGCTAACACAGATATAACTAATACTGTTAATAAGCCAAGTAAAATTCTTTTCAAGATTAAACCCACCTTTCATCTATTACCTTCATTATAAACAATTACTTTCTATTAAAATCAATTAATATTGAAAAATATGTTAACTTTTTATGGCAAAAGATAATAGTTGTTATTTTGTAATACAGATTAATAAAAAGCATGAGGTCGTTAGGGACATAATTCCGAATAATGTCCGTATGAGGTGCTGTTAGGGACATAATTCCGAATAATGTCCGTATGAGGTGTTGTTAGGGACATAATTCTGAGTAATGTCCGTATGAGGCGCTGTTAGGGACATAATTCTGAGTAATGTCCGTATGAGGTGCTGTTAGGGACATAATTCCGAATAATGTCCGTATGAGGTGTTGTTAGGGACATAATTCTGAGTAATGTCCGTATGAGGCGCTGTTAGGGACATAATTCTGAGTAATGTCCGTATGAGGTGCTGTTAGGGACATAATTCCGAATAATGTCCGTATGAGGTGTTGTTAGGGACATAATTCTGAGTAATGTCCGTATGAGGCGCTGTTAGGGACATAATTCCGAATAATGTCCGTATGAGGTGCTATCTCTAAGGAGCATTATTCGGAATTTTGCCAGTTAGAACAACCTAAGGAGCACTATTCAGAATTATGCCAGTTAGAACTTTCTAAGGAGCACTATTCGGAATTCTGCCAGTTAGAGCTTTCTAAGGAGCACTATTCAGAATTATGCCAGTTAGAACTTTCTAAGGAGCATTATTCAGAATTATGCCAGTTAGAACTTTCTAAGGAGCACTATTCAGAATTTTGCCAGTTAGCGCAATCTAAGGAGCATAATTCGGAATTTTGCCAGTTAGCGCAATCTAAGGAGCATAATCCGGAATTCTGCCAGTTAGCGCACAATCATCTCCCGCAACCACGCCCCATAATCTAGCCCACCCCTATAAAGCCCACTTTCTCCACATAAAAAAGAGCCGAGACAATTCACTTGTCTCGGCTACGATCATTATATTCTTATTTTTCTTCAAAGATAAAGTCTTCATCTTTTAGGGCTTCTACGTTTAATGCTATAACGTAACCGTCACCTTTAACACTAAAGAAATCGTGGTTTTTAGTGCTTGTATTCAATGCGTTCTCGATTATAGGATTGAATGCTTTTTCTTCATAATATGGGTCAAATCCTAAGTTTGCTAATGCTTTGTTCGCATTATATGTTACGTAATTCATTACGTCGTTTGTTAAACCAATATCATCATATAAAGTTTTTGTATATTCATACTCATTTTTATATAGTAAATCTAGCATGCGATACATTTCTCTATCTGCTTTAATTTGTTCATCTTGTGAAAGTTCATTTTTCAGGCTTTGTGCATCTAAACCTGTAAATACACCGTGAATTGATTCGTCTAATAATATTTTACGAATAATTTCACCTGATGTTGTCATACGACCTTGTCCTGCTAAATATAAAGGATAATAGAAACCTGAGTAGAACAAGAATGTTTCTAAGAACACGCTTGAAACTCTAGCCATATATTGATCATATATTGATGCTTCTTTAGCCCATAGTTTATGGTAGTTTCCAACGATCATATCTGATTTATATTTTAGATGTGGTTCTTCCACAACCCAAGTATCTAATAATTCATTTGTTTCACTAGATGGCAATAATGTAGTAAATATATGAGAATAACTTTTCGCATGTATTTGTTCCATCATTCCCATAAATGAATATACAGCTTTTTTTCTTAAATCTTGAGTGTGCATCATGATTAATGGCATTCCATCATCTGCTTGATGTGTGTCTAAACCTGTAAGTCCAGCTAATGCTTTTTTAAATGTGTTTTTTTCTGCTTCAGTCAGTGTTTCCCAACTTGCCATATCTTTAGATACTTTGAATTCTGACTCAACCCACATTTGTGAGATGTTTTGACGCCAGAACATATTCGTCATATCTTCTTGTGTATTCCAATTTACTGCCTTCATGTTAGATCTCCTATCTTATTAAAATGATTAAATTGAACAACTTGTACATTCTTCTACACTTAATAATTTATTACGTGTATAGTAAAGTGATTTCAAACCTTTATGATGAGCATATACGTATAATCTTGAAAGTTCACGCGTAGAAATTTCTGAATTAACATATAAGATTGTAGAAATACCTTGGTCTACGTGCTCTTGAATTGTTGCAATTAAATCAATTAATTTCATTTGATCTGTATTAAATGCTGATTTGTAATACCACATAGTTTCTGGTGATAAGAATGGCATTGGGTAAAATGTTTCTGCATTACCATAAGTTCTTCTTTCAATTTGATCTACGATTGGCATTACTGAACTTGTAGCATTTTGTACATATGAAATACTTTGAGTTGGTGCAATAGCAAGTCTATAAGCATGATATAATCCATTTTCTTTAACTGCCTCTGCTAATGCTTTCCAATCTTCAGCAGTTGGCATTTCAATGCCTTCAAATAATGCTCCAACATTGTCGTATTGTGGTTTAATATCAGATTGAATGTATTTTTCAAAATATTTACCTGAAGCATAATCAGATTTTTCGAAATCAGCATATGTTTCTTGTCTTTCTTTAGCTATTTCCATTGAACGCTCAATAGAATAGTAGTTCATCATCATAAAGAATACATTAGCAAAGTCTTTTGCTTGTTCTGATTCATATCCGATTTTGTTTTTAGCTAAATAACCATGTAAATTCATTACTCCTAAGCCAACTGAATGCAATTCACTGTTCGCTTTTCTAACTCCTGGAGCATTTTTAATTTCTGTATCATCAGACACAACTGTTAAAGCATCCATTCCTGTATGGACTGAATCTTTAAATTTCTTAGATTCCATTACATTTACAATGTTTAATGATCCTAAATTACATGAAATATCACGTTTGATTTCATCTTCTGTTCCATAATCGTTAATAATGGATGTTTCTTGTAATTGGAAAATTTCAGTACATAAATTACTCATTTTAATTTGGCCAATTTCAGAGTTTGGGTGTACTTTATTCGCATTATCTTTGAACATTAAGTATGGATAACCTGATTGTAATTGAGTTTGCGCAATTGTATTTAACATATCACGAGCATCTTTAGCTTTTTTGATAATGTTAGGATTTGCTACAAGTTCATCGTAATACTCGTCAAGGTTAATATCATCAAGTGTTACACCGTATTCACGTTCAACAGTATGTGGTGCGAACATATAGAAATCTTTACCTTCTTTAGCTAAATCAAAGAATTTAGAAGGAACGATTAAACCTGTAGAGATTGTTGAAAGTCTAATGTCTTCATCTGCGTTAACTTTTTTAGTATCTAAAAATTCTAATACGTCGTAATGGAAGATATTTAAATAAACTGCTCCTGCACCAGGTCTTTGACCAAGTTGATCAGCATAACTAAATCCACCTTCTAGTGATTTTGCAACTGGAAGTACACCTTTAGCTACTCCTTTTATACCTTTAATTGCTTCACCACGAGCACGTAGTTTAGATAAATTAATAGCTACCCCGCCACCAATTTTACTTAATTGTTTAGCAGTTGAATCAATAAAGTTAATTGAATTCAAACTATCATCCACTTCTAATAAGAAACAACTTACTAGTTCCCCACGTCTTGCTCTACCAGCATTTAAGAATGTTGGTGTAGCTGGTTGAATACGTTGTTCAATCATACCTTCAACAAACTGCTTAGCTTGTTCAACATTACCTTTTGCTAAATATAAAGACACAATAATAACGTGTTCTTTGTAAGTTTCTAAATATTCTGATTTATCATTCGTCTTTAAAGCGTAATCTTTGAAAAATTTACTTGCTGACATATAACTTGCAAATTGAAAAGGAATTGAATCTGCAAATTGGTTTATCTCTTTTAGTGATTCTTCGCTATATTCTTTAAATAGATCATAATAGAAGTCTTGATCTACTAAAAAGTGCAAACGCTCTATTGGGTCATTAAATTGAATTGTTTTTTCTGCAATTTCTTCTAAATATACTTCTAATGCTTCTTGGTCTTTTTCAATATCAAAAAATCCATCTTCTCTTCTCTTTGTCACTTTATTGTTTAATTCAATATGATTTTGCTTCTGTTTGTTTATCATTTTCATAGAGATTAACCACCTTTTCTTTAAATTCATCTGCTATTTCTTGGTTACCGTGTAATTCAAACTTCATCAATAAAGGGACATGATATTTATTCGCGATTTCTTCACTTGCTTTCGCGAAATTCTGTCCCCAATTTCTATTTCCACTACCTGCTACTGCTCTCAGATGTTGATGATTTACATTCAAAAAATCTTGTACAGTATCAGGAACTTGTCCGAATCCGATTGTACCTGTCACAATTATAAATGGTTCATTAATTGCATTTGTTTTGTTTGCCTCAGTGAGAGCCATTGTATCAGACAACCCAGCCCTCTGAATGAATCGTCTTACATTACCTGTTAAAGAGTAATAAATTATCTTCATTAACTTTCACCTGCCACATATATATACTTAATAAATTGCATTTATAAAATAACAATACAAAAAATCCAACACTTTATTCAATTTTATTCTAAATGTGCAAAACACAAGATATTGTGTCTGCTTTTTTATGTAGATACTATATTATGTGATTTATTATAACACTATAAATGATTCATAACACTTATATTACCTTATTTTTTTAAAAAAAATAGGGTTGACTTTCCATCCACATATGACAATCGTTGATAAATCAACATTTGAAAATTACTTTCATAAAATTAAGTTTCAAAAATGATTTCAGTCAACATGACATATACTTTTTAAAGTGAATTATGATAATATATGTTCATTGATAAAAAATAGAAGGTGTTTAAATGAACTCTACAGTTAAAGGCATCATTGCAATACTCATTTCTTCAATTGGTTTTAGTTTAATGGCTGTATTCTTCAGACTTTCTGGTGATTTACCAGTTTTTCAAAAATCACTATTTAGAAACCTCATCGCGATGATTGTACCTATTTACTTCGTCATCAAATATAAAGCACCATTTTTCGGAAAATTAGAAAACCAACCATTACTTATTTTACGTTCTACACTGGGCTTAATTGGTGTTTTACTCAACATATATGCAATCGATCATATGGTATTGAGTGATGCGGATATGTTAATGAAATTAAATCCATTCTGGACTATACTACTTTGTGCGTTGTTTTTAAATGAAAAAGCTCGGAAATATCAAATTATTGCAATGGTTATTGCAATTGCTGGTTCAATTTTCATCATTAAGCCTTCATTGGATTCAGATACAATGCCCGCAGTTATCGGTTTATTATCCGGAATCTTTGCAGCTGGTGCATATACTGCTTTGCGACCATTAGGACAACGTGAGAAATCCTATACTACAGTATTTTATTTTTCATTCTTTTCAACAGTAGCATTAATCCCATTTGTCATTTTCACATTTGAACCAATGACTTTATCACAAATCATCATATTATTAATGTCAGGTGTATTCGCTACAGTTGGACAGTTTGGTATAACAATCGCATATAGTCATGCAGCTGCTAAAGACATTTCAATATTTGTATACGCATCTGTCATATTTAGTGCTTTACTCGGTTTCATCATATTTAAAGAAGTTCCAGATTTATTAAGTTATTTAGGATACATCATTATATTCCTTGCAGGATATTATATGTTCAAAAAAGCTCAAAGAAATCCAAAACCTAAAGAATCAATTACAAAAGGAGAATCATAATGTCAGAAGGACGAAATAAAGAAGAATTAAAAGATATCACATTATTAGGAAACCAGAACAATCAATACCATGATCAATATAAACCAGAAGTGTTAGAAGTATTCGACAATAAACATCAAGGTAGAGATTACTTCGTTAAATTTAATTGTCCAGAATTCACTTCTTTATGCCCAATAACTGGTCAACCAGATTTTGCTACGATTTATATATCATACATTCCAAATGTTAAAATGGTAGAATCTAAATCTTTAAAATTGTACTTATTTAGCTTTAGAAATCATGGAGACTTTCATGAAGACTGCATGAACGTTATTATGAACGACTTAATAGAATTAATGGATCCACATTATATTGAAGTTTTAGGTAAATTCACACCACGTGGCGGCATCTCAATAGACCCTTATACTAACTATGGAAGACCTGACTCAAAATATGAAAAAATGGCAGAATATCGCATGATGAACCATGACCTATACCCTGAAAATATAGATAACAGATAGTAGCATATACAGTGAGTGGCACAGAAATATAATAAGAGCAGAAATTCATTATTAAAAATGAATCTCTGCTCTTATTTTTTATGAAAGTCATTGATGCCCTATGAGCTTTTCAGTGTATGGTGTTGAATTTGAGTATGTCTTAGATTAACTTCTGACTTAATCTACAACTTGCTCTATCTCTTCGATTAACTCCCGACTTAATCTACAACTTGACTGAACTCTTAGATTAACTTCCCAATTAATCTACAACTTAGTCGAACTCTTAGATTAACTTCCGACTTAATCTACAACTTGGCTGATCTCTTCGATTAACTCCCGAATTAATCTACAACTTGCTTAAACTCTTAGATTAACTTCCGACTTAATCTACAACTTGACTGAACTCTTAGATTAACTCCCGAATTAATCTACAACTTGCCCTATCTCTCAGATTAACTTCCCAATTAATCTACGTCTTATTTTATTTTTTCACATATATAAACTTATTACTCTTTATCATAAGAAAGCGTTTACATTTTTAAAGAAATAATTCTATTTTCTACATCCCTTGATACTACTGGTTTTAATTATTGCAAATAATCATTATTGTATGAATATTAGTAATCTTTAACTTGTGTTTATTTTATGAAACGATTACAATTTAACATGTGCTATTTTTAAGTACATCTAAAATGAATACAGTTTATTATGAGGGGAAGTAAAAAATGGGTAACAAACATTATACAAAAGAGGAAATTATTCAAAGTACACCACGTACTGGTTTCTTTGGTCATCCTAAAGGGTTGTCAACATTATTCCTAACCGAATTTTGGGAAAGATTTAGTTATTATGGAATGAAAGCAATTCTCGCCTACTACATTTACTATTCAGTAGCAAAAGGTGGATTTGGCATTGACCAAGGTTTAGCATTACAAATTGTATCTATTTACGGTGCACTTGTTTACATGAGTGGTGTAATCGGAGGATGGATTGCTGATAGAATTACAGGTACACGACATGCACTGTTCTATGGTGGAATACTCATCATGATTGGTCATATACTATTATCATTACCTAGTAATTTCACATTATTATTAGTCGCACTACTATTCTTAATTATTGGTACTGGATTATTAAAACCAAACATTTCTTCAACTGTTGGTTTATTATACGAAAAGAACGATCCAAGATTAGACTCAGCATTTACAATTTTCTACATGTCAATTAACTTAGGTGCATTATTATCACCACTATTAATCGGTTGGTTACAAGTTAATGTAGGCTTCCATGCTGGTTTCGCAGTAGCAGCAGTAGGTATGTTTCTTGGTTTAGTTATTTATTTCTTAACTAACAAAAAATATTTAGGTCTTGCTGGTATCGAAGTACCTGATCCATTGAATGCAGAAGAAAAGAAAAAAATCACAAAAATCGTTGCAATATGCGTAGTTATAATAGCTATTGTTTGCGTAATTTTAAGTTTATTTGGTCAATTAACATTACCGAACTTTGCAAACTTCATTTCGGTTCTAGGTGTTCTATTACCAATTTATTACTTTGTTAAAATTACAGCTAGTAAAAAAACAGAAGATTACGAACGTTCAAGAGTTTATGCGTACATACCATTATTTATTGCAGCAGTAGCATTTTGGATGATTCAAGAACAAGGTTCTACAGTATTAGCACAATTCGCTGATACTAAAACACAATTAAGTATGTCTAAGTTAACTGGTGGCGCAATTGATTTCTCTATACCAGCAGCTTGGTTCCAATCACTTAACCCGTTCTTCATCATTTTATTTGCGCCATTGTTCTCAATCTTATGGGTTAAATTAGGTAAATTCAATCCACCAACAGTTTATAAATTCTCAATTGGTGTATTCTTAGCAGGTCTTTCATACATTATTATGGTTGTACCTTTATCAAGTGACGCATCATTAATTAACCCATTTTGGTTATTCGCTAGTTTCTTACTTGTAACACTTGGTGAACTTTGTATTTCACCTATCGCTTTATCAACAACAACAAAATTAGCACCAAAAGCATTTACAGCTCAAATGATGAGTGTTTGGTTCTTATCAAATGCTATGGCACAAGGGTTAAATGCTCAAATGGTTAAAGTTTATACAAGTATCAGTTCTAATGATTACTTCTTATATTCTGGTATTATAGCAATTGTCATTGCAGTATTATTATTAATCGCTAGTCCAAAAATCAAAACATTGATGGCCGGCGTTAAATAATTTTTATCGAAGCTAGTATCTTGCTAGTTATGAGCATAAAGAGCAGCAATTCATTTTTAATAATGAATTGCTGCTCTTATTTTTTGTATAAAAATAGCTATTGGTAACGATTTTGTAAAGTGCGGACGCCTGAGGGAATGGTATGCGTGAGAGACTACAGGCTCGAACCATACCCTAGGCAAGCATGCACGTACAAAATCGTAAAATATTAAAAATATGCATATCACTGGAAACTTAAAGAAATCAAAATGAATGAGTAATTTTTCATATTTTTTAATTTATAATTATAATTACTTTTTGATTATTCACAATTTTAGAACTTATTAAAATTTTATTGAATTTTCTAAATTATAGGGTTAAAATGTTCAGTAAACTCACTTGAATTTTCGGAGAAGTTTGGAAAGGAAGCGATTTATTATGAGCAAAATGACGCGAGAGGAAATGGTAGAAACAGTTCCTCAGCATGGATTTTTTGGTCATCCACGCGGGCTAGGAATTTTATTCTTTGTAGAATTTTGGGAACGTTTTAGTTATTATGGAATGCGTGCAATACTACTTTATTATTTATACTTTTCTGTAAGTCAAGGCGGACTTGGATTAGATAAAATAACAGCGCAACAAATTATGGCAATGTACGGTTCACTTATATTCATGACAGGTATTTTAGGTGGATGGGTTGCCGATAGATTAATCGGTTCTCGTAGATCACTCATGTATGGTGCTGTATTAATCATGTTAGGTCATTTAGTCTTATCTTTACCATTCGGTTTAAGTGCCTTTTTAATATCTATGATACTTATAATCGTAGGTTCAGGATTAATGAAACCTAATATTTCAAACGTTGTTGGAGGTTTATACCACAAGAACGATAATAGATTAGATGCAGGATTCGTTATATTTTATATGTCAGTTAATATGGGTGCGTTACTATCACCACTTATTATTGACAAAGTACGTGTAAGCGTAGGCTTCCATCAAGGTTTCTCTATCGCAGCCTTTGGTATGCTTCTAGCTTTAATAGCATACGTATTATTCCAAAGAAAAAGTCTTGGAGAAGTTGAAAATCATCCTTCAAACCCATTGAATCATAAAGAAAAAGTAAAATATGCTAAAATTTTTACATATAGCACGATAGGAATCATTATCCTACTAGGTATTTTATATCTAGTTGGACAACTTACATTTAATTCAATCAGTTTAATCGTATTAATCGTTGGTATAGTTGTACCATTTATATATTGGTCAATTATGTATCGAAGTCCTGATATTGATGGAACTGAAAAATCAAGACTGTTAGCATATGTACCATTATTCTTAGCTTCCGTGTTATTCTGGAGCATTCAAGAACAAGGGTCAAATGTACTGGGCGTATTTGCGCAAGAGCATACTCAATTAGATTTAAACGCTTATGGTATTAATTTTGTTATACCAGCAGGTTGGTTCCAATCTATAAATCCATTCTTTATTGTTATATTTGCACCAGTTATCTCATTCTTGTGGCAAAAGTTAGGGAAATACAATCCCTCTACCCCACTTAAATTTGTAATTGGTTTAGCATTTGCAGGTATTTCATTTATTGCAATGATGATTGCAATGTCTATGCAACAAGCAGAACTTATGAACCCAATATGGTTAATACTTAGCTTCTTCTTATGTGTTATTGGGGAACTTTGTTTATCACCTACTGGATCAAGTGTTTCAGTTAAACTTGCACCAAAAGCATTCTCAGCCCAAATGTTAAGTCTATGGTTCTTAACAAATGCAACTGCACAAGGTATTAACGGACAACTCGTTAAACTTATAGAACCACTAGGACAACAAAATTACTTTGGATTGATTGGTGCAATTGCAATCGTCGTGTCACTAATCGTATTATCCATGACACCAAAAATCAAAAAACTTATGCAAGGTATACATTAGTATATTTTAATTTAAAACGCACGATATCTCGTGAGTCTTCGTGCGTTTTTGCCCGATTTAGTCCGAATCGCACGATATCTTCTGAGTCTTCGTGCGTTTTTGCCTGATTTAGTCTGAATCGAACGATATCTCGAAAGTCTTAGTGCGTTTTTGCAGGAATGGAATCGTCATCCACCTATATCAAAAAAGCACGACATCAGCCTGAATGTGCCGATGTCGTGCTTTTATTTATTTTGATGTTTCTGATACTGCTTCATTAGATTTAGCATATTCGCCGTTCCCGCCTAAGAAATATTCTTCTACTTCTTTCCAACTATGAACTTTTGGCCATTTATTATAATCTCTATTATGATCTGCTGCATACATAATAGAGTGATTGTTAAAGCTTTCTAATTGTTTAGGATTGTCATCAATTAGGTAGTCTGTATTGACGATGCCTTTATCACCACAAAATACAAAATGTTGTGGGCTTAAAAATGGCATATGTTCTCTAAGCCAAGCATATTTATCTGCAAATGATGTTGGTACGTCCATTGCAGCTGTAACAATATATACATCATAATATTCGTTTAATTTTTGAACCACTTCAATCGCATTTGGAAATACTTCTAAATCTCTAAAAAATCCATCTTCCCTTAAAATCTCAGTAAGAACGCCTTGATGTTCAGGCATCATATTACGGATTTTTGTACCTTTAAGTTCTTCCATTGTAACATTTGAAGATGTTTCTTCATTGTAACGTCTTAGTAATTTTTTAATAGTGTCAGCTAGGACTTCATCCATATCAATACCGATTGTTTGCTTCGTCATTGTACCTTCTCCTTTATATATCAATGTCTACTAGTATATCAAAGAAGTTACTGACTTTCCTTTCTTATGACCCCTACTCCTCAAAAAAAGTTTCTAATACTTGTAACATTTTATCATTATGCTCACTAAATCCTATCGTGATTCGAACACCATTCGGAAATGGTCTTGTTATAAATCCTTCTTTAAGTAAATAATCATATAATACTTGAGGTTGGTCAGTATTTACATAGATAAAATTCGTCTGACTATCATATATATGCTCTTTGAAAGAAGCATTTAAAAATTTCTCGATTTCTTGTCTGTTTCTTTGTGTAATATCTTTTAAATAGCTTTGATCTTTTATTGCTGCATCTGCCGCAACTGCTGATAATGATGTTACGTTAAATGGTAGTCTTACTATATCTAGCTGGTCTAATAAAGATTCGTTTGCTATTGCATATCCTATACGTTGCGATGCTAATCCATACGCTTTAGATAAAGTTCTTAATAGGACCACTTGGTTATATTGTGACAACAATTCTAAACTGTTTGGAACATCATCAGCAACCGCAAATTCTATGTACGCTTCATCAATCAACACAATAATATCGTCAGGCACTTTTTTAATAAAAGCTTCTATATCATCATGTGATAAATAAGTACCAGTTGGGTTATTAGGATTACATATCCATATTAATTTTGTCTTATCTGTAATTTGTTCATACATAGCATCTAAATCAAAATAACCATCTTTAAGAGGTGTTGTTTTAACTTGTGCGCTTTCTATGATGGCATGATGTTTGTATTGTCCAAACGTCATATCACTCGTTAATATTTCATCTCCAGGCTCTAATACAGTTCTAGAAATAATCATGATAACTTCATCCAAACCTGAACCGAAAAAGATTTGCTCTTTTTTTACGTTGAGGAATGTACTTAATGTTTCTTTTACTTCAAACTGTTTTACTTCTGGATAATAAAATAATTCATCTAAATTATTTTTAATGGCTTCTTTAACTTTTGGTGAAGGACCATATAAATTTTCATTTGAAGCAAGCTTGACCATTTCTCTATCTATGCCATACTTTTCTTTTAATTGTCTCGGTGATAATCCCGGTTGATATGCCTGTAATTCACTTAACTGTTGCTTCATAATCTAAGACCTCCAAATTGAAATATAAAAAACGGTAAATCGAAATTTACCGTTTTTTTTAATTTATTAGTATTATAGACCTAATCATTTTCATAAATCAATGGTATTTAGTTAATCAGATCATTCTTCTCTAAATATTCTTTTGCTACTTGATACGCATCTTCATCTTTAATCGTTACTCTATGATTCATTTCTTGCATCTCTTCATCAGAAATTTTGCCTTTTAATTTATTCATTGCTTTAACAACTTCAGGATGCTCTTTTACAGTTTCTTTCTTCATCAAAGGCGCACCTTGATATGGTGGGAAGAGCTTTTTATCATCTTCTAAAACAACCATACCATATTCTTTAAGCTCAGCATCTGTAGAATACGCATCAATCAAATCAATATCTTTACTTTCAAGTGCTTGATAACGCAATTTAGGTTCCATAGTTTTTACATCTTTAAAGTTCAAATCATATTTCTTCTGAATGCCTTTATAACCATCTTCACGGTCGTTGAATTCTAATGTAAAACCAGGTCTAATATCATTTTCAACTTTTTTCAAATCAGAAATTGTTTTGATATCATGTTTCTTTGCATACTCTTTTTTAACAGCTAAAGCATAAGTGTTGTTATATTTCATCGGTTCAAGCAATTGCATATCAAACTTTTTGTCTAAGCTATTATTTGCTTGCTCATAGACGCCTTTTTCTGATGTAGATTTTGGCGTTTCTTTAGTTAATTCACCTAGCACCGTACCTGTAAATTCTAAATAACCATCTATTTCATCAGATTTTAATGCATTGAACAAGAATGACGTTTTACCCATACCTGCTTTAACTTCTACTGTATTATCAGTTTCTTCTTCGATTAATATTTTATACATATTCGTAATGACTTCAGGTTCAGAGCCTAGTTTACCTGCTAAAGTAATTTTGTCACCTTTTTGAGCAAATAATGGAATCGTTACGGATAATAAGAATATCAACAATATTGTGCCTAAAATAATTAATGATTTTTTATATGAGATTTTCTCTAATATTCTTAAAAATACATCAAAGAAAATAGCTAATATTGCCGCTGGAATAGCACCTAATAATATTAACGAAGTATTATTTCTATCAATACCTAAAAGTATTAAATCCCCTAATCCACCAGCACCAATTAAAGCAGCTAGAGTTGCAGTACCAATGATAAGTACCATGGCAGTTCTTATACCTGCCATCATAACTGGCATAGCAAGTGGTAGTTCAACTTTAGACAATCTTCTTCCTGTTTTCATACCAATGCCTCGTGCCGCTTCAATAAGAGATGGGTCGACTTCTTTAATACCTGTATATGTGTTCCTTAATATCGGTAATAAAGCATAAATTACAAGTGCAATAATTGCAGGAATACGTCCGATCCCAAATAGCGGAATCATTAAACCTAATAAAGCAAGAGACGGTATTGTTTGTAATACTGCAGCTATATTAATAATGACTTCTGCTAATTTTTTAGTCTTAGTTAGTAAAATACCTAATGGCACTGCTATTACAACTGCTATTAGCAATGCAATAAATGATAGTTGAATATGTTCTAATAATGTCTCTAATAACTGACCTTTTCTACTTGAAAGTGTCTCAAATAATGCATTCATTATGAAACACCTCTATTCTTTTCTGCCAAATAGCTAAATACATATTGTCTAGTCACGATATGGCTAGGGACATTGTCGCCTTTATCCATTATGATAGCTTCGTGTTCAGCTAATAGCCCATATATATCATCAATTGTTTTAGATGGGTCTACTTTTGGATATTGTTCAATTGAATCTGTATGTACTTCTGATATCGGTTGTGCTATATCACCTAACTTAACTTGCTTTAATACATGTGCATCTACATTACCAATAAATGATTTTACAAAATCATTTTTAGGTCGATGAATAAAATCATCTGCCGTTCCAATTTGTTCTACATGACCTTGATTTAACAAACAAATACGGTCTCCCATTTTCATCGCTTCTTCAATATCATGTGTTACAAAGACGATTGTTTTTTTAATTTTAGACTGAAGTTCTAATAAATCATCTTGTAAATTTTTTCTACTGATTGGATCCAATGCGCTAAATGGCTCGTCCATTAATACAACTGGTGGGTCTGAAGCAAGTGCACGTATTACACCAATACGCTGTTGTTGACCACCAGATAATTCGCTTGGATATCGATTTCTAAAAGTTTCTGGATCTAAACCAACCATATTTAACAATTCATCTACTCGATTAGCGATTTCTTTCTTTTTCCATTTTTTCATTTCTGGAACTTGAGCTATATTCTCTTTAATCGTCATATGTGGAAATAGCGCTATTTGTTGGAGTACATATCCAATATCCCATCTCATTTCAGAAACATCATAATCACTAATCGGTTTATCATTAAAATATATATATCCTTCCGATAATGAAATGAGTCTATTAATCATTTTAAGAGTTGTTGTTTTTCCACAACCTGATGGCCCAATTAAAACAAAAAATTCTCCTTCGTTAATATTGAAACTTATATTATCTACTGCTTTTTTATCCCCGTATATTTTTGAAACCTCTTCAAATTGGATCATTCATAGACACCACATTTCTTTTTATTGTCTGTAACTAAATTACTTTTTAATTATTTACCCTAATGTCACAATAAAATGCCTATAACGCCTTATATTGGTTGTTTATAATTTTTAATAGTATCAATAAAAATTGGACAATAATGTTTCAACTTATAACTTCCAATTCCATCAATTAAAATCATTTCTTTTTTAGATTCTGGCAACTTCTTAGCAAATTGTTCTAAAATTTGATCTGAGAAGATAGATAAAGGTGACACTTCTAGCTCTTTACTTAAATCTTTTCTAACCTCAATTAAGCGTTCAAATAAAGAACGGTCAACATCTGTAATTGTTTGTATGTCTACTATTTCTTTTGGCTTAGTCTTGAATGGTGTGGTCATAATTTCGACATTTCCTCTAAGTACTTCCATAGCATCTTGGTCTACGCTTAATATTTCTTTATGCTCATTTAAATAACCTTTATAACGTAATTCATCTAATAAATGATGACATTCATTTGTTGTATAGTCTTTTAATATACCATACGTACTTAATTCATCGTATCCTAGTGATGAAATTTGAGGGGTTTGTTCACCTCTTAATACTTGTATAATCATATTTCTTTTTTCTTTTTGTTTTAATCTTGCTACACAACTCAATATTTTTTGTGCTTCTGTTGTCATATTGTATGATTTTTCAGATTGAATACAACTTGAACATCTACCACATTCTTCTAATTTCTCATCAGGGTTGAAATAATGTATCATCATTGCTTCAAGACATTTAGTTGTCTTAGTATATTGAATCATTTGTCTAAGCTTTTCACCTTGTTTTTCTTTATACTCATCATCAGCAGGGCTAGAAGATATAAAGAATTTTTGTAGGTCAATATCTCTATCTGAGAACAATAGAATACATTCACTATCTAATTGATCTCGACCAGCTCTACCCGCTTCTTGATAATAAGATTCTATATCTTGAGGCATATTGTAATGAATGACAAATCTTACATTGGATTTATCTATCCCCATCCCAAATGCATTTGTAGCGATTGCTAACTTTATGTCATCTTCAATAAATTTACGTTGGGCACGTTCTCTTTCTTCTTTAGGAAGCCCTGCATGGTACATAACATTTTTAATATTCATATCATCAAGCGTTTCACTCAACTGCTCTACTTGCTTTCGTGTGGAGCAATAAATAATTCCTGATTGGTTAATGTTTGTTCTCACATAGTCTTTAACAAAATTAAGTCTTTGATATGTATTGTTCACTTTAAATGTTAAATTTTCACGTTTAATAGATGTTTCAATAATATCATTTTCAGCAATCCCTAATTTTTGAGAGATATCTGCTTGAACTTCTTTTGTAGCCGTTGCAGTTAAAGCCACTAGTCTAAAGTGATGAGGTAAACTCATGACGTGTGTGATTACTTCTTGGTAACTTGGTCTAAAGTCATGTCCCCATTTAGAAATACAATGTGCTTCATCAAATGCTATAAGTTGAACATCACACTTATTAATCATTTGGATAAACTGTGGTTGGTTAAATCGTTCTGGTGCAATATATAGAAAATCTAACTGTCCTGAAATGAGCTCGCTCTCAACTCTTTTCTTTTCTTTACTCGTTAAAGTACTATTTAAAAATTCAGCCTTAATACCCATCGATCTCAAGCTATCAACTTGGTCTTTCATTAAAGAAATCAACGGACTAATGACAATTGTAAGTCCATCTAAATATAGACCTGGCACTTGATAACAAATTGATTTACCTCCACCAGTAGGCATAACACCTAAAGTGGGACGATGATTGATAACTTTATCTATAATTTCTTTCTGTCCATCTCTAAATTGCTGATATCCGAAATACTCTTTTAAAATATTTTGCATCTATATATACACCTCTATACGCTTATAATCTGTCTGATAAGGATGACCAACGCATATAATCTTCTTCATATTGCGCTTCAATCGATGTTTTTTCATTTGTTAGTTCGTTTAATTTTTCATAATTAGTCGCATGTTCAACCATTTCTTGCTCAAGCTCTACTAATCTTGATTCTATATATTCAATATTTTCTTCTAGTTGTTCAAGTTCTCGTTTTTCTTTAAATGACAATCTAGTAGTTGTTTTAGATTTTACTTCAGCTTTTTGAGCTTCTTTATATTGTTGTGTTGCTTTTTTATCGACTGTTTTTTTATATGCTAAATAATCTTCAAAAGTACCTAGCATTGGTTCTATTTGCTTATCATGGATATACCAATATTTATTAGCCACTTTATTTAAGAAATATCTATCATGGCTTACAGTGATAACTGTTCCACCGAACTCATTAATATAAGCTTCTAAAATTGTTAATGTTTCAGTGTCTAAATCATTTGTTGGCTCATCTAAAATTAAAACATTAGGCTCATGTACTAATAATTTAAGTAAGTAAAGTCTCTTCTGCTCTCCACCTGATAGTTTATTAATTTGTGTGCCATGTGTTTGACTTGGAAATAAGAATCTTTCTAACAATTGTGTAACTGACACAACAGTACCATCTTTCTCTTTAGCTACTTCACTTTCTTTTCTCAAGTAATCTATCATTCTGTCATCAGACGTCAAGCTTTCATCTTGCTGTTTGAAATAAGCTATTTTTACTGTTTGACCAGTAATCAAGTTACCATCAAAAGTCTGGTCTAAGCCACTTATAATGTTAAGGAGTGTTGTCTTACCAGCACCGTTTTCTCCAACAATTCCAATTCTATCGCCCTTTTGTATAATTGTCGTAAAGTCCTCGAATAAAGTTCTGTCACCGATGGACTTCGAGATATCATCTAATTCGAAGACCTGTTTCCCTAATCGAGAATGTGCTAAATTCAAGCTCGCTTCTCCTTGTGTCTTCTTGTTAGACAAATCATCTTCTAAATTATTAAATCTTTGAATTCTCGCTTGTTGTTTAGTTGATCTAGCTTTTGCACCTTGTCTCATCCAATGCAATTCTTGCTTATACAGTGCTTTTTTCTTAACATGTTGCTGAGCTTCTATTTCTTCTTTTTCAGCTCTTGCTTCAATATAAGATTCATAATTACCGGGATAACTTGTTAATTTACCATTTGAAAGTTCAACAATTCTAGTTGAAACTTGATTTAAGAAGTGACGATCATGTGTAACAAACATGATTGTATGAGGGTATTGTTTGATATAATTAACGAGCCATTCTATTCCTTCAATATCTAAATGGTTTGTAGGCTCATCTAACAATAATAAATCAGGTTTACGTATCAATTCTTTAGCTAGTGCAACTCTCTTTTGTTGTCCACCACTCAAAGTAGAAACCTTTTTAAGATAGTCATTTATACCTAGTTTTGATAGAATAGTTTTAACGTCTGCACTGTAATCCCAAGCATTTAATCGATCCATATCAGATTGGTATTGCATCATAAGATCTAAATCTTTAGATTCACCAGTTTGCTGATATCGATTTAAAGAGCTTTCGTATTGGGCAATGACTTTTGTCATTTCAGTTTCATTATTTAATACTTCATCTATTACAGATAAAGATCCATCAAGTTCAGGCTTTTGGCTTGCATATGCTATTTGATATTGGTTAGGATAAGATGTCTTTGCATCATAATCATCATCAATATTTGCTATAACTTTAAGCAAAGTACTCTTACCTGTTCCATTAATACCAACTAGTCCAATGCGTTCTTTGTAAGATACGGATAAATCTAAATCATTAAAAATAACTTTATCACCATATTGCTTATTAAGTTTTTCAATTTTATATGCTTCCATGAATTAACATCCTTTAATTTTCTCAGTTTTCAATTAATATATTATACACTTTTTTTCAAACAAAAGATACGAAGGAGCAAAAACTATGCAAGACTTTTTTACAGAACTACCCCCATATTTACAAGCATTATTCGCAGGTATTATCACATGGCTGTTAACTGCATTCGGTGCATCATTCGTTTATTTGTTTAAAAATATAGACACAAAAGTAATCAATACGATGCAAGGTTTCGCAGCTGGCGTGATGATTGCAGCTAGTTTTTGGTCACTATTACAACCTTCAATTGAGCAAAGTTCTGACTCGGCAATGCCATGGTTACCAGCGGCAATTGGCTTTTTATTAGGTGGATTATTCATTAGATTATTAGACTTTGTTATACCACACGCACACCAAAATGCTGTAGACAAAAGTCAAAAAGTCGAAGGACCTGATACTAAATTAGGTAAAAATACATTACTATTTTTAGCAATCACACTTCATAATATTCCAGAAGGTCTAGCAATAGGTGTTGCTTTTGGTGGAGTAGCAACTGGTAATGATGGTGCTACATTATTAGGCGCACTTGGTTTAGCAATAGGTATCGGTATCCAAAATATCCCTGAAGGTGCAGCACTTTCAATGCCAATACGTGCCTCAGGTTTAACAAGATGGAAATCCTTTAACTACGGACAAGCATCGGCATTAGTTGAACCTGTATTTGCAATGTTAGGTGCATTATTAGTCGTTGTAGCGACACCAGTTTTACCATATGCACTCGCATTTGCAGCTGGTGCTATGATATTTGTAGTTGTAGAAGAATTAATACCCGAATCACAGTCTGGAAATAACACAGACTTAGCCACATTAGGTCTAATGGGTGGATTCACTATTATGATGATTCTAGACGTAGCATTAGGATAAAGACAATCCCCGAAGTTTTGATCAAAACTTCGGGGATTTTTTATAAATATATGCTGTAACTAGAGATTTCAGTATGGAAATAGTATTCTATTTATCATGTTGGGCAAGTCTTGATAAGTTCAGCTCGTCTATTTATCATGTTGTGCCACTCTTGATAAATTCATGGGCTCTATTTATCATGTTGGACCTGTCTTGATAAATTCACGGGCTCTATTTATCATGTTGGACCTGTCTTGATAAATTCACGGGCTCTATTTATCATGTTGTGCCAGTCTTGATAAATTCACGGGCTCTATTTATCATGTTGGACCTGTCTTGCAACATTCAGCCGCTCTATTTATCATGTTTGTCTCGACTAGCAATATTCAACCGCTCTATTTATCATGTTGTGCCAGTCTTGATAAATTCACGGGCTCTATTTATCATGTTGGACCTGTCTTGCAACATTCAGCCGCTCTATTTATCATGTTTGTCTCGACTAGCAATATTCAACCGCTCTATTTATCATGTTGTGCCAGTCTTGATAAATTCACGGGCTCTATTTATCATGTTGGACCTGTCTTGCAACATTCAACCGCCCTATTTATCATGTTGGACCTGTCTTGCAACATTCAGCCTCTCTACTTATCATGTTGGACCTGTCTTGATAAATTCATTTATTCACAATAGAAAAGCCGGGACAAATTAATTTGTCCCGGCTTTTTAATATTAATTTTATTCTTCTTGATAGCCATTACCTGATTTATACTCAAAGTCTGATGGCTTGATTTTCTTGAAGTCTGGATTGTCATAGAACCTGAATAAGTCTCCGTGTAATAATTGATCGGATAATTCTAGTTCTTTTTCAACATTACTCTTGTTTTCTTCTAAATCTTTAGGTTTAGTCTTCATAGGTTTATTGGTCTTGTTGTCGTATGTTGTCGTTCCAATCGATTTATATTCTGGTGTGATAAAGTCACCATTTCTAAATGCGACTGTTTCATCATGTCCTTTAGATAATAAATCTGTACCAAACATTAAGTAGTTATTTGATTTTATACCTAAAACATCAAGTAAAGTAGGCATAACATCAATTTGACCACCGTATGTTTCATCAACTCCACCTTCTAAACCTGGAACTTTCATAAAGAACGGTGTTCTGTTTAAGTCCATAAATTTAGCTGGTGTGATTTCATCTTCACCTAATAAGTTAGCCATTGCTTTATTATGGTTCTCTGAAATACCATAATGGTCACCATAAATGATGATAACTGAATCATCATACAGGCCTTCTTTTTTAAGTTGTGTCATAAATTTCTCTAATGACTCATCTAAATAACGTGCTGTTTGTACATAACCATCTAATGTTGTACTACCAGTATCTGGTTTCTCAATAGTTGCGTCTTCTTTACTCACTGTGAATGGGTAATGATTTGTTAACGTAATTAAATGAGAATAGAAAGGTTGTTTTTGTTCTTTTAAATGTGATATTGATTCATCAAAGAATACTTCATCTTTTAAACCTAAGTTTTCAAGATTTTTTTGTTGCATATCGTAATAAGTTGCATCATAGAACTTATCTACACCAAAATGTTTGTACACTTGATCTCTGTTCCAGAATGTTTTGTAATCGCCGTGCATGACTGATGTTTCATAGCCTTGCTTTTGATTTAATATTGCTGGTAAGGATTGATAAGTATTGTCGCCTTTCAACGAGAACGCTGATCCTTGTGGTAAGCCATAAATACTATTATCCATCGTTAATTCTGAATCGGCAGTTTTACCTTGACCGGTTTGATGGAAGAAGTTTGGATAATATTTATAACCTTTATTACCTTTTGCTAACGAGTTTAAATAAGGTGTTACTTCTTCCCCATTTACTTTAAAATCAATTAGGAAAGATTGAAAACTTTCTAAATGAATCTTAATAACGTTTTTATCTTTTGCGATACCAAATGTTTCTTTGTTTGGTTCTTGATATTTTTGTTTCGTAAAGTTTTTAACTTCTGTTAAATCATCTTCACTTGCTAAAGCTTTTTGTGAATTATTTTGAATCGTTTTAACACCGTCATATACAGTGAAGTTGTAAGGCCCTAAATATTTAACTAAATATTTATGGTCAAACGTTCTTGTTAATAATTCTGGTCTATCTGACTCAGCAAAAGCTAAGTTTAAAAAGAATAGTGCAACTGCTACGCCCATAACAACTGGGACGAATTTTTTCGGAAATGCTTTTGTAGTAAACCATTTGCTTTTAAAGATAAGTACAAATAAAAACACAATTGTATCTGTAAAATATATAAAATCGTACCAAGAGAACGAGCTATATACTGCACCAGACATAGATTCAACATTACTCACTTGGTTTAAAGTGCTGAATGTTAAGAAATCAGAAAAGAATCTGAAGTATACAACGTTTGCATAAAGCAAGAACGATAATACAAATCCCGTTATAAAAATAAACCAAAATGACTTCTTCCCTTTAAAGAATAAGAACACACTTAGAATTAACGCAATTAAGCTATATGGGTTCATTAATAAAATCAAGTTCTGTACGAGTCCCTTTACCCCGAGTGACAAGTCTACATAATAGGCAAAATAAGTCTTTAATGCTATTGCTAAAATCGTTAGCAAGAAGAATGTAAAGACGCCTATCTTCCTATTTTTAGTTTTCATACCTTTCCTCCGTATCTCAACTCATATCAATTATCATTATTATTTCATTACATATTATTGAAGGTTGTAATATTCTCGTAATATTTATTTATGTTCAGTATTATAATTTATACTACTTTACAATAAATTTCAACTAATAACCATAAATTAATCCAAAAAATGTGTAAAAAGTGCATACAATAGACACAATTTACACATGTGCATTATTTATTTAATTCTTCATTTAACTTATATTTTATCCCTGTTTTAATTTGTTTTATAAACTGAGCGTGTTTTTTTAAATTTAATTCAGCTTCTTGAATTGTTAGTTTCTTAAAAATCATTTTAGAGTTATGTTTTTTTTGCGCTAATTTATCAATATGATAAGAAGCAATTGTACCTATTTGAGGATAACTTGATAATGATTGATGATCGTTTAACATTACAACAGGTTGATTTTCTTGATTTAATAAAACAGTACCTTTTTTTACACTTAAGAATGGTTGATCCACAATTTTACGATTGATAACAGATTTACCTTCTAATGTTAATCCTGTTCTATTAAAACGATTTGTTACTTTATAAACTTGATTTTCAAGATGCTTTATTTCTGCTTCATTAAAGTGCGTCATGCCTTCTCCAGAAACTACATGGAATATATCTGTAAAATAATTTAAGGCTAACGTATATTGATCAACACCCCAATCAGCAGTCTTAGTTTCTTCTAAGTTCTCGAATAGTTTCTTTTGTAATGATGTATAATTTCTACACATTTCTATCTCATCACCTACTTGCAGTATACGACCGTTGTGGCCACCCATTTGCAAGCGTATACTCGTTGACTTAGAACCTAACCATTCTTCTGCTACAATGCCACCAGCAATCGCTAAGTATGCTCTTGTGCCTTTTGCGCCTTCACCAAAACTTAGTACCTCACCTTTATTCATTAAATGAATCTTATATGGAGTTATTTTTTCATTATCTTTATATGCGGGGAAATTAGCGCCAGTAAAAGCAATTAAAGTTGGTTCAGTAAATTGAATGGCTGGTAACTTAAATGTCATTTCAATTAATGCTTCATCTTCATCATTTCCAACTAGCATATTAGCTAATCTATGATTAAATTGATCGATAGAACCATTTTTAACAATCCCAATATGTTGATACTTTTGTCTACCTAAGTCTTGTAATGAAGTGTATAATCCAGACTCTCTAATAATTACTGACATGGGTTATACCCTCCATCCTTGCTTTCTAATTCTTCAACTACATTTAAAATGACATCATCACCAAAATTAAGTTTACATTCACTACTCTGTCTGTCAAAGATCTCAACGTTCGTCCAACCAATAACTGGCCAGTCTCCGCTCGTATCAGTAGTAGTGATAAATAACTTATCTCGTTCTATACATAATGAGCCTTTAGGAATAAATTGTTTGTAATTGCAGTTGTCCGAAAATAAACGGTGACTTAACCCAGACAAATAAGGGCATCCTGGTGTGTGCCCTATCATGGAAACAAAATAAGTTCTCGATTCGAGTACTTGTAATTGTTCGTCTGTTGATAAATCTGTTAAATGGTCAAAATCAATACCGTACTTACCACCAATTACGACATCTATTGCAATAGATTTTTTTATAATTTCTCTATTATTTAAATCCTTTTTCTTCTGATAAATAATACGTTCAACAAATTCTGTCATATATTTATATGGCTCATTGATTTGATGATTCATCATCATACTATATGGATGGTAAACAACCATTAAACTATTCTCACTTGGAATGACCTCATCTATAAAAGGCATTTCTTGATTCAATATTTCTAATCTAAATTCATTTATTTCATGCGTTAACTGTCTTGAAGGTTCACGATCACTCATTACTGTGAGTGCAGAATCCCCCTTAGGATATATGCGCATTTAAAGACACCTCATTCTATTTTGCTATATAAAGCATCATTGTTTACGATAAAATACATCTGTTAAATCAATAAAAACATGCGTTAACTGATTAACAAATAAGCCTACAAAAACAATTGCTACGGCAAATCCAATATATAAATACGCAAAACTTTGCTTATTTTTTTCTTGTCTTAATTGACTCAAGACTACACGTTTTAAGTAAAATGCTATTAAGATCACTATTACTAAATATAATAATGCTAAGAACATATCTTTTCACCCGTCCTTATATGATGTTTACTATTTTACTATTTGTATCTTTAGATTACCATCAAAATTTAAAATCTATTTTAGTCCATTCTCTCAAACTATTAATCATAAATACTTCGTAATTACCATTTTTTATATGTTTTAACATTGTATTCTTATCAATGGTTTGTTCTTTAATGTATCCTTCTTCTAGCAATTGTTGTCTCATACAACCATTTAAAATTTGTTCTTTATATAAGGGTGTTATGTAAGTTTCTCCATCTTTAATAACAACATTACCTATATCAAATTCGGTTATTTCATTCTCTTCATTATAATATAATGTGACATCAGTATCATGTTCATGAATAAAATGATTACGTTCAGTTGTTTTATTTCTAATATATTTAGAAGCGATTGGCTTAGCTTGTTTTAATTTTGCTGTTAGTGGTTTCTTAGATTCAACTAACTCTTTAGTTTCCATATTAAATACACCATCTGAAGTCAGTTCTATTCTTAATTTATACGTTCCATCTCTTTGACTTTGTTCGGCATCATCAAGTAATTCGTTCCATTTTTCAAGTTCAAATGGTATTTCCAAATCTTTAGCACTTTTTAAAATTCTTTCTGTATGCTTATAACGTCTTTGTATAATTCCCTGTTCTATTCTCATCGTTTCTATCAAATTCACTTTAGGTATATTTAGAATTCTAGTTTTCATTTTAAATTCCTCGATTTCCGCTTTAGCAACTGAATCAATTGTTATACCTGAACCAACTCCGTAAATAGCTCTATGCTCATTATTATGTATCGTTCTAATAGGCACATTAAAAATCATTTTCCCATCTGGTAATAATACACCAATTGCCCCACAATAAATACCTCTAGGCTTTTTCTCTAAACTTTTAATAATTTGCATAGTTGATTCTTTAGGCGCTCCCGTTATTGATCCACATGGGAATAGCGCTTGAAGAATATTAAACAAAGTAAGTTCATTTTTTATTTGGCTACGTATTGTGCTCGTCATTTGATAAACCGTTTTATATTTTTCGATTTTAAATAAATCTATCGTTTCCACTGTTCCAACTTTTGAAATTTTACTTAAATCATTTCTTAATAAATCAACTATCATTACATTTTCTGCTCTATCTTTTTTAGAATGCTTTAATGTATTGAGGTTTTCTTGATCTTCAGTTTCATTATTACCTCTAGAAATCGTACCTTTCATTGGTTTAGTTAACAATGAATTTGCTAAATGCTGATGCGGCCCTAGTTGAAAGAAAAGTTCTGGAGAAATAGAAATAATCGTTTCATTATCGTGTTCAATATATGCTTGGTAATCACCATTAGATTCTTCAGTTAATGATTTAAAATAAGAATACCCATCTTGAATTGAATTAGAAGTTAATTGCGTCGTATAGTTCACTTGATATGTATTACCTAATCTTATTTCATCTTGTATAGCATGTATATTATGAGCTAACTCGTCATTAGTGTTCATTGCATGCCATTCGATATTGTTATTGGATTGATTATGACTAACTATTTCACTAAATTGTTGAACAGGCTTGTCATACACTTGAATTGAGGCATAATTATCTCCAGTTCCGTACACCTTTAGAGATGGATCAAACGCTTTTGCACTTTCATATGGTAAAGTCATCACAACGTAGAATCCTTTACGTTGATAATAACTCGCTTTATCAACTAATGATTGCACTTCATCTATACTATTAGCAGTAAGTGTATCAATTGGATTTTGAAATTTTAAGTCTAATTTTTCTTCATTTTGCAAGTCACTAATATATTTAAACTGAATATGTGTTTTCAATTTGAATACCTACTTTCCTTAAGAAATTCGCTAATTGTTCTAAACCAAATTCACTTAATATTGATTCAGGGTGATATTGAACAGCTTCAATTGGTAAAGACTGATGTCGAATTGCCATCGGTATTCCGCTCTTTGTACGCGCCGTGACAATAAAATCTTGCGGAATCTGTTGATTATCAGCTATTAAAGAATGATATCTCGTAACTTGAAATGATTGAGGTAAGTCTTTAAACAACCCCATTCCATCATGTGTTATTTGAGCAGTATGCCCATGAACTGGTCGTTCACCTTTTATCACTTTGCCTCCAAATGTAGAAATTAACAATTGAAAACCTAGACATACGCCAAGTATCGGTACATCTTTATAAATATTGTAGATACAAGACTTTAACTGTGTATAATCATCAGGATGCCCAGGTCCAGGCGAAATAATAATCACGTCCGGATTAATAGCCTTAACTATTTCTGCAGTTACCTCTTCAGACTTCAAAACTTTTATTTCAATATTTTTAGTAATTATTTTTATATATTCAATAATGTTATATGTAAATGAATCGTGGTTATCTATCATCATGATCATAAGTTTACACGCTCTTCTTTCCTTAATTTCAAATTAATCATACCATATCATAAACTTGCTTTTACAAAATGATTATATTATCATTTGTATATTCAATAAACTAAGAGGTTACTAGCTTACACCCTCTATAAAAAACTAGACTCCTACGTCTACCTTTTTATAGAAGGCAGGCTTTTTTTATGCCTTTATAAAGGAGAAACATTATGTCAGAAACATTAAAAAATGCAAAAGCACTTGTCGTATTTAGTGGAGGACAAGATAGTACAACATGCTTATTTTATGCAAAAGAACATTTTAAAGAAGTAGAATTAGTTACGTTCCAATATGGGCAAAGACATGATTTAGAAATTAAGGTTGCTGAGGACATTGCTAAAGAACAAGGATTAAAACACCACGTACTTGATATGTCTTTACTTTCACAACTTTCTCCAAACGCATTAACAGATCATAATATGAAAATAGAAAATGATGAAAATGGAATTCCAAATACATTTGTACCTGCTAGAAACTTACTGTTCTTATCATTTGCTGGTGCGTTAGCCTATCAAATAGGTGCTAAACACATTATTACAGGTGTTTGCGAAACAGATTTTAGTGGCTATCCTGATTGTAGAGATAGTTTCATCAAATCTATGAATTTATCACTTAACTTATCAATGGATAAAGACTTCGTTATACATACACCACTTATGTGGTTAAATAAAAAAGAAACATGGGCATTAAGTGACCAATTAGGCGCACTAGACTATGTTAGAGAAAAAACATTAACATGTTATAACGGTGTTATGAGTGATGGTTGCGGTGAATGTCCTGCTTGTAAATTAAGAAACCAAGGTCTAGACCAATACCTACAAACGAAAGGAAGTTTATAATGCTACAACAAATTTATCCAAGTGTTCAACATCCTTATGCCTTTGAACTCAATAAAGATTTCAACTTTTCTAGTGCTCATTACATTCCTTATGAAGAAGCTGGAAAATGTGAAAACATCCACGGTCATACTTACTTTGTAAACTTAACAATCGCAGGTAACGAGCTAGATAAGATGGGATTTTTAGTAAACTTCAGCGAACTTAAGACATTAATCCATAAAAGATATGACCATAGACTATTAAATGACTTTGAAGAATTTAAAGATAACAGTCCTTCTACCGAACAAGTTGCACAAACAATATACAATATCGTACAAGAATCTTTAGACAAAAGAGTAAACAAACCTAAATGTGTGCAAGTCTTTGTCAGAGAAACACCAACAAGTTATGTCGTTTATCGACCTTTAAAAAACGGTGACAATAATGCCTAAAATACCTGTATTAGAAATTTTCGGTCCTACCATTCAAGGTGAAGGATCAGTCATCGGACGAAAAACGATGTTTGTTAGAACAAGTGGCTGTGATTATAGATGTAGCTGGTGTGATTCTAGTTTCACTTGGGATGGTTCAGCTAAAGATGATATTCGACTACTTGAACCAGAAGATATTATATCTGAATTAGACGCACTTGCTCCAAACAAATATCAACACGTAACTATATCAGGTGGTAATCCAGCACTAATAAAAAATATAGGTCCATTAGTAGAAACTCTTAACGACAGAGGTATTAAGACTGCACTCGAAACACAAGGATCAAAATTCCAAGCTTGGATGACACTAATCGATGACTTAACAATTAGTCCAAAGCCACCTAGTTCTGGAATGAAACCAAATTTACCAATTCTTGATGAAGTTATAACACAATGCGTTCAAGACAGTCTTTCACTTAAAGTTGTCATTTTCGATGAAGACGATTATCAATTCGCGAAAGACATACACAACCGTTACCCTTCCATACCATTTTATCTACAAGTTGGTAACCCATATTTAGACGACAGCGTTTCAAATCATACAGAAAAACTATTAGAAAAATACGAACAATTAATAGATAAAGTCATGAACGATACATTAAATGACATTTACGTCTTACCACAACTGCACACTTTATTATGGAGTAATAAAAAAGGCGTTTAATATTTCTCAGGAAATAATTTTTAATGATGTAAGTGGGCTAGAATTAAGATTTTTGAAAAAATGAGATAAGACGAAAGCCTGGGACAACTATTTTGTCTCAGGCTTTCATTATATTGAGATTAGACTTCTGTCCAACCCTCTTTTATGCTATTTTCTTTTTATTCTGCGACATTTTATATAGTCCAAAAATAGCGATACCTATTAACATGAATATCCACCATGGAATATAAACTTTCATCATATCTTTAAATATAATGTTTGGTGTTAATATTAATAAAGCTGGAATTACGCCAACTAATAAACCTGCATAAACTGTTTCTTTCAGTGTCTTATATTTAGATTTATCAAATATATATCTTTGAATAATATTGAATAGAATTTTCACTATAAAGAATCCACCTATTGGAACTAGTATTAATAGCGAAATCATGGATATTATCGGTGTCTTATAGTCTGCAAAAATACCAGCTATACCTGAGACAATAAAATAAATACTATAGAAGTAAGCAACACCCATCATTACCATCTTCATAATTGCTTTGTTAGATTCATTAGGCAGCTCTTCTAAAATTTCATCAGCATGTCCTTTAACGTCATGTCCAAAAAATGTTATAGCTGATGTACCGTGAGAAGTAGCTTCTAATAAATGATCTAATACATCCATCAAAATAACTTCTGTCTCATGTTCACTAACTCTTAAGTCTGTTCTTACATATAATAAGAAGTCTTCATATACTTCTAAATCTTCTTCATTTAATTGCTTTCTTTTAGTATTATTTTCATCAATCAATTGTTTAGTTGTTCTTGTCATCGTCAGTACTCCCTTTTAACAATTTAGTAATTGGGTCTTTTATTTTTAGCCATTCGTTACTAACTATTTCTAACTCTTCTCTTCCTTTATCAGTTATATAGTAGTATTTTCTCTTTGGTCCTTGTTCACTATGTTTAAATTCACTATAAATAAATTCTTTGTTCAACAACCTCAGTAAAATCGGATAAATCGTTCCTTCGCTTACTTCTGTAAATTGATGTTCATTTAGTTTACGAGATAATTCATAACCATATACTGGTTGAGATTGAATAATAGACAAGATACATGCATCTAACAAACCTTTTCTCATTTGTGTCTTTATAGACGACATAGTAATAACCTCTTCCAATTTTTACTACTACTTTGTATTACAAGATAGCTTGCTTCAATACTAGTAAATTACACTTATAATGTCAAATACTCTTGCAAAATCTTTACATAAATATATATTTAGTGATTAAATGTTAAGGAATTGTTATAATTCGTAGATGAGACTAGTTTAAGGTAGGAGACAGATATGGCATTTCTCGTTTCAATTAATATCATTCTGTGTATCGTCCTAATGTCATATAACTTTATAGTAATGAATAAGAAAAAGCGTATAAATCATTTCGCTATTTCAATAACAATTGCTTTGAATGGTTTAGTTTCCTTTATAATCATCAAAGAAATTAACTTCATCACGATAGCTGTAACAATTATGTTACTTATATGGGCATTCTTGCATACATGGATTCAAATTAAATATGCTCCAAACTATATTGAAAATCAATTTTTTGTACTTTATATCATTACTATTGTATTTAGTGTGTCTTTAAATGTCGTTTATTTAGACAGTAAACTTTCAATATATCAATCTGTGCCATATTTTGGTGTCAGTTTATTTATATTTGGGCAAATCATTGCTTACCTTTCATTGTATACTCAAGCAATCGAAGCAGATGGTAAAAGACTTTCAAAAATCTACCAAAAAGGTATATACAGATACTTTATACATCCTCGATTAGTAGGAGAAATCTTATCAATTGTAGCAATAATATGTATGATTGTACTTACTCCACACTGGTTTATATTAATACCAGTATTCCTGTTTTATATTTTGTTTATTTTATGGCAAAAGTTATTTAAAACATCTTATTATGTTTCAAATGCAAAATAACTGGGTACTTAATTATAGAAATAGAAATATAATAAGGAGGTACACTCAATGGGCTTTATATTAATGTTAATCGTAGGCGGACTTATAGGTTGGCTAGCAGGTGTTATTTTAGGTAAAGATATTCCAGGCGGTATTATCGGTAACATTATTGCCGGGTTAATAGGTTCAGTAATTGGTGGTTCTTTACTAGGCGATTTAGGTCCAGTATGGGGTGGAGTAGCAATTATACCAGCACTTATCGGTTCAATTATATTGATACTCGTACTATCATTTATCTTAAAATTGATTAGAAAATAATATTTATAATTTTAAATAAAAGAAAACACAAAAGAGCAATCATCCATACAGATGATTGCTCTTTTGTGTTCGTTAACCGGTTCAATATAGTCATTAATGTAAATAAATCGATCCAATGATTAACACGAATATAGAGTTTGCTATTTCTATCAACCCTACATGCATTATTTTTATTTTCTTTCCATATAAAACTATTGCACGAATTAAGCTAGGTAAATACATTATCATTATTAAAGGGTTTACTATTAATCCTATAACTACGATACATAAATGATAAATCCAAGAACTCCATTTATATTTAATTGATTTTTTCTCTCTTATCATTGTTTTTACATATAAGATTGTTCCAAAGAAATACAAAAAGCTCAATATAAATACAGGTAACCAAGCATTAATATTAGATAATGCTGTATTTAGTAATACACTTATTACGCCAAACAAACAAAAGATAATGACAGCTATTAAATCATTTGTAAATGCTCTCTCGTTTTTCTTTTTAGCGAAAAATGCATTGATTAACGATAATGGAATCATTAATAAAAATATCCAAAATGTTTCAAATTTATAAAGTACTATAGGTATAAATGATATGAGTACTATTATTCCAAATAAACTCGCTGTATAGATGTAGCCAATTTCTTTTTTTCTTTTCTTTAAATAGAAAAACACTTGATCACTCATGAAATAAGCTGCTAATACGCCCAAATATAATAATATATGTAAAAATGTAAAACCGCTTACTGCTATACCGAATGCGATGGGCAATATAATCATTGACCAAACGCCATGTTGATTTGGTTTCTTAAATTTAAACAAAAAAACACCTCCACACACTTATTCTACTAAAAGATATATGTGAAATACATCTTAATTCAAACAAATATGTGAAAGTTTTTTATATTATTTCATATCTCCAATTTTAACTTCATCAGGATCTCTAAATTGTCTTTCGTTTGTATGAAGACTATCAATTTCAGCTAAATCTTCTTCAGTTAATTCAAAGTTAAATACATCAAAGTTTTCTATAATTCTTTGGTCATTTTGTGATTTTGGAATAACGATTCTGCCTTGTTGTAAGTGCCATTTAATGATGACTTGTGCTGCAGTTTTATTATATTTGTCTGCTATTTCTTTCAATACTGGGTTATTGAGCCATTCTCCTCCTCTCATTAACGGACTCCACGCTGTAATTTTAATACCTTTACTTTCGCAATATGCTTGTAAATCCTTTTGATTAAATATTGGATGGAATTCTACTTGATTTACTGCAGGTACGATTTCTGTTTCGGCTAATAATTTTTCTAAGTGATGCTCTTTAAAATTACATACACCTATAGCTTTAATTTTGCCTTCTTTATACAATTGTTCCATCGCTTTGTATGTTTCAATGAACAATTCATCTTCTGGACACGGCCAATGAATTAAATACATATCTATATATGTTAGTTGTAACGATTCTAAAGAGTCATTAAAAGCTTTAATTGTTTCTTCATATCCTTGAAAATCATTCCATAATTTAGTCGTTATAAAAAGTTCTTCACGGTCTATATTAATTTTATTTAATGCTTGACCTAATGCTTTTTCGTTTTTATAGAACCAAGCAGTATCGATTGCTCTATAACCTGCTTCAATTGCCGTATTCAATACTCTCTCAACATCTGATTCATCTATTTTATAAATACCTAATCCTAATTCTGGAATATTTACATCATTATTTAATTTGACCATTTTAATAACCCCTTTATTTAGATATCATTCGCTCTCTTTTTGGTTTATAGGAAAGTGACTGCGTTAGTTCTTCAAATTCTTCTTTTGTTAAATCTCTCCATTCACCATATTTAATTCCTTCAAGTTTAATATTCATAATACGTATTCTTTTTAATTTTTTAACTTCATATCCTAAAGCCTCACACATACGTCTAATTTGACGATTTAATCCTTGTGTTAAAATAATTTTAAATGTTCTATCATTAAGTTGCTCTATTTTGGCAGGAAGCGTCTTCTGTTCTAATATTTCTACACCTTCAGACATTTGTTTAACAAAATCTTTAGTGATTGGTTTATCTACTGAAACGACATATTCTTTTTCATGATTGTTCTCAGCACGTAATATTTCATTTACGATATCTCCATCACTCGTAAGCAACAGCAGCCCTTCAGAATCTTTATCAAGTCTACCAATATGAAAAATTCTTTCTTGATGATTCACATAGTCAACAACGTTACCTTTAATATGTCGTTCTGTAGTGGATGTAATACCACGAGGTTTATTTAATGCGATATAAACATAGCCTTTATCAATCGTTATGATTTCATTATCGACCTTAACAATATCGAATTCTTCTACTTTTGATCCTAAGGTTGCCAACTCATCATTGATCTTTACACGATTAGCACTTATCCATTTATCTGCACCACGCCTTGAACAAACGCCTGCTTCACTTAAATATTTATTAATTCTCATACACATGTGTTCCTCTCTCAAACAATCTACTATGATTTCTATTTTACATGATGCGCATCGTTAAGACAAAAAAGACACGTTTGTATTTAATAAAAAAAAGCAGTAGAAGTCCAATTATTATGGATTTCTACTGCTTGATAATTAAACTATTTTTTAATCTTCATCTTCTTCATCGTCATCAAAAATACTTCTACGTTCTTTCATGAATTCTTTGTGTAATGCTACCGTTTTAATTTGGTGATTCTCAACATCAATTACAACCCATTTGTCATATTCAGTGTCTACGTAATCATCTTTTTCAATTTCTGGTTTATGTGCTTGTAACCATCCACCGATAGTATCTATATCATCTGAATCTTCAAATTCAATTCCGAACTTTTCTTCAAGTTCTGATAAAGTTACACGACCATTAATTTGGTAAGTATCTTCGCCAGTCTTAATGATGTCATTTACCTCATCATCATCAAATTCGTCTCGTATTTCCCCAACAATTTCTTCTAGAATATCTTCCATAGTAATGACACCAGCAGTACCACCGTACTCATCGATTACTAATGCCATATGGACATGATCTTTCTGCATTTTCACTAATGCATCACTGATTCTCGTAACTTCGTGAATAAGTGGTAAATCATGTATATAGCTATTAATTTTAATTGAGTTACCAGAAGCATATTCTGTTAAAAATTCTTTAACGTTAATAAAGCCTTTAATATGGTCTTTATCGCCATCTTCAGAAATTGGATAACGTGTATAATGATGTTCGTTTATAATTTCTAATAATTCTTCGATATTAAATGGTTCAGTTAAAGTAACCATTTGCGTTCTAGGTACCATGATATCTTTGGCTAATCTTTCATCGAATGAGAAAATATTTTGCATATAAGCTAATTCTGTATGGTTAATTTCACCACTTTGATAGCTTTGAGTCATGATAAGCTTTAGTTCTTCTTCTGACATTGCCTGTTCTTCGTTAGTAGGTTGAATACCTATTGCTCTTACTAAAATACGTGCTGTTCCATTCATAGACCAAATTAAAGGTTTCATAACAACACCAAAGTAATATAGCGGTCTACCAAAAACTAGTGTTAATCTTTCAGCTTGTTGTATAGCAACCGTTTTAGGCGCTAATTCACCAACTACAACATGAATGAATGTAACAATTAAGAAACTGATTACGATGGAAAAAGTTGTTGTTAATGCATCTGGTAAACTAAAGAAATCTAGTACTGGATGAATAAGTACTTCAAATGTTGGTTCACCAATCCAACCTAATCCAAGTGATGTAACTGTAATACCAAGTTGACATGCAGATAAATAATAATCTAGTTCTTTTACCATCTTGTGAACAATTTTAGCTGTTTTACTACCTTCAGATATCAACTGTTCAATTCTAGTCATACGTACTTTAACAAGTGCGAATTCAGATCCTACAAATACCATTGTAAATGCAATTAATATAAAGAATACAATAAAGTTCATTATGGTCGAAATTTCCAATTAGTTCCCTATTTCTAGGGATTCACCTCCAAATATTTTGCGGTGACACTATGGCCACCTTTTTATTACGTTTTTCTATAGGTTTTATAATAAAATATGAATTTAAAACTAAATCCTTCCCATTGAGTGTCACCTCCCCCGATATTAGCATATTATTTCCAGTATATCACAATTTAATCTCAATTTAAATAATCTATAAAAGAATAGGCTTTGCTAAATGCTTCATAATAAATTCAGAACTTACTTGGTTAAAAGCTTCAGGCTGATCAATATTACATACATGACCAGCTTCTTCTATTATTTCTAAAGAAAAATTTTCATTCTCTTTGACTAGTTTCTCAACTGGTGGCATAAATAAATAATCTTCCTCACCCATTATAAATAAAGTTGGAATGTCTCTCGTAGCAACTTGTAAATGGGCTAAATATGGATTCACTAGTTTTGTCAGCTTAACCCATTTAATAAAATGTTTTTGAGATACTTTTTTAGCTTCGTTCACAAACCTTAATCTTGATTCTTCATGTGCTTTTTTCGGCATAATAATGTAAGCAAAAAGTTTATAAAGTAACATGTAAGGTACAAAATTCATTATTGTACGTCCTACAGCAAGTAAAAATTTTGTTCTTAAATTCACATTTATAATGGCTCCACCTAACACTAAAGTTGAAATTCTTTCTGGATAAGATTCAGCCATTGCTTGACCAACTATTGTACCTAGACTCATACCAATAATATGAGTTTTATCAATTTTTAAATAATCTAATACATCTACAACTTCTTTCGCCAGATGTTTAAAAGAATCATTTTTCTTCCATTCTTTATTTGCAGATTTTCCGTGGCCTCTCAAATCAACTAATAAAATATTAAAATGCTTTCTATAATATCTCATCTGCTTAAACCAAATCGAAGAACTACCACCTGCTCCATGTAATAACGTAACCCACTCTGATTCATTTGATTTTATTATCGTCTTGTAATATAACATTTTTCGCTCTTTCCTTATATTTACCATATTCTACTTAAATGAGAATATTTTAAATTAATCATATAAAATATTCCCTGAGAATTCAATTTTAAACACGTGATTTTAGTATCATACTTTTGACTGAGACGAATGTATTTGTATGTTTACAAAACAAAATTATTTATAGACCACCTATATTCACACAAGTCTGTAGTTGTGTGAGTATGGGTATCTATATTCACACAAGTTGGGAGAAGTGTAATCATGGGTACCTATGTTCACACAAGTCAGAAGAAGTGTAAGCATGAGTACCTATATTCACACTAGTCAGAAGAAGTGTAAGCATGGGCACCTATATTCACACAAGTCAGAATAAGTGTAAGCAAAGGCATCCATATTCACACTAGTCGAAAGAAGTGTAAGCATGGGTATCTATGTTCACACAAGTCAGAATAAGTGTAAGCATGGGTATCTATATTCACACAAGTCAAAAGAAGTGTAAGCATGGGTACCTATATTCACACAAGTCAGAAGAAGTGTAAGCATGGGTATCTATGTTCACACAAGTTGGAAGAAGTGTGAATGGTTCTTATAAAAAAAAGAGCAGAATTTCATTTTTACAATGAATTTCTGCTCTTTTTTGATTTTATTATTCTACTTCTTCAACCATTTCTAATTGTTCTTGAGTTAATTTTGGTTTAAGTAATCCGTACATTATGGCAGCTACTAATGCTCCAATTACTACTGCTAATAATGTTTGTAGTACGTGTCCAAAGTCAGTTGCAAATATTACAAATATTCCTCCGTGTGGTGCTTGAATACTTGAACCTAATCCTAAAGCAATTGCACCACCGATTCCTGAACCTACCATCATTGATGGTATTACACGTAATGGATCTGCTGCTGCGAATGGAATGGCACCTTCAGTTATAAAGGATAATCCCATTACATAGTTTGGAATGATTGAACCTTTTTGTGCTTTTGTAAATTTTCTTCTGAAGATAAGCATAGCTGTTGCGATAGCGATTGGTGGAATCATACCACCAACCATAGCTGCTGTTATCGCAGCTGCATTACCTTCTGTTAAGGCTGCTGTAGCAAATACATAAGCTGCTTTGTTAAATGGTCCACCCATATCAATTGCCATCATGGCACCTAATACTAAGCCAAGTAACACTATATTTGAGCCTGATAAATTGTTTAATCCATCTAATAATAAATTATTCAACCAAGATGTTGGTGGATTTATAACATACACCATTAATAGTCCAGTTAATGAAACTGATAAGATTGGATAAATTAAAGTTGGTTTTAAACCTTCAAACATTTGAGGTAGATTTTTAAATGCATATTTAACACCTTCAGTTAAATAACCTGCAAGGAAACCTGCAATAATACCACCTAAGAATCCTGAACCACCGGCTACTGCTAACATACCACCGACAAGACCAGATGCGAATCCTGGTTTATCAGCAATACTTCGAGCGATAAAACCAGCTAATATAGGTACAATTAATTGGAATGCACTTTCACTACCAATAGCCCATAAATTTGCAGCGAATTCATTGTATTGATCACTCTTAGGATCAAATGAATTCTCTCCAAATAAAAATACAATTGCCATTAATATACCACCAGAAATTACAAGTGGTAACATATTAGAAACACCATTCATTAAGTGTTTATAAATTGTTTTAGATACACTTTGCTTTTCATTGCTTGTAGAACTACTTTGTTTTCCACCTTTTGCAACAAATGGTTTACGTGAAGTATCTTGTGCCATATTTATAAGTTCTTCTGGTCGTTTAATACCATCAGCTACTGGAACTTGCACAACATTCTTACCATCGAAACGAGCTGTTTCAACATGTACATCTGCAGCTACAATAATACCTGAAGCTTTTTCAATTTCTTCGTCTGTTAAATGATTCTTAATACCACCTGAACCATTTGTTTCTACTTTAATAGGAACACCCATTTTTTTAGCTTGATTTTTCAAAGAATCTGCAGCCATATAAGTATGTGCAATTCCTGTAGGACATGCAGTTACAGCTAACACTAATCCTTCTTCTTGAGAATCTGTTCCATTTGGTGCAACAGCTGGTTCTTCTGATTGTTCGTCCGTTGCTTCGTCATCATGCTTGTTAATAATGTTTAATACTTCTTCTTCATTTTTCGCTTGTAATAATTCTGCTCTTACATCTTCGTCCATTAAAATTCCAGAAAGTTTTGCTAATGCATCTAAATGCGTTTGAGCACCACCTGCAGGAGCTGCAATCATAAAGAATAAGTGTGCTGGTTGCATATCTAAAGATTGATAATCAACACCATCAATCGATTTACCAAATGCAATAGCTGCTGATTGAACAGCATCTGTTTTTGCATGAGGAATTGCTATACCTTCACCAATACCAGTCGTACTTTGTGATTCTCTACTATGAATTGCTTCTTTAAAAGTAGCTTCGTCACTTAATTTACCTGCTTTATTTAACTGTGTAACAAGTTCATCTATTACTTGTTCTTTACTACTAGCTGATAAATCCATTGCTATCGTTTCTTTAGTCAATAGTTCAGTAATTCTCATTTTAATGACCTCCTTATTTTAAATATGTTTAATAACCACTTCTGAAATTATTTTTTCTATATCTTGATATTCTGCTAAATCAGCATTGAAAGCTGTTGCCGTTCCACAACTTACTGCTAATTTAAAAGCTGATTCTATATCTTTACCTGTCTCTAATCCAGCTACCATACCTGCCACAGTGCTATCTCCAGACCCGACAGTATTGACCACTTGTCCATTTGGAACAATTGCTTTTAATTTTGTATTATTATCTACATAAATAGCGCCTTCTCCACCAAGTGATACAATCACAGCTTGTGCACCTTCTTTTAATAATGACTGAGCACATTCTATAACTTCTTGGTCCGTAACTATTTGCTTATCAAATATTTCTTCTAATTCTGTCTTGTTAGGTTTCACAAATTTAGGTTTATAAGCAAGAATAGATTTCATTAAATCTTTTTCAGCGTCTACTATTAAATTTGCTCCGGTTTCTTTAAGTACCTCTGCAACTTCTTGATAAACAGGTTTTTTAAGCGTACTCGGAACACTTCCAGCAATAATCACAGTATCTTCTGAATTTGTTTTTCTCATCTTAGTTAAAAACTGTTCATAATGTTCTGGTTCAATATTTGGCCCAGGTCCATTAATTTCTGTTTCCAGTCCAGATTTTAGCTTCACATTTATTCTAGTGTCATCTTGTACTTCTACGAAATCTGTTAGAATGTCTGATTTAGCGAGTGCATCTTTGATGAACTCTCCAGGGAACCCTCCAACAAATCCTGTAGCTGTGTTATTGACGTTTAACGTTTTAAGAACTCGAGATACATTAATCCCTTTTCCACCAGCAAATTTATTCGTCTCATGCGCTCTGTTCAATTCACCAACTTCAAATTGATTAGTAAACATCACATAATCAATTGATGGATTAAACGTAACAGTGTATATCATCATAGTCCTCCATTAATATTATATTTTTCTTTAAATTGATCGAAATTACTTATAGTTTGAATTGCTTTTTCAGAAGTCAGTAGTTCTATTGATTTTTCATAAGTTACTTCTGCAAACGAGACTTCATTAAATTTAGAATGATCAAGTAGAACATACACTTGTGATGCTAAGTGGATAGCCTTTTCTTTCATTTCAGATTCATTCGGATCTGGTGTTGATAATCCGTAGTTTAAATCAATTCCATTCATACCGATAAAAGCTTTATCAAAACGATATCTTTCAAGTGATTTAACTGCATTTACGCCTATATTGGCAAATGTAGTTGATTTTACTTCTCCACCAGTCATATAAACTGGAATGCCTTTATCTAATAATGGTCTCACATGTGTCAAACCATTTGTAACTACTATAATGTCTTGTTGTGTAATAAATGGAATCATTTCTAAAGTAGTTGTTCCAGCATCTAAGTAAATAGTATCTCCATCAGCAATAAGACTTGCTGCTAAACGAGCAATTTCTTGTTTTTCATCTTGAAATCGTAATTCCTTGTCGGTCATATTTCTTTCTTCATGACGCTTCGCAATTTGAGTAGCACCACCATGAACTCTTTTAAGTAAACCTCTTTGTTCAAGTTGCGATAAGTCTCTCCTAATCGTAGAAGTACTTGAATGCGTTAAATTAATAAGTTCTTGCAGAGTAACCGTTTCCCGTCGATTAATCTCATCTATAATTAATTGGTGTCTTTCAGTCGTTAGCATACAATCTCCCCTGTTCAATTTTAAATAATAAAACGTTTTCATTAAAATGTCAATCACATTCAATCACAAACATTCAAAATCAATCAAAAATTTCTTTCAAATTTATAAGTTCAAATATTTTATGCAGAAAAAGATTACTGGTATACTTCTTTAGTATATTTTTAGGAGGAAAAACATGAATAATTTAAAAGAAAAGCTATTTAAACTTATCGAAAATAAAGAAAGTGAAATGATTGAAATTAGAAGACATTTGCACCAGCATCCAGAATTATCATTTGAAGAAGTGCAAACTGCTGACTATATTAAATCATTTTATAAAGATAAAGACGTTAAAGTGACTCAACCTTTAGATGATGAATATGCAATAATCGTTGAAATAAATGGCGGACGCGAAGGACAAACAATTGGATTAAGAGCAGATTTCGATGCTTTACCAATCGAAGAAGAAACAGATGTTCCATTTAAATCAGAAAATGAAGGCGTTATGCACGCTTGTGGACATGATGTACATACAGCATATTTAATGGGACTTGCAGATGCATTAATTGAAATTAAAGAAGAATTACCAGGCACAGTTAAAATAATTCACCAACACGCTGAGGAAAAACCTCCTGGTGGCGCTAAAGCAATAGTAGAATCAGGCGTACTAGATGATTTAGACGAAGTTTATGGTATTCATATTGTGCCAGTAGCTGGACCAGAATTTATTGGATATAATAAAGGACCATCTTTCTCAGGAAGTTCTACATTCAAATTGACTATCAATGGTTTAGGCGGTCATGCTGCCAGCCCACATAAAACACATGATGCTTTAATAGCAGGAACAAATTTTGTAAACGCTATTCAAACAATCGTATCAAGACGTATCGATCCTTTAGATATGGGTGTTGTTACAATCGGAGCATTTGAAGCACCTGGAGGCTATAACGTTATTCAAGATAGTGTCACAATTAAAGGTACAGCAAGATATTTAAATCCAGAACTAGAAGAAACAATGTATCAAGAAATTAAAAAAATTGCAGACAGCATAGCAGTAGGATTTGATATCGAATATGACCTAGATTATCAATATGGTTATCCAGTACTTTACAACCATATAGAACAAACAGAAAAAGTAGCTGAAATTTTATCAGAAAGCAAAGGAGATTACTTCCAACAATTAGTTGAAATCCCTCAAGTAACAGGATCAGAAGACTTTGCTTATTATTTACAAAAAATCCCTGGATCATTTTATATCGTAGGAAGCAAACCAGAAGGCGTAACCGAGCCATATATGAATCATCACCCTAAATTTGATGTGAATGAAGATTGCATGCTCGTAGCTGCCAAATCACTAGCTGAAATTACGTTAAATAGATTAGAAAATAAATAGCAGTAGATTTGTTACTGAGGTCAGGAATTAATTACACTTCTTCTGAGTTGTGTGAACAAAGCTAATGAACAACATAATAAAAACTATTAAAAACAGGCTGAGACTTTAAAAAGTCCCAGCCTGTTTCGTTATATTGTGAGTAGCTAATCGATTTGCAGTTCTTAGGTTGCGCTTAGTGGCAGAATTCTGAATTGTGTTCCTTAGAATGCTCTTACTGGCAGAATTCTGAATTGTGCTCCTTAGAATGTTCTTACTGGCAGAATTACGAATTATGCTCCTTAGACTGTTCTTACTGGCAGAATTACGAATTATGCTCCTTAGACTGTTCTTACTGGCAGAATTACGAATTATGCTCCTTAGGGTGCGCTTACTGGCAAAATTCTGAATTATGCTCCTTAGAATGTTCTTACTGGCAGAATTCTGAATTGTGCTCCTTAGATACTACCTCTTACGGACATTTCTCAGAATTTTGTCCTTTACAGCACCTCTTATGGACATTTCTCGGAATTTTGTCCCTAACAGCACCTCTTACGGACATTTCTCAGAATTATGTCCCTTACACTACCTCTTACGGACATTTCTCGGAATTTTGTCCCTAACAGCACCTCTTACGGACATTTCTCAGAATTATGTCCCTAACGACACCTCTTACGGACATTTCTCAGAATTATGTCCCTAACACTACCTCTTACGGACATTTCTCAGAATTTTGTCCCTTACACTACCTCTTACGGACATTTCTCAGAATTATGTCCCTTACACTACCTCTTACGGACATTTCTCAGAATTATGTCCCTAACGACACCTCTTACCGTAATTTTGTCCCTTACAGTACCTCTAACTCTATAAAAAAAACTATAATATATCTTCGCCACGTGAAGCGACGTATATATCAAACCATTCTTGGTCAGTTAGTTGTAACTTAGTTGCTTTAACCGCTTCATCTACTCTATCTATTTTGCTTGATCCTACAATAGGCATTACGTTTGATGGTAATTTTAATAACCAACTATATACTACTGTACTAACACTCACATTATATTTGGAAGCTAATGGTTGTATAACCTCTAATATGCGTCTAGATTTTTCGTCGTTAGCATCAAATATTTTACCACCTGCTAATGGGCTCCACGCCATCACTTTAACGTCATGTTGAAGCATTCTATTTAATGTACAATCTTCTATATTTTCTAGTTGATATGGCGATACTTCTACTTGATTGACTGAGATATGTGACATTTCTTTTTTCAGACTTTCATTTAACAACTCATATTGATTACATTTAAAATTAGAAACGCCAAATGCTTTAATTTTACCTTGATCTACTAGATGCATTACTGCTCTTGTCATTTCATCTGGGTCCATTAATGGTGATGGACGATGTATAAGTAATGTATCTATATAGTCTGTTTTTAGATTTAATAGAGATTGATCAACCGATTCAATAATATGTTCATAACTTTGATCATATCGATGTCCTGTGTTTTTAGGTTTATTTTCATTCGGCAAAATAATGCCACATTTAGTAACAATTTCAAGTTTCTCTCTTAAATTCGGTGTTAGGGCTAGTGCATCACCAAATAAAGATTCACACGTATAGTTACCATAAATATCTGCATGGTCCATCGTCGTGATACCTCTATCTACAATTTCATGTAAAAAATCATTCAACTGCTGATTACTATATCCCCATTCATTTAATCTCCAAAATCCATGTACAATTCTTGAATAACTAACATGTTTATTTATACGAATACGTTCCATCCCATCATCTCCTATGAAAAATTCAACATATCTAATTTATTACGTAAATGCGCTTTATCTAGCTCTTCTCCTATTATGACAATAGTTAAAGGCATATTCATTATTTCTGGTTCGTATTGAGGAACCCCAAATGCATATTGAAATAAATAGGTTTGTTCTGGTTCTTCATCAAATTTAAGAAATCCCTTTATTCTAAGTATAGAATCAGGTAACTGTCTCAAAAACTGAATTAATAATTGCATATCTATTGGTCCACTAAATGTATAGTTCATTGACTGAATACCGTGATGATGACTATGTTTACCTTCAATAGATAACACTTCATTCACAGGTATTTCAATTCCATCTATATTCGAGTAATTCGTAAAGTGAAGTTTAGGTGGATGCTTAAAAGATAGCAAAGATTGTTCTAGTTCTTCTCTTTCATTTGCTGATAACGCATCAGATTTATTTATAACGACAATATGCGAATACAACATTTGCTCTTCCATTAAATGTTTCGTTTGTTTAGTATATCGTGTTCGTTCTAAGTATCTTTTACCATCCATCACGCCGATAATTGAGGGCATTTCAACTTTATCAATTAAAGTTGGATTTTGACATGCATCTACCACCTCAACAGGATGCGCAATTCCAGTAGCTTCAATTAATACTAAATCAGGATTCTCTTTATGATATAAATTATGTAAGACTACTTCAATATCATCTTTTAATGAACAACATATACAGCCATTTAATAAGCTTTGAGTAGAAACATCATCACCTAACAATTTACTATCGACATCAAAAGAACCAAATTCATTCATAATAATTGCGACTTTTTGTCCAGAATCTTTCGCTTTTAAAATCAACCTTTGAAGTAAAGTTGTTTTACCACTTCCTAAAAATCCCGTCAAAATTGTAACAGCCATTTTGTTTTTATTTTCATTTCTTTGACTCATGTTCAAACCACCTTTCTGTAATTATATGATATAACCTAATAAACTACAAAGACTTCAAATTTATACGTTGTTCCACCTTATAATTAGTACATTTAATCCACATATTTTTAAACATATTTACAAACTAAATTTATTCATTATATAATGAATAGGAAGCTTATAAAAATATGAACCATTGTATTTGTAGTTTGGGGGAAAGATTATGGCGGATAATTTAAATATCCATAACCAATTGTGTTTTAATTTGTATAATGCACAGCGACAAGTCAATCGTTATTATTCAAACAAAATTTTCAAAGAGTACAACATTACTTATCCACAGTATTTAGTACTAACCGTTTTATGGGAAACCGAACCAGTCAATGTCAAAAAGCTAGTAACTGACTTAGCCTTAGATACAGGAACAGTATCCCCTCTATTAAAAAGAATGGAAAATTTAGACCTCATTAAACGTGAACGTTCTGAATTAGATCAAAGAGAAGTGTTTGTTCATTTAACAGAGAAAAGCAAACAAATGAAACAACATTTACACCAAGCATCTCAACTTATTCAAGATGTATCTGAATTAAATGATGAAGAAACAAAGCAACTCAATAGCTTATTACAAAAATTGATAAATAATGTAGATAAAATTAATCATGAGAAATAGAAAACCCAGGACATAATGTCTTGGGTTTTCTCATTTCACACTAACTGCTCATTATAATGGATTACATCATACAAATATCCTCGGTCTTCTATCAATGTTTCATAACCACCTTGCTCTAGAATCTCTCCTTCATTCATGACAATAATATGATCGAAGTTTTGTAAATATTTTAAGTTATGCGTAACAATGATAATTGTATCTTCTTTATTTAATAATACATTCATAATGTTCTCTTCATTCTGTTCATCTAATGATGCTGTTGGTTCATCAAGCATCCAGATTTGTGCACTTCTTAATAGTAATCTTGCCATTGATAACCGTTGTCTTTCTCCTCCAGAGATATTTTCTGCATTTTGTATTAAATGTTGGTCTAAATCTAAATAGCTTAAGTTTACTGTTGATAATGCTTGTTTCATTTCTTTATCTTCAGCTTCATTTAATAAATTCTCTCTCACTGTGCCTTCAAAATAATGATTATGTTGCAACATTGTATTGATTTCGTCTACATATTCTTCTTTATTTATTCGTGATAATAATGCTCCGTTATAAGATAATGTACCTTGATTCGCACTATATAATCCCATTAATAAATTGAGCAATGTTGTTTTACCTGAACCTGATGGACCAATGATTGCAACATGTTGTCCTTTTTGGATATTAAAGTCTATATTTTTTAAAGTTGGTCTTTCTTGAAAATCATATTTAAAAGTTAAATTTTCAGCATTGAATAAAGCTTTATTTACTACTGAACTTTCATCTGTTTCATCAAATGATTGATTAATGACTTCTTCGATACTTTGAAGACTTCTTTCTGTATCTGCTTTATAAAATGCAACGTTCGTCATAGGAATTGCTTGTTCAAATAATGTTATTGTAATCATTAATATACTTGCAAAGAATACAGCATTTAATACGCCATCTTGAATTTGCCATATGCATAAGATGGTCATACACCATATACTTACCATTGAAGATAAGTTCAACATAAAATCGTACGTACTTAAAAATTTCTGTTCTTTATATTTTTTCGCTTCATATTGATTTTGTTTATTTAATACTTTTTCTTTAAAAGGTAAAAATTGCTGAAATCTTTTTAATTCTGAACGACCATTTTCGAAATCAAAATATTCTGCTACATAGTCCTCTTCACTTTGTTGAACTTGCACCGCGAGAATATTTGCTCTTTTTGCTGATAAATATGGTATTAAAATAACTGAAATAAACATTGATATACCAATGATGATACCGGCATAAATGTTGAAATTAATCATAACTAAAATCGTGATTACAGTAGTTAAAATAATGACAATTGGTGGATAATACACTCTTAGTAATATATTTTGTAATCGCTCGACATTATTAACCATTTGAGTAAGCAAGTCACTTGAACGATATCTTCTAAACACGTTTGGAACGATTGGTATTAAATGATTAAATAATTCTACCCGTATATCTTTTAACATTGTAAAAGTAGATCTATGTGAATATAATCTTTCGAAATACCTAGTTATCGCTCTAACTAAACCAAATAATTTAATCGTTACGATTAAAATCATTAAAGCATATAGTGGTGTTCCAAGTGCACTTTTAGAAATCATATAACCACTTAACGCAAACATACCTAAGGCGGTCAACATACCAAAGACACCTATTATAATAGATAGATAGAAATCTTTATCAAATTTTATAGATAATCTTTTCATTGTATGACACCACCTTTTCTAGGCAAATCTATTTCATCAACCTCTCCATTAAGTACTTCGATATAGTGAGTGGCATATTTCAGAACTGCTTTTCTATGTGCTATTGTTATAACTGTTTTTTCATGTGCAAATTGATTAACTGAATCAACAATAAGCTGCTCTGTTTTTATATCTAGCCCTGTAGTAGGTTCATCAAAAATAACAACGTCTGGATTAAGCAATAGCAATCTTGCAAGTTCTATTCTTCTCATTTCTCCACCAGATAACAATTCGTATCCATCACCTATCATTGTATTGATACCTTTAGATAATTGAGACACTTTTTCCGTAAGACCCACTTCATCTAATACATTTAATACATGATGCTCATCATATTTTAGGAACATCGTGACATTTTCTTGTAAAGAAGCGCTAAAAATGTAAGGTCTTTGGGACAGATAACCAATTTTTAAAGGTTTCTTATAACTGATGTCACCTTTTTTGGGACTCAATTCATTTAATAACAATTTAATCAATGTCGATTTACCTGCACCACTCGGACCTATAATTGCAGTATGACTATTTTCTTTTATATTTAAGTTAATATTTTCAAAAGAAAAATCGTCACGCTTAGGGTAAGAAAAAGATACATTGTTAAATTGAATAATATCTTGATTGTCCATATTTGGATTAATTTGAATAGATGATTGTTTCGTTTGTTCTTCGTTATTCATTTCTTCTATCATTTCTATATAGCCTTCACTTTGTTTACCAGTGTGAAATGCCTGTCCTAAATCTTTAATAGCATTATAAAATTCAGGTGCTAATAATAATGTCGTAATTGCTACAACAAATGATACATCATGGAATACGATGAGTCTCAAACCTACCTCTAATGCAACAATACCTATACCTAGCATTGAAATAAATTCCAACATTAATCCAGATAAAAAAGCACTCTTTAAAATTTCCATCGTTAAATCTCTAAATGAAGTACTAGATTTGTGAATTTTTTCAGTCGTTTGATTTGTTCTATTAAATAGTTTTAATGAAACGAGTCCTTTCGTTAAATCTATGAACTCACTTGCAAAACGGTCTAAAGATTGCATTTGATCTTTCGCTTTATCACGTGTTCTTAAACCAAACACAATATAAAACAATGGAATGAACGGTGCAGTAATCATCATAATTACAGCGGCCGGCCAATGTATGAAAAATAAAGTGATAATAATAACAATTGGGATAATGGTTGATTTAAAGACTTGAGGCAAATAGGATTCATAAAATGGATGTATACCTTCAACTACTTCTGTTAATATTGTGACTTTTGATCGTTTTGTATCTTTATCCATCAATTTATTTCTTACATCTTTTTTAACTTTAAAAGAAAGTTTCTGACCGGATAATTGATTCAAATAGTTAAAGCATGCTCTTAATAACAGCACAACTAATAATATCGCTAGCCATAAGTAAAGCTGCTCATACTTTGATTTAACAACGAGCATTTGATTTATAATTTTTCCTAAATATATATTTTGAAATATGACAGTTAAACTAAGTAATAATGATGCTAAAAACATAAAAATTTGCAAGCGTTTATACTGCATACTGTACTTTGTTAATTCTTTCACAATCTCACCACCTTTTTCTATTATAACGTCTTTAATTAAAAAATAAACTAAAATGTATTATTAATTATTCACATATTATTATGTAATATTTGGTACAATAATGATACAGTGATTGTCTACTAATAACCACAGACTTTCAGAAAATTTGAGGAGCTAAAATATGATTATAACCGAATTAATAAAAGCAATAATTTTAGGTATTGTAGAAGGCTTAACGGAGTTTGCACCAGTTTCATCTACAGGTCATCAAATATTAGTAGATGATATGTGGTTAAAGTCTACATCATTTCTCGGAAGTGAATCTGCATTTACATTTAAAGTTGTCATTCAATTAGGCTCTATTCTTGCAGCAGCATGGATATTTAGAAGTCGATATATAGAAATGTTACATATTAAAAAGAATGAACAGAAGAAACATCGTTTAAAGTTATCACACATTATTGTTGGTTTAGTACCAGCTGGAATACTTGGTTTATTATTTGATGATTTTATAGAGGAGCATTTATTTAGCGTTCCAACCGTTTTAATTGGTTTATTGCTAGGTGCTATCTATATGATTGGAGCAGATATTTATTCTAAGCGCGTTCCAAATCCACATAAAGTAGACGATATGAACTATCCAAAAGCGTTTGTTATTGGTTTATCACAAGCGATTGCTTTATGGCCAGGATTTAGCCGTTCAGGTTCTACAATTTCAACAGGTGTATTTTTAAAATTAGATCATAAAGCAGCTTCTGACTTTACATTTATTATGGCAGTTCCAATTATGTTTGCTGCCAGTGCAAAAGCACTTTTAGGTAATATACAATTTATCACTTTAGACCAAATACCATTTTATGTTGTTGGCTTTATAGCATCATTTATATTTGGTCTTATATCTATCAAATTATTCTTAAAACTTATCAATCGTGTCAAATTAATACCCTTTGCTATTTATCGAATTATCTTAGTTATCATTATAGCTATTGCTTATTTCGGTTTCGGTATTGGCCAAAACATTGGTTAATACTTAGAAACTACAGTTTGAAGTCGTTGTTAAAGGGTATTTAAATAAGATATATAATTAGAAATTAATACGGAGGAATGACTCATGAATGATAAAGTAAAATTAATCGTCAATACACTACCATTAGTACTAGTACCATTAATTAAAGAACGTAAAAAAATCAAAGAACACCCAGATGTGAAAAACGTAACTGAAACAACAGTTGACCTTTCTCATAAAGTTAAAGATAAAACGATTGAAACAAAAGATAAAGTTGCGGAAAAATCACAACCTGTTAAATCTTATGTTGTCCAAAAGAAACGTTTACACGACTATAACAAACAAATGAAACAACCATTTAAAGAAGAAAAGAAAGAGGAAAAAGAATTGCAAAAACAAATTGACCACCTAGATAAAAAACTACAAAAAAATATTGATGAACGACATAAAGAAGAAGAAAAAGCGCGTAAAGAAAACAAAAAAGACCGTATTAAAGAACTAGAATATTATCAAAAGCTTGAAAAGAAACAAGCGAAAAAAGGCGAAAAGCTTGAAAAAGAAAACAAAAAAGATGTATCTAAGCTAGATAAGAAGCTACAAGATAATATCGAAGCACGTGAAGAAGAAGAGCAAAAGTTAGAAGCTGAAAACAAAGAACAACGCATTAAAGAAATCAAAAAGTATCAAGAAAAAGAAAACAAACAGAAATCTTCTGAAAGCACTCAACCAAAATCATTAGCTGATGTCAGCTCAAAACAAGCTAAGCCGAATATTCAAGAATTAGTTAACGAACGAGTTAGAAATGAGAAAAAAGAAAAATCAAGCCACAAACTATTTAATCAACATAAAATATCAATGGAACAACATATCGATCAGTTTCCATATGACGAACATACAGTTGAACATAAAAAATCTAAAAAAAATTTACGTCGCAATAAATGATTAATCGAATCATTATAGATGGGGATGCATGTCCAGTTACGGATGATGTCATACGTATAACTCAAGATACAGACATCTCCGTTCTGATAATAAGAAGTGTTAACCATTTCTCTTTAAAAGAATACCCTGAAAATGTCACAACCACTTATGTAGATCATGGTGTAGACAGTGCTGACTTTAGGATTGTTAAACTAACAAAATCAAGCGACATCGTTGTCACACAAGATTATGGACTTGCGAGCCTTATATTAAATAAAGCCCAACACGTTATTCATCATAAAGGTTATGAATACACAACAAACAATATAGAACAGTTGTTAACACAAAGACATGTTTCAGCACAAGTACGACAACAAGGTGGTAGAACAAAAGGACCAAAAAAACTTACCCAAGAAGATCATTTAGTTTTTTCGGAATTTCTAACTAACCTCATAAAATAAGACAATGTCAGTTTGTGACATTGTCTTATTTTATAGATGAAGCTTTTCCCGACTAACGGGCAAGACTTTGTGAACTAGCTCATTACAACTTAATATATTATGTACTTTATCTTTCTATGAGCTGGCTCTTAGCTTTCTCTAAATTAATATTATCAGTATTTTTCATTTGTTCTAGTTCTATACGCATTTTGTCTGTTTCTAATAAATAATTTTCATGTTTTATTTTTTCTAGTTCTAATTCATCCTTAACTCGTTGTGATTTAATTTTTTCGATTTTAACTGCTTTCGATTGATGATTTTTGACAAGTCCGGCTGTAGTTGAAATGAGCACGATAAGTACTACCATTAGAAATACGTCCACTTGATAGACCCCCTTTAAAATAAATGGAATTCTCTATTTAAAATCATTATACTACATATGTGAAAGGAGTAATATATATGAAAAGAATTGCTGTATTTTGTGGAGCTAGTAAAGGTAACGACCCTATCTTCACAGAACAAGCTTATGCGTTAGGTAAATACTTAGCAGAAAATAAATATGAATTAATTTATGGAGCTGGTTCGACTGGAATGATGGGTGCTGTAGCAAATGGTGTATTAGACCATGATGGGATTGCAATTGGTATAATGCCTAGATTTTTAGGAGAACGTGAAATAGCACATGAAAACTTAACTGAATATCATGTTGTGGAAACGATGCATGAAAGAAAACAAATGATGTCTGATATGGCTGATGCATTTGTCATGTTACCGGGTGGAGCGGGTTCATTAGAAGAATTTTTCGAAATATATACTTGGTCGCAAATAGGTTTACATCATAAACCTATTGCCGCATTGAACATTAAACAATTTTTCAATCCTTTATCCTCAATGATTGAACACTTGGTTTCTACTGGATTTGTTAGTAAAGACTATAAAAATTTAGCTATTATTAAAGATGATATTCAAAGCATGTTTGATTCAATGAAAGTTGCTCAACCTGTTAAACTTCGTGATTATCAAAAGTAGCATGAAATGATTTTTCATCATAAACTTCAATAGCATTTAATTTAAAGAGGGCTGTCGTTACACCGACACCTTCTTTTTTAATTCCTTTAAATGTTCCATCGTAAACGACAGTTGATCCACACGATGGACTATCACTTTTTAATATTACTGTTTGGGCATCTAAGTCCTTTATTATGGAAAGTGCTCTTTTGGCGCCTTCTTTAAACTGATGCGTAACATCTTGGCCAGTTACTGTCATAACCTTAGCTTGATTATTCCAGACATCATAGCCATCTCCTCCAGTAATCTCTGCAGGCTCTCTCGGCACTTGAAGTCCGCCTAGTATTTCCGGACAAATACTTATCGCCTTTTTTTCATCTATTAAATTCTTATAAAATATATCTAATTTATGATTGCCGTCGTATCTTACTTGTTCACCTACTAAGCATGCACTAATAACGATCATATAATCTTCTCCTTATAACACTTTATGATATAAAACGTGAGCCGCTAATCGTTCATCATGTACTACTTTAGGATGTAAGAAATCTCTAATATGCTCCATTTCTAACTTTTCCATCACTCTTCTAGAAGGTTTATTAATTTCAGATGTAAAGCTATAAACTTCATCAATACCTTGTTCTTTTGCGTAGGTTAAGACAGCTTCTGCCGCTTCAGTTGCCAAACCATTTCCCCAAACATCTTTATCAATTCGCCATCCAATTTCATAAAAAGGCAACTCAGGAAAACTCAATTCACTACCCTCTGGTATATAGTTAAGCCCTACCATACCTATGAAAGACTTTGTTTCTTTTAATTCCACAGCAAATAAACCAATCTCATGTTGGTCAATAATCGCTTTCATTTGATCAACAACATTTTTAGTTGCATCATAACTTAGTATATCTGGAAAGTATCTTCTCACTTCGGGATTTGCATTCATGCTTTGAAATTTAGCTACATCCTCGTCTTTCCAATTTCTTAGTATTAAACGTTTTGTTTCAATGTAATAACTCATTTTCTTCACCCAACCTTTATCAAATTAAAAAAAGGATGTACTATTATTTTAGCACATCCTTCTAAAAATTATGACCTTACTGAACTTCTAATGTGAAATCTCTTACCAGTTGGGCCTTCTATACTAAACATTCCACCTTTACCATCTACAACATCTAACTCTAAGTTAGTATGTTTCCAATATTCGTATTGCTTCTTGTTCATATAGAAAGGTACACCTTCAATTTCACCTAACTTCACATCTACATCTCCAATAATCAATGTTCCTTCAACGAATAACATTGGAGAGCTACCATCACAGCATCCACCTGATTGATGAAAAATAAGATTTTCACCATGTGTCTTTTTTAAATCTCTAATGAGTGATTTGGCTTTTTCTGTAGCAGTGACTTGTTCAGTCATTTAGAACAGTCCTGCTGGCTTCTCGTCATAACTAACGAGTAAGTTTTTAGTTTGTTGATAATGATCTAACATCATTTTATGGTTTTCACGGCCAATACCACTCATTTTGTATCCTCCAAATGCCGCATGTGCTGGATAAGTATGGTAGTTATTTACCCATACACGACCTGCTTGGATACCTCTACCAAAACGATAAGCTTTATTTTGGTTTCTTGTCCAAATACCTGCACCTAATCCATATAAAGTATCATTTGCCATTTCTAATGCTTCGTCGTCATCTTTGAAAGTAGCTAATGATAAGACTGGTCCAAATATTTCTTCTTGGAAAATCCTCATATCTTGAGTACCTTTAAATATTGTTGGTTCAATATAGAATCCATTTTCTAAATCTCCAGATTCTTCACGAACGTTACCACCAACTAATACTTCTGCACCTTCTTGTTTACCAATATCTAAATAACTTTTAATTTTTTCAGATTGTTCTTGAGAAGTTTGTGCACCAAGCATTGTTTCAGTATCAAGTGGATTACCTGTTTTAATTTGTTTTACACGTGCTATACATTTTTCGATAAATTTTTCGTAAATATCTTCATGAACTAATGCTCTAGAAGGACATGTACATACTTCACCTTGGTTTAATGCGAACATGACTAAACCTTCAACAGCTTTATCTAAGAAGTCATCATCTTCATCCATAATGTCTTTGAAAAAGATATTTGGTGACTTACCACCCAATTCTAGCGTTACAGGAATTAAGTTTTGACTTGCATTTTGCATGATAATACGACCTGTAGTTGTTTCGCCAGTAAATGCTACCTTATTAATATCTTCATGAGTTGCTAAAGCTTGACCAGCTTCTGCACCAAAGCCATTTACTACGTTTATTAACCCTTCAGGTAATATATCTTGAATTAATTCCATTAAATGAAGAATAGATACAGGCGTTTGTTCAGCTGGTTTAAGAACAACAGCATTACCCGTTACGATTGCTGGCGCCAATTTCCATGTTGCCATTAATAATGGGAAGTTCCACGGAATAATTTGACCAACTACTCCGATTGGTTCTTTAAAATGATAAGCTACAGTATCATTATCAATTTGTGAAATTGATCCTTCTTCTGCTCTCACTACACCAGCGAAATATCTAAAATGATCTACAACTAATGGTAAATCTGCTGCTAGACATTCTCTAATCGGTTTACCATTATCAAATGTTTCAATTACAGCTAGTTCTTCTAAATTTTCTTCTATACGATCTGCTATATCTAAGAGTAATTGCGAATGTTCAGCAGGTGACTTTTTAGCCCACTCAACTTGTGCTTTATGTGCTGCCTTTACCGCTTCATCTACATCTTCTTTAGTTGAACGCGGCATTTTAGCATAAACTTCACCAGTTACCGGAGATCCATTATCAAAATACTCACCGTTTTTTGGATCAACCCATTTACCACCAATAAAGTTTTGATACTTATCTTTTACTTTGTATTTTGCATTTGTTGCAGTTGGATATTCAAAAGCCATATTAAAACGCCTCCCTTAAATTGATTACATATTAATTTTAATTGACGCAAGCGCTTTCATCAACTAAAAAGCATTTTATAATATTAATACAAAATTATATAAATAGTTACAAATATCACTGTACACATTTCAGATAATTATTTGAAATATGATATTGGGAGATGAGATTTGATAAATTCAGACGTGCTATTTATCATGTTGGGCTCGTCTTGATAAGTTCAAGGGCTCTATTTATCATGTTGGGCCAGTCTTGATAAGTTCAAGGGCTCTATTTATCATGTTGTGCCAGTCTTGATAAGTTCAAGGGCTCTATTTATCATGTTGGGCCAGTCTTGATAAGTTCAAGGGCTCTATTTATCATGTTGGGCCAGTCTTGATAAGTTCAAGGGCTCTATTTATCATGTTGGGCCAGTCTTGATAAGTTCAAGGGCTCTATTTATCATGTTGGGCCAGTCTTGATAAGTTCAAGGGCTCTATGTTGCTAGTCTGACCTGTCTTGCAATATTCAGTCGCTCTATTTATCATGTTTGCCTTGTCTTGCAATATTCAGCCACTCTATGTTGCTAGTCGACACTGTCTTGCAATATTCAGACGCTCTATGTTGCTAGTCGCACCTGTCTTGCAACATTCAGCCCCACTATTTAGCTTGTTGACCTCGACTAGCAACATTCGGTCACTTTAATCTCCCTCATATTCATTACATTTCCACTTATTCCACTTTCAAACATAAAAAGACACCTATAAAGTTGGATTTAAATTCAACTTTATAGGTGTCTTTCATTCTACTTGCATTGTTGTCTTAGCTATAACGTTTCCACCTGATAAGACTTCAACGTCTACTTCATTATCAGCTTCATTGGCGATTTTAGTTTTGAAATACCAATCTGTTACACCGTTATTAATTTTAGGATTTACTGAATCAGATACGCCTGGTGCTTGTCCATTAAACATCCCAACTTCTTGTCCATCTTTATTCTTAATAGATAATTGAAATTTTTGATTAACTAATTTTGATTCGTCTACATGTACTGTTATTTCGAATTTCTCTTGTTTTTGAACAGATGTTGGCATATCGAATTCACTTTGATTTCCTTGATCCCCTTGATTATTACTATCACTACTTGTTGATGAATCTTTACTGTCACTATTTGATTTGTTACTTTGTTTTTCATCAGTAGCGCCATAACTGCCTGATGCATATGTGGAAGCATCAAACCATTTATAACCTTGCTTTGGTGTTCCCCAAGGTTCTTTCTCAGCTTCACTACTATTTTCAGGTTCTTCAAAATTTAATAATGGTGTCTTGTCATCTAGTTGTATATCCATTGAAGAAAAATCTTTATTATCTTCTTTGTTATTTAACCATTCAACAATTTGCATTATCATTTTTTGATTATCTTCTTCTTTAAAGCCATCATATGTTTTCTTAGTTTCACCGTTGTCTTCACGTTTGTACTTTGGTGATTTGTCTTCTACCATGGAAGAATCCCCAATAAATGCACCTTTACCTTCTCCAGCTTTACTAATTGCTATATACGCACCTTCATCTTTTCCGCCGCCATTATAAATACCTTGGTCGACTGCGTGATTCCATGCATCATCTTTCGATAAATTTGGAACAAATGCTATACCTTTTGCTTTATTAGGATCCGTAATTGCAATGGTAGATCCCGCATGCATCGATACCGCATTAACACCTTTTGTAATTCCAAAGCTATCTTTTTCATCAGCTAAATCATCTACTTTTATATTTCCTAAAGCATTATATCTGAATCTTAAACCAAATACTTCATTTAAAAAGTCTCTACTTTCAACGCCATTCATTTTTTCAGAAGCACTTTCTTCAGAAGTCATACCTTTTGTAGGATTATCAAAAGCCCCTCTTCTATAGCCATTCATTACTTCAGATGAGTCATATCGATTAAAGTTTCGATCAGCATTATAATGATCACTAACCATCAAAATGCTTCCACCAGACTTCACATATTGCTCAATAGCATCTTGTTCACTTGCTTTAAGAGGATTATTTGCTTCAGGTATTACAACTAAGTCATAATTTTTCATTTTGTTATATTCTAATAATTGATTAAATCCTAAGTCTGACACTTCATAGTTCTCTTTCGTCAATGCTTCTGCAAAATCAGAAAACCCACCATTAATAACCCAATCTGCACTGCCTGCAGTTTGACCGTGAGCACTATCAAAAAGTACTTTACCCTTTATATCATCACTGTTTGGTGATAGAACTATTTTTCCATCTTTTCCTTTGTCTTCACTAACATTATTTGAACAACCAACTATTACAAATGCCATTAATCCTATTAAACTAATCATGATGATTTTTGATTTCATTATAATCTCCTTATGTATAAAACAAACCCCTAACAACTCATTATGTTAGAGGTTTGTTCATATTCTATGCTCTTCTAATATAAGTCAACAATTTAACTGTTACAGGGTCTGTATCATAGTCTTTAAATCCTCTAGGAACTTCAATCGTTGCATCAATTATATCATTAACATCATTAAATCGATATGTTACTTGATTAACGTTAGATTTGCGATCGAAAACAACTGCTTCTGATGGCCAACTTCTCACTTCACCTGTTGTTACTTTCAAAGTACGACCAGTTATATTCTCGATTTCTTTGCCTAATTCTAATAATGTTATTTTCTTTCCTTCTATGAGAACAAATTCTTTTTCATGCACGATAACATCCCTCTTTTCAAATAATCATTTATAGTTTATTCCCTAATACAATTCAAACTAAACCAAACCTATATATTCAATTTAAAAGATTTAACTTTGTCAGACGCATCATCATATGTAGATGTCTTACTCACACCGCCATGAATATTGAATGTTGCACTATTATCTTTAATTGCTTGATACACTTTTTCAGAAATAGGAATAGACTTTAAACTTTTAGTCTTTTCACCTGGTTGATATTCATCAGTGTTTTCTTTAGATTTCTTCATATATTTCTCGTTATGAGAATCTGGTATAAATGAAGCATAGTCAGAACGTTGTGTTTGTTCTCCATGTTGGATAGATGCTGTGTTGTCATAGAATAACTTATCATTTGTTGTATTTTCAGTTACGACTTCATACATGACAACATAACCATCTTTAGCTCCATTGAAGAGCAACACCTGACCTTCTGGCATATTATTCACTTGGAAAATCTGTAAATGGTCAATGCTTACCTTCATACCACTATCTTCAAATTGAAAATGTTTACCATCAATGTCATCTACTACTTCAACTTCACCATTTGTTGAAGTACGAATTGTATTAGGAAAAGGCTTTTTTGCTGATTGCTCTTTTTCTGTACTTGATGTTTCCTTTTTATCTTTAGAATCTTCTTTACTGCTCTTTGACTCTTCTGTATCAGATTGATTTGCTTTAACTTCATCTTTGAGTTTTTCCAACTCATCTTCTTTGTCTTTAATACTATCTTTTAATTTTTCATTCTCTTTTTCTAAAGACTTTTTATTTTTTTGATAATCTTTAGATGATTGTTCTAAAGACTTAATTTCTTGTTCTAAATTCTTCTGTTCATCATCATTGCCACATGCAGCTAAAATAATTGATGAGCTCACCATCAGTAAAAGTGCTTTCTTCATAGGTGTCGCCTCCTATATATAGTCTTAAATATTTTACCACACTACATGTAAGCTATCTATTGAAAACAAATTAGATACTATTGCCTAGTACTATCATTTCATCGTAATTAACGGATTCTCTTAATTTTATAGCCATTGCACGCCCAATTTTACCTTCTTCAGTTAACTCATTAATCATTTCTCTTTGAATTCTTAAAGCGTATATTTCCATTTCTGTATAGACAGCTGAATGGTTACCTTTAAAATGATTAGGTGTTAATCTTTCAACTTTATTTAAATAAGAATCACAAACGATGCTAATTTCAAACTCATTATCATCATTCATTTCTTCAGTTAATCTTTTTACAACTTGGAAATGAACTTCTCTAGTTATAAATCTCATCTCTTTTAAGTTTGCTTCAATTGAAAGTGAACTTGTTGCATTGACAAATGTTTTAATTTTTCTACGTCGAACAAATAACTTCACCATTAGTTTAACTTTCGTATACAGTGATGCATTCTTAAAGGTAGTTGAACGTTCAGTAATTTGTCTATAGTTATCAAATGTATTTTGTGAAATTTTATCATCTTTAATCAATTTATCTAACGTTCTAAATTCTGTATCAATAGCGATTCTTTGCATACGCTCTAATTCTTTAATATCTTCATCTTTTTCATCGTTCTCTCTTAAGAATGATAATTGCATATGATAACTACGTGTAATTTTCCCGTAAATATAACTTGTTTCTTTACTGTAAAATTCTTGTAAGTTCTCTAATGCACTTTCTATAAGTAAGACTTTAGCTTCATTAAACGTTAGTAAGCTTTGTTCTTTCGGTTTAGTTTTAGGCGTTACAAGTGGAAGTACTAATTGTGCTAATACTAAACTGATCAAAATAACACCTGTCGCTATAAATAGTAAATTATCTCTATAAATAAAGTCTGTGTGTTCGGATAATTTAAATGGTAGCATTAAAGCGATTGCCAATGAAATTGTACCGTGCACCCCACATATCGTCATAATAAATGCATATTTAAAACGATTCGGCTTATCTATTTGAGATTGTGGTTCTATATCTTTCCCACTATTTAACATTCTAGAAAATCTACTTTCAGGTAAGTAGAAATACGGGTATGAAATAAGCACCCAAATGAATCTAAATGTATAAACTAATGCTGCTACAAACAGTGTCATGCCAATAACATGCATTACTTCGTGTTTTGGTTCTTCTAAAATGTTAAATAATACTTCTGGTATTAAGAAACCTAATAAAATAAATACAAATCCATTTAATAAGTAACTTAATAAATCCCAAGTATGATTATAAGTAACTTGTTCCTTCGTAGTTGCTTGTGCGATTCTATCCTTTTCAACACCATGAATTAAACCAGCGACAACAGCTGCAATAATGCCTGATGAATGGAATGTTTCTGCAACGATATATACTAAAAATGGTGTTATAACCTGTATAAACGTCAACATATTCCCATTATTAATACCATTTCTAGTTAAGTAAACGCGCAACTGCACTACACCATAACCAAGTATAAGACCAACAATTGCGCCTCCGACTGCCGTGATAAGAAATTGTCCAACTGCTCCTGATAATGAGAATGATCCACCTACTAAAGCTGCTAAAGCAATCTTAAATGATAAGATACCTGCTGCATCATTTAATAAAGATTCACCCTCTAATATTGTCATAGAACCTTTTGGTAACATCTTACCTTTTGCAATAGCTTGAACTGCCACCGCATCAGTTGGAGAAACAATTGCACCAATAGCAAAACACGCTGCTAATGGTAGTTCTGGCCAGATTAAATGTAATAAGAATCCGACCCCTAGAACTGTTGTAAATACGAGTACAAGTGCCATTGACATAACGGGTTTTAAATACCGAGCTAAATGGACACGCGAAACTGAAATACCTTCTAAAAATAGTAATGGCGCGATAATGCCCACCATAAACACTTCTGATTCAAAGTTTAATTCAACTGGAATTGGAGATAGAAATATAACAAAACCAATAATAATTTGAACAAAACTTAATGGTATTTTAGAAATGTAATGATGAATAATTGAACTTAGGATAATTCCCATAATGAACCATAAGAAACCTTCGAATATGGCCATAGAATTCCTCTCTTCTATTTAAAATAACTTTTTACGCATAATAATTTTTTCAACTTCATAGTCCATTGATTCATTAATATGAATCATATTTTCATTGTGGGCAAGGACAGTTGAAACTATGGAATATGCACCCATTTGTTGAGCCCACTTTTCTACTTCTCGCTTTAAAGTTTTAGCGATTCCTTTTTTTCGATGATTTTCAGTAACAAGAAGGTTATAAATTTTAACTTCTTTATCCTTATAATCAAATTTAGCCCATATGAAGCCAACACATTCTTCTTCAATAAAAGCACCAATCAAGATACTTTTTTCGTATTCAAGAGAGCCTTTGATTGCTTCATATTCTAGAGACACTGCCAATTTCATACTATATCTCTCATCTTTAAAAGCCTTTGCAGCCATTTGGCTAATCTTATAAATATTTGCATCATCTTGAATGTATTTTATGATAAACATTGTTCTACCTACCTAATTGTTCTCTATCAATAATTTAATTGCTAAAATAAATATAACGATAAACATAATGATTTTTAATTTCTTTTCAGGCAACGAAACAGTCAAACGACCACCTATAAGTCCACCAATACCTGATCCAAGTGCCAAACTGATTGCAAATGGCCAATTAACATACCCTTGAAAAATAAATACAAATGTCGATAGCGATAAGTAAATCGTTATGACTAAAGTTTTCATACACTGAACTTCAGCATAATTTAATTTCGGCATAATTAAATTTAAAGCTATAATGAATAAAAATCCTACAGCAGCTTGAACAATGCCACCATATATACCTAATGCTAGAAATACAATAATGAGAAGAACAATTCTAAAGATGGATAATTTTTCAGTTTGCTTGTTTGCACCTTTCCATCTAGTTGGAATGATCATAATAATTAAAACGAGAAGCATAATAATACCTAACATGCGGTTGAAAATTGCGTCTGGGAGATTAATTGCGTAATGTACGCCAATAAAAGAGCCAATAATAGCGGGTATACTCAAGATAAGACTTAACTTAACGTTGCGCATTCCTTTTATGTAAAATACATATAAACCTAGTATATTCTGAACTAAAATTGCAACTCTGTTCGAAGCGTTCGCAACTGTAGTAGGTAATCCAAAAAATATAAGTAATGGTAAAACAATTAACGATCCACCTGCTGAAACTATATTAATCGTTCCAGCAAAAATACCTACTAAAAATACAATAAATAAAGTCAACATCTCCAAGCATTCACCACCTGTCATATTTAATAATATCGGAAATTTAATCATCTGTAAAAAGTATAAACCTCAAATTAGTAATGTTTTATAATAAAATACTTGGTAAAATGAAATTATTGAACAAAGAAAGGAACACGCTGATGAAAAAATCAACACGCGACCTTATAATTGAAAACAATGTAAAACGACTAAGATTAAATAGTCACGATAGAGAAGTATATGAAAACTATATAACATATGTCCGTGCTAACTTAAGTATTAACGAACATGATTCAGAAAAAATGTTACTTAACATACTTAATCATTTATTAAGTGCAGAAAAAGACGGCATGCATGCAATGGAATTCTTTGATCATGACCCAAAACAACATGCAGATAATATGATTAAAAACATGCCTAACCGTACTTTTCAAAATATCTTTAAATTTATAGGCTTACACATATTAATGTTATTAGGCGTATTTTCATTTATACGAGGATTTACAGGATTCTTCACTCAAATAGAATACACTTACCTATATACATTTCTTATAACGTTTGTAACAGGATTTACGATGATATTCATTTTTATATGGATGATATTCAAAGTAGTACAAATAAGGATATATAGCGAATCAAATTGGACCACAACAATAACGAATATTTTAATATCAGGCACATTCGTACTAACAATATTAGCATTCTACTTACCAGGATTTTACTTGCAACTAGGACCAAAAATTTATACATCCAATTGGGCATACATCATTATCGCACTCATACTCACACCACTAGGACTTTATATAGACCATCATAGAAAAATCGACCAACCCGATACAAGGTAGAGAGGAAAATAGGAAAAATACGGACCGATAATTTATTTTATCGGTCCGTATTTCGCATTTCTGGACCGTTATTTTATTTTATCGGTCCGTATTTCGTGTTTTCGGGTCGCTAAATTTTTTTATCGGTCCGTATTTCGCGTTTTCGGGTCGATAAATTTTTTTATCGGCCTGAAAACTTTATATCACTAATATACCTATAAACAAAATAGTAAAAATCAATAAAGTTTCTACATTTATAAATACTGTATTAGGTCTTATTCCTTTATTTTGTTTAGTATAATAGTTAATTAAAATATTGAAGTAATAAATTATCAATAATCCCCATATTAATGTTATAACTCCTAAAATATAATAATGATTTTGAATCATTAACATTCCCAAACTCAACAACCAAATTGATTTCACTATATGACTCATAACTTCAATAGGGTCTGATACAATTTTGAATATTTTATCTACTATTTCATTTCTTACAAGTTGTGTAGCTAATAAAATATCACATATCACTTGTAAGAACATAGATACACTCATCATAAATATAAATAACAAACCAAGTACTAAAGTATACACATTCAATTGTCCATTTAAATTTTCAAAATATATAATGGATACTTGACTAAAACATATAAAAATCAAGGTAAACATTAAGTGAATAAGCATGAATTTCTCATTTTTAATGAGATATTTAGAATATAAAAATAATACTAAATAGATTATTAATCCTGATAACACCATCCACAATACTATTCCACATCCTTAAAAGTTCTCATTTACGATTGCGTATAAATAATGGTCTTTCCATTCTCCTTTGACTCTAACGTTTAATCTGTTTAGACCTTCTCTTATCATACCTGCTTTTTCTAATACTTTTACTGACCCTACATTTGTTGGTTGTGCGCCTGCTTCTACTCTATGAAATCCTAGCTCATTAAATGCTATTTTGATTACTTTTTTTGCAGCGATTGTCGTAATTCCTTGCCCACTATATGCTTCGTCTAATGCATATCCCATCATGCAACTTTGGATATTATGTCTAACCACTGCGAATAAGTCGATCGTACCTATTATTTTATTTTCTTCTTTTTGTATGATTACGTAATGGTAACCATCGTCATTTTTCATATCTTGTAAGTATTTTTCTATATTTTTTCTATAATTATATAGTTGATAATCTGAGTCTTTTCTATCTGCTGCTGAATATGTTTCAAATAGTTCTCTATTTCTAATATCTATTTCTAAAAGTTCATTTGCATCTTCTATTTTAACTGGTCGAATTTCAATCATGATGTACCTCCAACTTATATTTATAATATTAGTATACACATCAAATGAAAAAATTTATAAAAAAAGGAGGTCCTACATTACTATTTTCGCACAAACGTAATGCTGACCTCGTTTTTTTATGTTTGATATAAGTATTTCCCAACTCTTGCTTCCATTTTTCCGAAAACCCATTCGAAAAACAGCGCCATAATCCAATATATTACACTTGCGATGATATACACTTCGACAAATCTATAACCGTCATTAGCTATAATTTGGCTAATCGCTAATATTTCTGTTACTTGAACAACAAATGCAATTGCCGTTCCCTTTATTAAAGCTATAAATTGATTCCCTAAATTCGGTATCGCATATCCTAGTGCTTGTGGAATTACAATTCTCATCAAGATATGTTGTCTTCTTAGACCAACTGTTATAGCCGCTTCTATTTGCGAATCGTCTACACTTTTCAATCCACTTCGCATAACTTCTGTTAAGTATGCTGCTGAATGTAATGTGAATACAAAGAGAACGATTGTTAATGAACTGACGCCATCAGGGTCTAAACTCAATTGCCAAACTTTATTCAACCATTCTATTAGTACAGGCGTACCATAGTAAAATGCAAACAACTGAACAATGAGAGGTGTTGATCTAAAGAATGACACAAATACAACTATAACTTGATTGATAACAGGTATCTTTCTTTTTCGAATTAACGCAAATATAGTACCTATTACTAAACCAAACACCATACTTATAACTGCAATTAATAATGTTGTTGGAACACCTTTTAATATATCTCCAACATGTTCATACATAAAAGGAAAATCTATAGACAATTTATTCACCTCATTTGTTCAGTTTGATATGGTATATTATATTTTTTCTCTAAAAGCATGACGATAAATTCTACTAATATACAAATAACCCAGTAAATAATACATATCGCCACATATACAGGAAACATTCCTAAACCGTAATTATTCCCTATAATTAAGTTAACTTGCCCCATCATGTCAATAAGTCCGATAGTAAATGCAAGTGAAGTATCCTTAATCAGTTCTATTACTTGATTACCGATGTTTGGTAAACTATTTCTAAATCCTTGAGGAATAATAATTCTCGTCAATATTGTTCTATCACGTAAACCAACTGTTTTTCCTGCTTCAATCTGTCCTTTATCAACTGAATTATACCCAGCTCTCATCACTTCAGATAAGTATGAACCTGTATGCAGAGTGAAGGTTAATATGACAAAAAATAGACGACTAAAATGATTAATATCAATGTAAATCCATTGCAAGACAATCGGCAATGCAAAATAAACTAAAAATAATTGCAAAATAAGCGGTGTACTTCTCACGAAAGAAACATACAGTTTCACAACTTGAGTTAATATCGGTATTTCTTTTATTCTTATAACTGCTAAAATCAGCCCTAAAATTAAAGCAAATAGAAGAGAAATAATAATGATGAATAGCGTAATTGGTAATTTATCTAAAATTTGCATAAACAAATCTGGCCAAGTTGTCGTTCCCATTTTTCTCCTCCTTATAATCTATCTTTAATGTCATTTAATGAATCTCTGTCTTCAAATACATTAAATCCAAACCATTTTTTAGATAATTTCACAAGCGTACCATCTTCTTTTAATTCTTTAGTCGCTTTATCAATATCTTTTTGTAATTGCGTATTTTTATTGTTATATAAGATATGAATAGATTCTTTTGAAACAACGCCACCTACTTTAACATCAGCATTTAATTCTTTTTGAATCGCTTGATATGTTGTTAAATTTAAGAACATTGCATCTCGACGTTTTGATTCAATCATTTTAAAATTTTCACCATTAGATACTTTTTGAATTTCATCAATATCTATCTGTTGTTTATGAGACTTGTTATACCCAGAAAGAATAGAATAAAGCCCACCACTTGGAGCCATAGGTGTAAGTCTCTTATTATGTAAATCATCCAATGTCTCAATATCATTTGTATCATTATGTACAATTAGAGTCGTTAAAGAATATACGTAAGGTTCTTTTTGATATAAAAATTTTTCTTCACGTTCTGGCGTTTTGAAGAACCAATTGATCCCCATATCAAATTTACCTACACCAATTCCGACGACGTTTGATTCCTCTTCACCAAATTCATATTGAAAATCATACTGTGGCAACTTCTTTTCAAGAGCTTTCATATAATCCATATCATAGCCAACTGGATTGTTATCACTGTCTGTATATAAAAACGGCGGATTTACTTCAGCTGATAATGCTACTTTTATAACTTTTTTATCATTATTTTCTTTAGAAATTTGACCACAACCAGATAATGAAATGATTAATGCACTTACAATTAGAAATTTGATATACTTCATTTCATACCTCCTATGCCCCAACTGTTGAAGTTAAACGACTTAAAAATTTTCTTGTACGTTCCGATGATGGATTATCAATTACATCCTCAGGACTACCGCTTTCAATAATTTCTCCATTATCCATGAATATGACTTGGTCTGAAACTTCTTTAGCAAACTGTATTTCGTGTGTCACGATAACCATCGTTCTACCTTCACTAGCAATTTCTTGAATAATATTTAGCACGCCTTGTACAGATTCAGGGTCCAATGCTGAAGTTGGTTCATCTAATAAAAGCACTTCTGGTTCAATACTTAATGCTCTTACGATACCTACACGTTGTTGCTGCCCACCTGATAATTGTACTGGGTATGCATTTGCCTTATCTTTTAGTGAAACTTTGTCTAAATATTCCATACCTTTAGCATTTGCTTCTTTCTTACTCATGCCTTGTCCATAGATCAAACCTTCAGTAATATTTTCTAAAATTGTACGATTTTTAAATAAATTATATTGCTGAAATACCATAGCCGACTGTTTTCTTAATTTTGCTACATCATTTTTATTAAAATTTTCAATATTAAATAACGTATCTCCTAATTCAATTACACCTTTATATGGTGTTTCAAGCATATTTAAACTTCTTAATAAAGTGGTTTTGCCTGAACCACTTGGTCCTATAATTGCTGTAACTGTCCCTTTTTCTTGTTCAAAATTAATATCTTTCAAAATTTCATTATCCCCAAACTTATGGTGTAACCCTTCAACTGTTATCAAGTCATTCACTCCCGAACAAAATATTAAGTTGAATTTATCACAACTATTCCTATAAGTAAAGTCGGTTTTAATTTAAAATCCCTAATTCAAGCCATTTATAAAATTTTCTTATCTTTTTACTCGGATTAGATTGAATTTTTAAAATTGTCTGACTATAATGACATATATAACTTAAGGAGGTATTTATTAATGACACAAGAAAATTGGAATAAAGAAACGCTTGCAATTCACGGTGGTCAAGTACCTGATCCAGTTACTGGTTCAACAGCCGTTCCTATTCATCAAACTACGTCATTTACATTTAAATCAACTGAACATGCTAAAAACTTATTCGCCTTAGCTGAAGAAGGTAATATATATTCTCGAATTATGAATCCGACTAATGATGTCTTTGAAAAACGTATCGCATTATTAGAAGAAGGTTTAGCTGCATTAAGTGTAGGTAGTGGACAAGCTGCCATTACTTTAAGTATTTTAAACATTGCCGAAAGTGGCTCTGAAGTTGTTGCATCTACTAATTTATATGGTGGTACATATAATTTATTTGCAGTTACACTAAAGAAATTTGGCATTAAAGTACATTTTGTAGATCCAGATGATCCAGCAAATTTCGAAGCTGCAATTAATGACAATACTAAACTGATCTTCGCTGAAACTATCGGTAATCCACGTATTGATGTACTGGATATTGAAGGTGTCGCTGAAGTAGCACATAAAAATGGCATTCCTTTAATAGTAGATAATACATTTGCTTCACCTCACCTACTACAACCAATTAAATATGGTGCAGATATTGTTGTACATTCAGCAACTAAATTCATTGGTGGTCACGGAACGTCTATCGGTGGCGTAATTGTAGATAGTGGTAAATTTAATTGGGATAACGGAAAATTCCCAGGATTAGTAGAACCTGACCCAAGTTATCATGGCGTTTCTTACGTTAATGACGTAGGTCCAGCAGCTTATATTACAAAAGCACGTGTTCAATTATTAAGAGATCTCGGACCATCATTATCACCATTTAATGCCCAACAATTCTTAATAGGACTTGAGACATTACATTTAAGAACAGAACGTCATTCTGAAAATGCCCAAAAAGTAGCAGAATTTTTAGAATCACATGATAAAGTAAGCTGGGTGAACTATCCAGGACTTGAATCAAATCAATATCATAAACTCGCTAAGAAGTATTTACCAAAAGGACAAGGAGCAATACTAACATTTGGAGTTAAAGGCGATTCCGAAGCAATTCCAGACTTTGTAGAAGCCCTATCACTATTCTCATTATTAGCAAATGTAGGAGACTCTAAATCACTTGTAATACATCCAGCAAGCACAACCCACCAACAACTGTCCGAAGAAGAACAAGTTGCATCAGGCGTAACAAAAGATTTAGTCCGCCTTTCAGTAGGAACAGAATCAAGTGATGATATTATCAAAGACTTAGAACAAGCTTTAAATAAAATTAAATAATATTTGTTGGCGAATACGTCTGAAAATATACTAAAAAAAGTAGTGAAGAAATCTACGACAGCAGATAATCTTCACTACTTTTTTATCTATGAGAAGTTATAGGATTATTAGGACTAATTCTTTTATTAACTAATTTCGTATTAAGAGAAATTCGATTAGCAATACATCAAGATATATTACCAAACTTACAAGGTAATTTAGTTGCGATTATAGCCATCGTATTTTTATTAATAAGTTGGATTACGTATGAAACATTTGGTAAAAGTTATAAATATGATGTAAAAATATTTCTTTATACAATTATTTAGAAAAGGTGATTAAATGATAAAAGGTTTGTTTGAAGCACATTTACCCGTTTCGAATCTAGAAGATTCTATTGTTTTTTATGAAAAATTAGGGTTAAAACTAGAAAGCATTATTCCAAATAAAGTTGCCTTTTTATGGATTATAGAGAATAAGAGCTGGCTTGGTCTTTGGGAAACTGATGTTACTAAATATCCATATCATCCATCTATAAGACATGTCGCTTTTGAGGTGTCATTAGAAAATCTGAAACAGTCAATCTCATGGTTAAAAGATCGCCAAATAAGTACAAGAGAAGCTTTTGGATTTGAAGGTAAAGAACCCTTTGTTTCTCCACATGAAGATAAGGCATATGCCAAAATTCATTTCTATGATTTAGATAAGAATAGTTTAGAATTTATTACTGAATTAAAAAACCCTAATCGTGAACTTAAAAAAATGTATATAAGTGAGTGGTTAGAAAATAATTGATGTATGTATATTGTAAGCAAACATCAATTATTTTCTATTGTCTTGCTATTACTTAGAACATTTTATAAATTTTTTAAATAGAGAGTTTTTATACGCTCATACTTTTGATCTATATATTTGTATAGATATACTTTTTCAACTAAGAATGAATTAAAAGTTTTTTTATCCTGTAACTCTTTTTTTATTTCTAATAACGTTCTGTAATTATTACCTGTACTTATGTTATTGAAATATGTCGTTTTACCTATTGTTATATGTGGTACGAATAACCCTCCTTCAAAATAATACTCTTTTAATTCTTTAGGTACTTTTAATATATCAACTAATTGATTATGCAATTTGATTAATTCAGGTGAATATAGTGATAAATATAAAACTTGTTCTCCAAAAAATTCAATGGTTTTTGGTGTAATATAAAATTGCTTTGTTTCACTGATAATATCTTCTATTTGTTTCAAACATTCTTGGCTTTCATTTAATTGACTTTGTGCTTTAAGAGTAACATGTGGTTCTACACCAATTTTATTCATATATTGTTCCTGTATGTTAGATAATTCTATATATATTTCTTCTGATGGTACTATTCCTATAAAATACATTTCCAGCCTCCAACTATTCACCTAAGATCATACTGCTTATTATTAGGTTAAATTCTAAAATATTTAATATAATCATATTTTTTAATAATGTCTTTCTTAATAAGGTAACTTTTCAATATTAAACCATTTCAAATCACCTTCATTAGATTCAATAGTTTTATCTAATGTTTCATTCAATTCTCTCGATATTCATTAATATATTTTTGTGAAATTCACATTTATAAATGTCAGGCTTTGATGATGATTTCCAAAAGTCATATCCAATACTCTGATCATAATAGTTCAATATAGAAGTTAGTATATTTCCATGGGTACCTACTGCAATATTTTTGATTCTTTCATCATCTATTATGCTTTCAATTAACGGTATCGCTCGATTTTGAACTTCTCGTGTACTTTCACCGCCTTCTAATTTAAAATCTATATCTATAAACGATTTTTTAATAGCCTCATCTATTGAACTTTTATCAAGTTTAAATTCACCTTTTAAAGATTTTTCTCTTAATTCTTCAAACAATTCTATCTCACTATTCTTAACTAATGGTTCTATAGTTTGTATTGCTCTTTTATATGGACTTGAAATAAAATGATCAAATTTTATATTACTCAGCTTCTCTGATATTTTTTCAGAGTCAATAATGCCCTTATTAGTTATTGGACGTTCCCGTTCTTTACCAAATACAAAGGTTGATTCTGCATGCCTAATAAAATAAATATATGTTTTCATATGTATTATCCCCTTTAGATGTTTATATGTACCAATTTATATATTCTATCAATTCTTTTTTTTTGGACTTTTTTACATTTCTTAAATAGTCTTTAATTGATACCAAATGTCTACTAATCTTCACATAATCGATTTTATCGGAATGTTCTGACTTTTTTTGCGGAAATGAAATTCTAACATTGGTAATCTTTATCCCTAGGAATGAAAAATAGTGATTGATAATAACCGTTAAATTTAAATTAAATAATATCAAATTACTTTTCCATAGTAAATACAATATACATTTAATTAATAAAAGTTCATCAAAATTAAATTTAATGCTTTCGCACTACAAATATCCGCTTCCATAACCTAAGAACCATTCTATTATTCATATTTATTTAAAATACTTTTTAGTTTCCCTATATAATTCTCTTTAAGCTGCTTAGGATATATAATCTCTACATGCTCACCTAATGATATTAAATAATCAGTCATATAGCCCAATTCTTCAATGTTATAGCCGCCTGTGATATAAGGGACATCTTCTATATATTCTAGTTTCATATTTGGATAATTTTTCTTTAAAAAGAGTTCTATCCCAAAATTCGTTAATTTACATTTAAATGGGATATCATTAAACATCTGTTCATGAGTCTGCTTTATGTCCTCTAGTTTTTTTCGAGAAAAAGGCTGCTTCCCCTCACTTATATCTAGCTTTGTTATATAGTCACATCGATAAATTCCCCACGACTTCTTATTGAAATCATAAGCACTGCAAAACCAAATACCATTTCTATAAAACAAATCATAAATTTGAATTTCAGTTTCTTCATATTTATATTGCGTATATGTGATATAAACTCTATCTTCATTCATAATGGAAGTTAAAATTCGATCTAAGTTATCTGCACTATTTATTGGCGCAACATTATAATAATGAATATATTTTAATATCTTAGCGATATCTTGCTGCTTTTCATTAGGTAAACTTGCAAATAATTTTTCTTTAATTTGCTCATAAGATTTTTCAAAAGGAGTACTTGATAAAATATCTAAAGCTTTTAATGCAAAAAATATTGCCAATATTTCATTGTTATTAAAATAAATAGGAGTTAATAAATTTTGAGAAATCAACTTATATCCCCCATATCGTCCACTTTCAACGTATAGTGCCAATCCCATGGCTTCAAGTTCTTGAATATCTCTTAGTGCCGTTCGTTTGGAAATACTAAACTCTTGCATAATATCTTTTAAATGGAATGTAGTTTTATTACTTAAGAAAATGAGTTCTTGATTTAATCGCTCAGATTTTTTCATAATTCCTCCTTCAAAGGTGCCTTATTTAGTCACCTTTAAGTTTTATACTTATTTTATCAAAGAAATAAGGAGTATATACTATGAAAACTTTAATTATTAATGCACATCCCGATTTTAACAATGAGAATAGTTTTTCTTATAAACTACAAGAATTGTTCCTAAGAAAATATAAAGAGACTTTTTCAAATGATACACCAGAAATTTTGAATTTACATGCTATTGATTTACCTCGTATTGACACAACTCAGCTATTAAATATTTGGGACAAACAACAAACAGGTAAAACAATGACTGAAGAAGAACAACACATGTCCGAAATCACTAATAATTTACTTTTCCAATTTAAATCATTTCATCGAATTGTTATTATCTCACCGCTTCACAATTTTAATGTAACTTCTCAACTAAAAGACTATATAGATAATATTTTGATTGCACGCCAAACTTTCAAATATACTTCAGAAGGTTCAGTAGGATTAATGACTGATAACTATAAAGCTTTATATTTACAAGCCAGTGGTTCAATATATACAAATGATGATCGATATACAGCTTTAGATTTTTCTTATAATTATTTAAAAGCAATGTTTGAAGATATTATGGCATTTGATACATTTTATATTGCACGAGCCCAAGGTACAGCCATATTAACCGAAGAAACAGTTTTACAAAACGCAGAGCACGACTTAGACCAAGTCTTTAATGCTTTTTATAATTTATAATCTATTAGATCTTCTAACGGATTGAAGTTTTATATTTAAAATCATTTGCCTTTGAAAATGCACTAAGTCACACCAAACAAAAATCCCCTCACTACTCGTAATAGTGAGGGGATTGATGTATCTATGCTAGTTCCTTGTTAAATGTATTATAACATCATAGTGGTTTGGAATGCAAAGTACATAATAGAATTCACCTTCAACTACACGCCCTTTTCGTATGCGTGCCTCTTCTATCATTCCAGCTTTATTTGCTACTTTCATCATTCTAATATTGCCAGACCATTAGGACTAACTTCACGTAGTAATTTGTTAGACTTGGTTTTGTATTGGGTATGTATTTTATATAGTGGGTGATATTTTGGATATTATTTATAAGTTATTTTTAGTGATTGTTATTACTTTTATTTTGTTATTGTTAAAAATTAGCATGAGTAATTTTCAAAAAAGAAGAACAGGAAAGAATGATGTAGAAGTCAAAAATACAAAAAAACATAATATTTTAACAGGTCTTTTATTTTTTGTTTTGCTGTGTTTAGTAATATTCACACAATAATTATGTTGGCAATAGCAGAATATAAGAAAAGAGAAAAATGAGCATAAAAAATTGGCGACTAAGTCACACCAAAAAACCCCTCACTATTCTCAGTAGTGAGGGGTTTGGTGCATCAAATGCAGATATTCTTGTTAAATGCATTATAACATCATTGTGGTTTTGAATGCAAAGTACTTAATAGAATAGGATTTAATTATTAATAACCCTTTGTACTTAGTTCTACTGACTTCTGTCACTTTTATTAAGTATACTTAACGGGTTATTTATTTTAGAATGAAGAATATTAAAAACTTTTCCATTCTTCTCTCAAAATTCCTTATAAATAATATACTTAAGCCTAATAGAAAGTGCATATGCTTGTGTATTTACAGATGATATAATAATGATGTCGCCTATCTCTCAGGCGTCTATTTGACGTAGAGAGGAGGTGTATAAAGTGATGCTTATTTTCGTTCACATCATTGCTCCAATCATCAGTGGCTGTGCCATTGCGTATTTTACTTATTGGCTAAGTAAACGCAATAAAAAATAGGCGATATTAAGTCACACCAACAAAAATCCCCTCACTACTCGTAATAGTGAGGGGATTGGTGTATAAGTGAATACTTATTTTCGTTACATATATTATAACATCATAGTGGTTTCGAATGCAAAGTACATAATAGAATAAGATTTAATGATTAATAACCCTATACACTGTAAACTTACTAACTCCTGTCTCTTTTGATTCCTCTTGCAGCTTCCAGTTCTGCAATTGCACTCATCATAGTAAAGAACTTCTTGCCCATTGTATCTTTGGCCGATACATTCATATATTTAATATCCATGAAAAACGAAAATAAGTGCTACTTTATTTCTTTTTCGCTTTAATTAATATAAACGGAGGAAACTGTTTTAACTTGTTGATACGTTCTTCATCATAGTATTTAAATACTTCTTCTGATTGTCCAAGGTCCTTAATACATTCGATTTCAAAGCCACTATTTATTAAACTATTGAAAATAGTCTCAATCGTATGATGGTATTTGAAGACGTCTTGTCCTATCCAGTTAGCAGAACGTATAGATTCATCAAAATAGTGTTCCATTCGTAAATAAACGCCGTTTTCATCTTCTTTTTTAATTTCTGGATCCATTGTAGCAGTTTGTATTGGATGTTCCATAGTAAATAAAAGAGTTCCTTCGCTTTTTAATAATTGATTTAATTTCTGACAACATTTTTTAAAGTCTTCTATATAATGAAATACTAGTGAAGACACTATGACATCAAAGGTTTCATCTATATTAAGTTTCATAAAATCCTCATGATATAATGTCACAGGTTTATCTTTAAATTTCTTACTGCTTTCATCTATCATGTTTTTTGATTGTTCGACACCTATTATATGGTTTGGATTATACGTTAACATGTAGTTTATAAGATTTCCCATCCCACATCCAATATCAAGTATTTGCTTTCCAAATAAGTCAGGCATTAAGCGTTTCATTTCAGGCATTTCCACTACCTCATTATAACTTAAATGGCTATTCCTTTTATTCTTATACCCTTCAAAAAATGCTGAGTTATCATAAATATTATCCATTTTTAATATACCTCCTTATTAGCATACTTAATAGTGTTTATAAGTATAACAAAAGACACACAATATATATCAGACTCCTTTTTCAATAAGGAGTCTCTTAATTATTCATCTTCTATATGTTCTGAACCCCATTTACAAAGTTCCTGTAACGCAGGCATTAATGACTTACCTCGTTCTGATAAATAATATTCTACTTTGGGTGGGACTTGTGGGTACTCATGGCGGATAATAAGTGAATCGAACTCTAGCTCTTTTAATTGATTACTCAACATTTTGTGAGTAATGCCTTGAAGTGATTTTTTCAGTTCTCCATAACGCATAATTTCTTCTGTTAATAAACAGAATAGTATGTGCATTTTCCACTTCCCTCCTATAAGCGATAACGTATAATCAAAGCCTTTATTGTTGAGTACTTGTCCATTTGTAGTTTTAGAGTAATTCATACAATACTCTCCTTTTTGATAGTATCTTACTAAAAAGTGCATACTAGTTTTTTTATATCATCATATTATACTAGCAATTAGAAATAAATTGAAATAAAAGAGGAGAATATATAATGGCAATTAAACCTATTGAAAGATCTAAAGCTTACCGTTTATTACAAGTAGGACCAACAACAATGATTTCTGCCAAGCACGATAACGTTGAAAATGTAATGGCGGCAGCTTGGGTTGGCCTTGTTGGAAACTATAAAGTTATGGCGTATATTGGCAAACAAGCTTTTACACGTGAACTTATTGAGCAGAGTGGTTATTTTGTAGTGCATATACCAACCGTTAAACAAATGGAAACAGTCTTATATGTTGGTGAACACAGCTCTAAAGAAATGGATAATAAACTTGATAACCTTTCTATATTTTATCAAGATGACGTTGACATCCCATTAGTTGAAGGAAGTGCTGGCTGGATTGTATGTAAAGTAATGCCAAATGAGCAAAATGAACAAGAACACGACTTGTTTATGGGCGAAATTGTTGGTGCTTGGAGTGACGATCGTGTCTTTAACAATGGTCATTGGATCTTTGACGATGCCCCTGATGAATTACGTACTGTACACTACGTAGCTGGAGGACAATTTTATGCTATAGGTAAAGGAACAAAATTCAATCATGGTCCTGGAAAAGACTAGAGAATAAATGAAAATATTTTATATTGATAGTTCTCTTGCAAATAGTCTTTCATTATCATAAGCGACTAAGTCACATAAAAAACCCCCTCACTACTCGTATTAGTGAGGGGATTGGTGTATAAGTGAATACTATGCTAATTATCCAATTTTTTTCATTTTCTTTCTTTTAGATAATTGTATAATCAGCGGATAAAACAATGCAAAAATAGTCATCAATGATAACACGATACTAATTGGGGATCCCAAAAATATATCTGCTACATTGTTATTACTTACTATTAAGCTTTTACGGAAATTCTGTTCCATATCTGAACCTATAATTGCTGCCAAAATCAAAGGTGCAAGTGGAAAATCTAATAATTTCATAACTAATCCAATAATGCCGAAAATAATTAAAATATAGAAATCAGTTATACTATATCCTAATGTATATGTACCGATAAACGCTAGCACCAAAATAATTGGATATAAAACTTTAGGTGGTGTACGTAATATCTTTAGTAATAAGCCTATTAAAGCAATGTTTATAATAACTAAAAATAAATTACCGATAAACATGCTGTTAATGAGTGTCCATATCATTTCAGGTTCGTTTTCAAATAATAAAGGTCCCGGTTGTAAGCCTAACATAACCACCGCACCTAAAATTACAGCTGTTGTCCCTGATCCTGGTACGCCCATCGTTAATAAGGGGATTAAAGCGCCTACTGCAGCCGCATTATTAGAAGCTTCTGGTGCAGCTACGCCTTCTATTTGGCCGTTCCCAAAATTCTTACCATTTTTCGATATTTGTTTTTCTGATGAATAGCTTAACATTGCCGCAATAGCACCACCAGCTCCTGGTAAAACACCGATTAGAAATCCAACTGGACTTTGTCGAAACATAGTACCTCTTGTTCGTTTCCAATCTTCTTTTGATAATTTCATTGATCCTACATCAGCATTAGGTGGTTTCAATGCATCTAAATGCAAATAATTATATAATACCTCTGCTACTGCATATACACCAATGATAACAACTAAGAAGTCGATACCTTCACTTAAGTGAGGATTGTCAAAAGTGAAACGATAAATACTTGATTGTAAATCAACACCTATTGTACTAATAATTAAACCGATACTTGTAGCAATAAAGCCTTTGACCATCTTCCCAGCCGATAAAGTTACAATTGCTGAAAGTGTAAATAAGAATAGTAAAAAATATTCTTGTGGACCAAATTTTAAAGCAAAGTCAGACAACGGCTTAGCTAATATAATAAAACCAAATACTGCAATAATACCCCCAATTAATGAAGCTATGGCTGAGATCGTTAGTGCTTTACCAGCCTCTCCATTTTTGGTCATTGGGTAACCGTCAAATGTAGCTGCAATCGCTGAACCATCACCTGGCGTATTTAATAAAATAGAGCTTCTCGATCCACCGTACATGGCACCATAATAAATTGAAACCATTAAAATCAATGCGCTCACTGGTTCCATACCAAATGTCATAGGTATGAGTACTGCAACCGCAGTCGCAGGTCCTAATCCTGGTAGCATACCTACCACTGTACCTAGAAAACCACCAATAAGCACCCATAATATATTCATTGGATGAAACGCAGTTGATAGTCCTTCTAAAAAACTTCCTGCATCAATTCCCATTTAAATTACCTCCTTAAGGTAAGCTGACATCCAATAATTGTGAAAATGTGTACCATGCAATGCCAGAAAAAATCACCGTAACTAAAATATTTTGTAACCATCTTTTATATCCATTAATTAAGAACATAATGGCACCTAAGAACACAATTGTTGAAATTAAAAAACCGAGACGTTCGAATATTAAAGCGTATATTACTGTTAATACAATTGTTAAGATGATACGTATGAATGTTTTTCTCTCTAGTAATTGCGAAAATGCTATAAATGATTCGTTACGTTTTTTAAATTCTTGAAAGAAATAAGCAATACTCATTATAAGAAGTAATAATCCAACTAACATTGGAAAATACATTGGGCTATTTGGATTACCAATATTTGATTTAGGTATATTTAAAGTCAACACTAAATAAATAACGCCAAATAATATTAATAATATTGGAAAGACAAGTCGTGACATTTATACTCCCCCTTTATTTCATTCCTGAATCTTTGACTAATCCTTTATATTTCTTACGTTGATCTTCTAAAAATTCCTTACTTTCTTTACTGTCTTTGTAAAAGTTTTGCCAATCATTATTCTTTCTTATTTTTTGCCAACTTTTCGATTTCACTACTTTTTTCATAGTTTTATCCCAATAGGCAATTTGTTCTGGTGTCATATCTTTCGGCCCCATCACACCACGCCAATGTGGAAAGACAACATCAACACCCTGTTCTTTCCATGTAGGTACCTCTTCAATACCTTCAACAGGTTCATCAGAAGTCACTGCCAATATTTTTAACTTTCCAATCTGGTGCTGTTCTTTCACTTCAGAGACAGAAGTAGAGGCAACATCTACATGTCCTCCTAATAAAGCGGTTTGTAAGTCTCCACCACTTTTATATACAAGGAAATCTATTTTATCTACATCAACGCCATACGCCTTAGCTGCCTGTACAAAAGCTAAGTGATCATTGTTGCCTAAACCTGGTGCAACACCTATAGTTAAAGATTCTGGATCATCTTTTAGTTTTTCCATCACTTCTTTACCAGAACTTAAGTTAGATTTATTGGATGCTGTTAAACTAATCCATTCGGTTGCTAAAATAGCAATAGGAGTGAGATCATCTGTACTTAAATCACTTAATCCTAATTCGTTATTAGATAATAATAAACTGGAATTAATAGATATAGTGTTCGGTGAACGTGTTTTTAAATATTGCCAACCTATTTCTCCGCCACCTCCAGGTTTATTAATAACATTGATGTTTTGCTTGGTTAAGTTTTCATCCATCATAATTTTTTGGATAGCACGAGCTGTTGTATCCCAGCCGCCTCCAGGTGAAGCCGGTGCAACAATTTCTACCGTTTCATTGGGAAATTGATTACTTGACGCCTTCGAATTATTATCTTTGCCACAACTTGCTAATATAATTGAAAAAACGATGATTAAAATACCCCATCTTTTCATCGAACCACCCCTTATTTTGAAAGCGTTTACAAATATTTGTATGATACTTTATTAAAAATGTTAACCAGAACATAATCAGTGATTAAATACAGTGATTTTAAGACTGAAAATTCTGATTTTTTATAATAGTAAAATGTTAGCTATGTATGCTAATATAATTAGATTATTTATTAAAACATCCAGAGCGATCAAGGACAAATGCTTCTATAGAATTCATTATGCACGCTTGTCGCTATTGGATATTTATTTGTAACATCTAGTCAATTGGGCTATTACAAAGCAAAATAAAACTTGTTTTTTTACAATATATAAAAAACTATGCTCAATTTTCTAATTTGTTCATTTGTACATACTCAGCAGCTGATTTCCCAGCTCTTTTACCAAAAACTGAACCTGACATTAAACCAGATCCTCCTGGATAATTATGATAAAACAATCCCCCTACCATTTCTCCTGCTACAAATAATCCATCTATAGGATTGTTTTGTTCATCTAAAACTTCAGCTTTAGTATTTGTAGAAATACCTCCAAAAGCAAAAGTAATGCCGCATGTAATAGGGAAAGCATAATAAGGTGCTTGGTCAAATTTTAATGCCCAATTCGTCTTTTCTGGGCTAATACCTTTTGTAGATTTACCATCTTTCACACTTGGATTGTAGTCTCCATCTTGAACACTAGAATTATATTTCTCAATCATTTTAATAAAATTATCAGGATTTATCTCCATTTTTATAGCTAGTTCTTCTAAAGTGTCCGCTACAATCTTAGTCGCTTCTTTTAAATTATATTCTTTTCTCAACATAGGGCTGACTTGAGAATCAAAAATTTGAAAAGCTTTTTGATCAGGTTGTCTCAAAGTCTCTTTTCCATATTTTGCATAAGTATAATTTCTAAAATCAGCACCTTCATCTACAAATCTTTCTCCATTTTTATTAATGATTAAGCCCAGTGGATAAGATGATTTTTTATAAATATCACCAGGTTTTGAAAAATCACCCACCTTAGGAGCGTTATAATCTGTAGTATGAGCATGACAACCATCATAGTGACCTGCTTTTTTAGCTCCAATTGCTGTAGCTATTTCTATTCCGTCACCTGTGTTATATTCAGTACCTCTAACAATTGCTTTTTCCCATTCTTCACCTAAGTTTTCAACTCTTTTTTCTATACTCGCTTCAAAACTACCACATGCTAATATAATTGCCTCAGTATTTACAGTTACCCCTTGCTTATTATTATCCAGGTAAGTTACTGCTGATACTTTATTATGATCCATTTTTATTTTATTAACTTCAGCACTATATATAATATCGATACCTAGTTCTTGGGATCTTTCAAATAAAGTGTTCATTAATCCTATCCCTTTATCCACTGTCTTTATAGGTAAGCCACCCCAAAAATTTCTATTTCCATTAATTTCAAAGTACTGATTTTCATTTAATTGAAACTCTACTCCTTGTTTTTTCATCCATAAAATAGTTTCAAATGATTCATTTGATAAAAATTTTGCTAATTCTGGATTACTCTCACCATTAGTTACTTTTAAAATATCTTCATAAAAGTCTTCAGTATTATAATCAGGCATTTGTATTTTTGATAAATCACTTTCTGATAGTGCTGTGACAACTTCATTGATTCCTTGTAAATCATTGTAAGCAAACCTTATTGCTCCATCAGTAAATATTGAATTTCCTCCTCTTTTTTCTTTGGGAGCTTTTTCTAATACAAGCACTTCACTACCATTCTCTTTTGCTGATATCGCTGAACTTAGTGCAGCATTTCCTGTTCCAACTACAATTACGTCATATTTTTTCAAAAATATCCCTCCATAAAAAAAGTAATCTAAAAGTATTTAAATTTAGATTACATAATAAAATAGTAGAAAGGAAATACATATATTCTATTCACTATCATAAAATATTTTTATGACACTTTGCTTATACTAATCAATATACTTATAATATGATTTAATGTGTCTAATAAACTTTTGCATTAATGGATAATCCACTTCTTCCCTATATAATAACCAAGTATCCCTATAAATTATTTCATTCTTTTTGTTTTTTATAGGTATTATATTTAAATTTTCATGGTCTCTGATACCGATATTGGGAGCAATTGCATAACCCATGCCTTTTTCTACTAGCTTCAAACAAGACTCTATGTTATCAATTAACATCGCTTCATTTGGAGGCTCATTGTAAGATTCTTTCCACCAGTTATCAATAGTATTTTGTAATCCTATATCAGTCTTAAAAGCTATCCTTGACTTTGTAGGTAAGTTTTCTATATCAATCTCATCTTTGCTGATTATACATATAGGTTCTTGATCTAATAGAATTTTATAGCCTTTCCAAGATACATCTCCTCTTACTATGGCAAGTGAAATTTCGTCAGATGCTATTAATTTATAAATAGATTGGCTCCAAGAAGTAATAATTTTGAATTGAATTTTATTAAAATCATTCGTAAAACTACTAAGTATTTCAGGCAAATCATATCTCGCTAAATTATGAGAAACACCAAGTCTGATTACGCCCTCATTTTCGTTATCTATGCTATGAAGATTATCCTTCATCTCATTGAATCCATTCAAAGTTTTCTTAGCATACTCAACGAGATGAAGACCTTGAGGAGTAAATCTAATACCTTTTTTAGTACGTATTATTAAAGATACACCAAGCTCTCGTTCAATAGTATTAATTTTGTAACTTAACGAAGGTTGAGATACATATAACTTTGTCGCAGCCCTTGTAATATTTCTTTCATCATTCAGCGTTTTTATTATTTCTAAATCTCTAAAATCCATAGTTAGTTCCCCTTTCGCGTAAACAAGTGGTGCCATAAAATTATCAAATAACGAAGAAATAGATAAAGGGATTATCCATAAAAACCATATAACTTCATTATGTATAAAAAGTGCTAATATAATAGTACATAAAAATTTAAAAGTAAAAGCTAGGTTTAAAATTTCAGTATTATTAATGAAACGGCTGACTTTACTTAATATATACACCTAAAAAAGAAAAGTTAATAGTGAGTGGATTGGTGTATAAGTGTATACTTATTTTCGTTACATACATTATAACATCATCGTGATTTGGAATGAAAAGTACATAATAGAATAGGATTTAATGATTAATAACCCGATACACTGTAGATCTACTAACTCCTATTTTTTTAGCAATTTCTTCGCCGTTGAGCCTATTGCTCTTGCAGTTTCCAATTCTTTATTTTTTCAATCATAAGTCAGCTAAAATGAATAATTCTTATAAATTTGATAACATTTATATATCATATGTATCAAAAAGGAGAACTAAGTAATGAAACAATCTGTATATGATTTAACTCAACAACATAGATCTATTCGCCAGTTTAAAGATGAACCTCTATCTAAAGAAACTGTCCAAAAATTAGTCGAAGCTGGACAAATGGCTTCTACATCTAGCTATGTACAAGCGTATTCTATTATCGGTATTACTGACCCTGAAATTAAGAAAGCTTTAAAAGAAATTTCTGGACAACAACATGTTGTAGACAATGGCTACTTATTCGTTTATGTAATTGATTATTATAGACATAGTTTAATTAATAAAGAGACAAATGGAAATATGGAAACAAGTTTTGAATCTGCGGAAGGTCTTTTAGTGGGTACAATTGATGTTGCATTAGCAGCACAAAATGTAGCACTAACTGCAGAAGATATGGGTCTTGGAATTGTATTTTTAGGTTCTTTACGAAATGATGTTGGTCGTGTAAGTGAAATATTAGACTTACCTGAGCATGTCTTCCCATTATTCGGTATGGCTGTAGGCGTGCCAAGTGATGATGAGCAAGGTTCACCAAAACAACGATTACCATTTGAACATGTCTTTCATGAGAATCAATATAACTCAGACAAAGAACAACAACTTGAACAAATCAAACAATATGACAATGATATTAAAGATTATTATGAACAACGCTCTAACGGTAAACGTTCTGAATCATGGTCTGAACAAATTAGAAAAATGATGAGCCAAAAAACAAGACCAGATATATTAGAGAAATTGAATATTAAAGGATTTATGAAAAAATAATATCGTATAAATTGGCTAAGTTGATTGGTTAACAGTAAGCTAACGAGCTTGTTTCTCTAGTCTTGCACGTTAGATTTTTTGACGTGCTTGTTCACATTTTCTTGCTCGTTAGAACTCTAAATCATCTTTATTTAGTGTTATTTTATACTTTTCTAATGCCTTTTTAGTCGCTAACGAGCTTGTTTTTCTAGTCTTGCACGTTAGATTTTCTAACGTGCTTGTTTACATTTTCTTGCTCGTTAGCGCGATTTCACATTCAACATATTCTATTTTAGTACTAAAAATAAGAGGCGGAGACAAATTATTTGTCTCCGCCTCTTTTCATTATAATGCTAGTGTTTTTTATTTTATGATGTTTTATCTTCTATTCTGCCATCACTTAATTTGATCACTTTATCTGCAAATTCAAATACTCTTTCATCATGTGTAATCATAATACCGATTGAATTATTTTCTTTTACATTATTTTTGATCATTTTAACTACTTCAATTGCTCGTTTTGAATCTAAACTTGCAGTTGGTTCATCTGCTAAAATCATTTTTGGTTGGTTCATCCACGCTCTCATTATAGCTACACGTTGTTTTTCCCCACCTGATAAAGCGTTTGGATATGATTTCAATCTATGTGATAAACCTATTTCTGTTAATAATTTTTCTGCTCTTTCTTTTGCAGCTTTTTTACCCATTCCAGCCATTTGACCTACATAAGTTAATTGGTCTGTTACATTTAAATAAGGTATTAAATGTGATGATTGGAAGATAAATCCTATTTGGTTTAATCTCATATCTGTAAGTTTTTTATCTGATAAGTTCACATAATCTAAATCATCTAAAGTGATTTCTCCTGAACTCTTACCTAAAAGCCCACCGATGATTGATAATAATGTTGATTTTCCTGATCCAGATGCACCGTTTAATACGATTAATTCACCTTTATCTGCTGTAAATGTAATATCATTTAATACTTGAGTTTTTGCTTCTTTTTCACCGAATGATTTTGTAACATGTTCAACGACTAATCCCATAATTATTCTCCTCCTATAGCTTCTAGTGGTTCAATTTTCATAACTTTAACAAGTGATAATACTGCTCCGATTAATGAAACGACAATGAATACTGCAACCATCAATAACATCAAGTTCGTATTTAGGAAGAATGGCATTGTTACTGGCATCACGCCACCTAAAATTAAAATTACTGCGATTGCTAATGCAACTCCGATTAATGTAATAATTAATATTTGAAGCATTAATGAAGATATTAAATTTTTATTTTTCGTACCGATTGCTTTTAAAATTCCGAATTGACTAGTTTTTTGAATTGTCATTACGTAGAAGAATGCTGTAATAACGATTGCTGAAATTACGAATAAGAATACGATCATCAAGTTTAATGGTTGTTGTTCTGCATTATAACTTGGAATTGAATTTAACATATCATCTTGTGAAATAACTTTTACGTCATCTAATTTGTTGATTTCATCTTTTTGGCTGTCACTTAAACTATCGTAAGCAACAACTGAAATGTGATTACCTTTTAAATCGTTCATTCCATCTTCATTAACGTATGCCATTGAAGTATGTGAGAACATGATATTGTTAGCAAATCCAGAGATTTTAAATGATTGATCTTTATCTGCTATTTTAATTTTGTCCCCTACTTCAAATCCTTCAGCTTTCAATTTCTCGTTTAGTAATACTTCATTGTCACTTTTCGGTATGTGACCTTCTGAAGGATCAGGTTTAATGTTATCTGTAAGTTGTGTAAACATTAAATCTGTTTTACCACTATCTGTTTCAACTTTCTGCATTGCTGTCTTGATTGTGTCACCTTTTGCTACATTGTTAATTGCCTCATCTGATTTATCAATGATATTTGATTGGCTTAAATTATTGTCTGCGTCACTCGCTATGACATATTCACTTTTATTCCATTGTTCAATTCCTGAAACGTTCTCTTTCGCTAACCCTTGTGCTAATGCTGAAATAAATAATACTAAAAATGCTAATAAGAATAGAATTAAAGTTACAAGTAAATATTTAAATTTGTAATAAGTAAGTTCTTTAAGTGCTAATTTCATGTTTATCCGTTCCTCTCTCTTAATGTATAAATTTATAATAACGACCCAATGTGAACTGAATATGAACAATAAGACATAAAACAAAAAAACTTTATAAAAAGTTAAAGACTTTGAAAATAGATATACTACAAGCTATTTAATTAATGTTCATTTATAGACAATTTACTAGTGTGCCTTACTTTAAGTTGGTACAATTAAAGCAAATATGAATGATATGGAGGTTATCTTTATGATTAAATCTACATGGCAAGGTAAGAAAACTTTTAGAGCACAATCAAAATTCGGTCATAATATAGTTTCTGATGCCCCTACTGAATCTGGTGGAGATGATAATGGCCCTTCACCAGTTGAATTAATGTTAAGTGGTTTAGCTGGATGTACGGGAATAGATGTTACAAATCTTATGAAGGAACGATTAGCCAATGTTACGAAATTGGAAATTACTGTAGATGATGAAAGAGAAGATATAACATCTCGTGCAGTTAAACATGTAAATTTAATTTTTGATGTTGAAGGCGAAGTTGATTTAAAAAAATTAAAACGCTCAATTACATTAAGTGTAGAAAAATATTGTACAGTTGCACATTCACTAAAAGCTACAATTGAACCGAAACTTATATTTAATGGTAAAGAGGAAACTTTATAAAAAAAACAGTTTGGACTGGGATCTACGTTATTAAACGGTTTCCCTATCCAAACTGTTATTTTTTAATATATGGTGCTCGCCAAATATAAAATGTTGCGTAAGAACTCCACATTTCCCATCCTTTATTCAGAGCAATCATTTGTTCTTTTGAAGGCTTTTGCTCTAAATTTAATATAGCTTTCAAAGCATTTTGTAAACCAACATCTCCAATAGGAAAAGCATTCTTAACACCTATTGACCTCATCATGACATAATGTGCAGTCCACGGCCCAATGCCTCTAATATTAACAAGTGTTTTTTCAATTTCTACCTTATCTTCCATATTCAATAACATATCTTTAGTTAACATTTGTGAATGGATTATCTTTGCTACATCGATTAAATATTCAGCTTTTCTTCTAGAAAATTTTAAATCCATCAATTCTTTTACAGTAATTTTGGATATCACATCAACTGTTGGGTGAATATAATATGATTTATTTTCAAACGTCATTTTTTCACCATAACTTTCTACTAATCTCTTCTTCAGTTGATAAGCAAAAGTTAAATTAATCTGCTGTCCAATTATCCCCCAGGAAATAGCTTCAAAAAAGTCAGGTATTCTGATTAATCTCAATCCATATAATTCATTTATTAAAGGTTCCAATATCTCATTTTTTCTACCATATTGATAAAATAAAGATAAATCTGCAGAAAAATCAAACCATTCTTCAATAAAATTTACTAACCTTTCTGTATTTTCAGGTGAGATAGATATATCATTTAAAATTTCTACTATTAAATAGTGGCGTTCATAAGAAATAGACAACAACAATTTAATATCATCAATCTTTATTGCACGATAAATTTTGTCATCCACTATATCAAAGAGCACTTCATTTTCGTCCCTTTTTAAATAAGCTAAACATTGTTCATAGTCGAAAATATCTGGACACTCAATTCTAATTTCTTCCATAAAGCATCACTTCCTTAATTACTCATATTATGAATCATATGTTTTTAATAAACAAATTAGAAATTTTAAAACATAAAATCAATTCATAGAAATTACATGTTATAATTGCAAGTAATTACCAATTAGGAGAGAAAAATATGTCAAAAAAATTATTCGTATTAATCACTACATTGTTACTTATTTTAGCAGCTTGTGGAAATAAAGATGACGATTCATCAAAAAGTAATACACATAAATACAAAACAGACGAAGGTAAAACTGTTGAAATTCCAGATAAGCCAAAACGAGTTGTTGTATTAACAACGGATCAAGGTAGCTTCCAAAAGCTTGGTGTAGATCCAGTTGGGACAGACGCTGATTTCCCTAAATCTAAATATGTAGACGATAAAGATGCTAAACGCGTTGGATCAGAAGACATCGAAGCTGTAACAAAATTAAAACCTGATTTAATCATCACGTATAACGCAAATCCTCAAATTAAAAAATTCGAAAAAATAGCACCTACAGTTCCATTTGATCATAGTAAACGTACATTTAAAGAAGTGCACGTTGAAATCGGGAAATTACTAGGTAAAGAAGATAAAGCAAAAGAACAAGTAAAAGAATTAGAAGACTTAATGTCTAAAGAAGGTAAAACAGTAAAAGAAGAAATCGGTAAAGATAGCACAGTTTCGATTATGGAAGTTGGTCCAAAAGAATTAACTTTAATAGGTAAAAACTTTGGCAGAGGTTCAGAAGTCATCTATCAAGGCTTTGGATTTAAACACCCAGCAGCCGCAGAAAAAGATATACCAAAAGAAGGCTGGTTAACAACTTCATTTGAAAACTTCAGCAAATATACAGGTGATTATTTACTCATACCAACTGAAGACGGTAAAAAACCAACCTCTTCATTAATCGACGGTAGCATTTGGAAAAACACAAAAGCAGTTAAAGAAGATCATGTTTATTATTATCCAAAAAATGAATTTATGTATTCAGACCCAATTTCAATAGAGAAACAAACTGAGTATTTAAAAAATATGCTAACAAAATAATAAATAGGAGGCTAGGACATTTAATGTGTCCTAGCCTCATTATTTTATATTTAATATGATATGTGTTGAATCGCACGATATCTTCTGAGTCTTCGTGCGTTTTGACCAGATTTACCCTGAATCGCACGATATCTCTGGAGTCTTCGTGCGTTATCGATTCAGAGCTTCACGCTCCTATACAACATTACCTATAATTATAATTCATCTATTTATTTTTTGCATTTTTAAACATTTATGCATACACTGTATAAAAAAGGAGTGGGATTTATCTTGGCCAAACAAACTGATTTACGTGTCATCAAAACTAAAAAAGCGCTCAATGACACATTACTCGAAATATTAACTATTAAAAATTTTTCTGATATCACTGTTAATGAAATATGCAATAAATCTCTCATTCATCGTACAACTTTTTATAAACATTTTATGGATAAAATTGATTTATTACAATATGCATTAAAAGAAAATACTAAGGAGTTCTTCATATTAGATATTTATGATCGACTTCACAAACCATTTCAATCTATGGAAAAATCTTTCGTAAATAAATTAAATGATGTATTTGAAAAACAAATGAATAATGATAAAGAATTTATGGATGAACTTATTAAGTATTTCATAGAAGTATTTAGTAAAGATTTCAAAAATAATATTGATAAAGTCGCAACCCCAACCCATATACCACAATCTCTACTTCCATATATTTATGGTTCAAATTTATCAGCCATCATACATTGGTCTGATTCATTACAAGGCGACTTAGACTACTCAAAGCTAGACGAAATATTTAATGAAATTAATATCATTAGTTTAAATGAAGGAAATTAAAAGGCCGAGACAATTAATTGTCTCAGCCTTTTATCATTATATTGGCAGTGGAATGCTATCCCACTGTTTTATTTTTGGACTAAATTATTTACATAATCTTTGAATTCTTCTTTGTTACCTTCTTCTATATCTATCATGGCAACTTTACCTTGAGGGAATTCAATAAATAATACGCCTTTGTCTTCTATTGTTACGGCTTTAATATCTTGATAACTAAATACTCTTTTATAAGGTTCGCCATTCATATCAACACTCATAATTACACGTTCGTTTGTTGTAATGTATGCACCTTTAAACTGTGTTTGTTCTCCTACTTTATATATGATTGTACCTAATACGCTTGGTCCAACTTTTTCAGTAGGATATAATTCATTTTCATCAATTTCATTTAATTTCATGCTTGAAACCTCCATTCATTACTCTCTCTATTGTACGAAATAAATAGAGTATGAAACAAATATTATGATTGACGTTCTATCAATTATTTAAATTAATGTAACCTGCTCTAATTTTTTTGCCTTCTTCATCAAATGATTCTACATAACCATCTTCGCTCACATTATATGATCCTAATAATTCCCCATCTTTACTCGTATATGAAAAACCAAATTTATCTCCATGTTTCTCTGGTTCTTTCCAAACTGTTTCATCTGTATCCACTTTATCTATACCTTCAAATGCTTCTACAGCATCAAACACGTTATCTCTCGTTATGACAGTATCTTGATTTTCACTAGAATTTACAAATTCAAAGTCATCAGGATATTGCATAATATATTGAATGTTATCATTATCGTCATTCCCGTTTGTATATACTGCAATTTGATATCCATTGTTCGGCGTATTATTATAAATAACAAATGAATGGCCTTGTCCCGTTCTTAAATCTTGAGCTGGCTCACCATGAAAGTCTATAAATTCTTTATATGTTACATGGTCTGTAGGAACAATACTAAATTGTTCTACTGGTCTACCTTCACTCAAATAGTACATGACCATGAAATTTCCATATACATGCCCTTCTCTACCTAAGAAGTTACGCACATCTTCTTCCTGCCCAAACTTTGATTCTATATTCTCTTTATTCATCGTTTTCATCATACCTTTATACCCCGTTACATGATTTTCATTCATATAATGATCTGAAAAATCTTGTGACAAAATATCAATTTTCGGAGCTGATTCACTCTTATTACTGTTATTATTTTTTGATTGAGATGATTTATTATGATTATTTTTATTTGGTGGATCTCCTATAGTAATACTACATCCCGATAAAAGTAGTATCGTCGCAATGATGAATAAAAATTTATATTTCATTAATATAAATCCCTCCTAACTCAATTAAATAAATAATACTAAATTTATTAAAATTATTATTCCCTATTTCAAAGATAATATTCAGAAAAATTTGAAAACGTTTGTTTACTTTTATATAATGGTCATTAACTAGTTGAAAGGAGTCCTTTTACAATGACTGAACGAATTTATGGAAATACGCCTTGCTTTTTAGGTGGTAAAAATTTAACTAAAGAAAAAGATTATTCGACAGATGTTCTCGTATATGGTGTACCTTTCGAAGGCCCATGCACATGGGGAGACTATACGGGGTGTGAATTAGGCCCTAAACAAATCAGATTATCATCTGCTAGATATAGTGGCTATCTCCCTGAATTAGATCATATAGATGTTAATCAACATTTATCAATCGGTGACGTTGGAGATGTTTCAACTGTACCTCATGATGTTGAACAAACAGTAAATAATATTGAGACATTTGCAGAAGATTTATGGCGCTCTAATAAATTTTTAGTTGGATTAGGCGGAGACCATGGTATTACATATCCAATTTTAAAAGGTTTAACAAATACCGGAAAAAAAGTAGGTATTATTCACTTAGACGCACATTACGATAATATGCCACACTATGAAAACGAACGATTTGCACGAAACACACCATTTATGAGGTTGTATGAAACTGAAGGCATTCGTAATGAAAGTTTAATTCATACTGGTATACACGGACCTCGAAATCAGCCTGAAACTGGTAAATTCGCTAAAGAAAATGGTGCTGTCACGATCACGATTAACGAAATCAAAGAAACGTCAGATTTAAGAAAATTTGCAAGAGATATCTATGCACAAGCTAGTAAAGATGTAGATGTTGTTTACTTAACAATTTGCAGTGATGTATTAGATTTCGCATTTAATCCAGGTGGTCCAGTTGATGGTAACGGACTGACAAGTTACGAATTACTTACTATGATATACGAATTTGGTAAATTAGGCCTTGTAGGTATGGACTTTGTTGAAGTCTATCCTATGCAAGATGCTAACCAAAATTCATCTCACTTTGTATCAACAGCTGTGCTTTATGTATTAGCCGGACACATTAAATACTTAAATAAAATTTAATGCCTGACATACGAAGGGATGGATTCATATGGCAGAACAGAGAGAAAGAAGTAAGTTCAGCATATTTGGTCCTGGCATGATTATAACCGCTTCATTTGTGGGACCAGGGACAGTTACGACTATGACTCAAGGTGGAGCCGGGTTTGGTTATAGTCTACTTTGGGCAGTGTTATTCTCAATTATTGCTACAATTGCATTACAAGAGATGGTTGCTCGATTAGCACTCGTTACAAATGAAGGTTTAGGTGAAGCCATACGTGATATTTTTAATCATCACCTCCTAAAAATCATCACTGTTTGGTTTAGTATGGTTGCTGTCGCAGTAGGTTGTGCCGCTTATATATCTGGTGATTTACTAGGTACTTCTTTAGGTGCTGCCTACTTACTTGATATACCTGAACATATCATCGCACCAGTAATCGGTATTATCATCTTATTAATAGGATTAAAAGGAAGTTATGATTTAATAGAAAAAGTCATGACCGTGCTCGTTCTTATTATGGGTGTTATTTTTATAACAACTGTAATTGTTATTCAACCAGATTTTGGTGCTGTTCTTAAAGGGGCATTCGTACCAAGCATACCTAATGGATCACTTCTAACAGTGATTGCGTTAATTGGTACAACAGTCGTTCCGTATAACTTTTTCATACATGCGACGTCTATTCACGAACGTTTTAATGGTGTTAAAGATTTAAAAATCGTTAGAACAGATACAATTCTAGCTATTGGGCTAGGCGGTCTGATTTCAGCTGCCATTCTAATAACTGCAGGTACATTAATAGAAGGCAGAGAAGTTAAGAGTTTAGTTGAATTATCTGAACCGCTTAAACCAATACTTGGTGATTTTGCTCCATTATTTATGAGTATCGGTTTATTCTCTGCAGGTTTATCATCTGCCATTGCCTCTCCTATGGGTGCTGCAGCTACTATAAGTAGTTGTCTTCGCTGGAAAGGTGGCCTAAAGAGTAAAAAATATCGACTAGTCTTTGCTATCGTGATATTTATCGGCATAATTACTTCTTCTCTTGGATTTGAACCATTAGAAGTATTATTAATTGCTCAAGCATTAAATGGTATTATATTACCGCTTATTGCAGTATTAATTTTTATTATCTTGAACAAGAAAAATATGATGGGCAAATTTGCAAATGGCATCGTGCTTAATATCATTGGAATATTCGTTGTTTTAGTCGTTTCGTTCTTAGGTATTTATAGTTTAATAGATGCTATTCAAAGTTTCATGAGTTAATTATCAAGAATTTATAGGGGATGAAATATTTTATGACAAAATTAACAGTCTATCTAGCAGGACAAATACATGATAATTGGAGAGAAGAAATCACCCAAAAAGCACAAGAAAGTAATTTACCATTAACTTTTGTTGGGCCACAAACAAATCATGATCGTTCTGATAATGTAGGTGAAGCCATATTAGGAGAACAGCCAAACAATTATTATAAAGATAACGCAGCATCAGACATTAATAATTTGCGTACACAAGTATTGATGAACAAAGCAGACATCGTAATTGCTTTATTTGGAGAAAAATATAAACAATGGAATACAGCTATGGATGCATCAACTGCAGTTGCACTCAACAAACCATTGATTCTTGTACGTCCAACAGACTTAATCCATCCATTAAAAGAACTATCCAACAAAGCTAATGTCACTGTAGAAACAGTCGATCAAGCATTAGATGTTATTAAGTACATTTATGAGTAAAAATTTTAAAAAGGAGTGGAACAGAAATCTAGTTTTAAAAAATAGATTTCTGTTCCACTCCTTTTTATTCATCATTTCAATTTCATTTTCATTTTCATTTGTTTCTTATATTTAAAATAAACTTTTGATAATAAATCTGCTATGAGCAACCCAAGTGCAATAGAACTTGATATTAAAGCTACTTTAATCATTGTTATCAAAGCTTCATGATAGTCATTGAGCACTAAATTTTTAATTGCTTCATAAGCGGTTCCTCCTGGTACAAGTGGAATAATTCCAGGAATGATAAACAAAATAATTGGCGAAAAGAATCGCTTACTCATAAAGTGACTCATGATTCCAATAAAGAAACCACCTATAAATGAAGATTGTACATCTGAATCATTAAATAATAGACTTGATTGAAATGCCATCCATCCTATTGCACCAACTATTCCTGCAGGTACTAACAAGTATTTAGGTGAATTAAATAATACGCCAAATAATAAAGATGCTCCAAAACTAAATACAATATTTAATATTATTGTTATTATCATAACTCACCTCTCAAGAGAAAATTAATAATACAACGCCTACACCTACTCCTATCGCTATTGAAGTAAATGTTGCTTCTAAACCTTTAGAAATACCAACTAACAATTGTCCAAGAAATAAATCTTGTATCGCATTTGTTATTAATACCCCTGGTACAATAGGCATGACTGCAGATATTATTGAAATATTTACTGTATTCCCACCAGTTATGATTTGATTCCATATAGCTATTAAAGCAATTACACTAGCAGCAACTATTTCTGCTATAAACTTCACATTCGTCCATGAATGTAATAACTCTACGATACAATACCCTATTGCGCCGGCAATGAAAGTTGCGATGATATCTTCTTTAATTCCACTAAATAAATATAGGAAAAATACTGATATAAGCCCTGCAGCAACCATTTTAAATGGTAAAGAATATGGATATGGTGAATTATGTATAGTAAGTATTCTCTTTAAAGCCTCTTCTGCCGATATTTGTTCTTTTTCTAACATTCTCGATACATTATTTACACGATGAATATTGCCTAAATTAGTATCTCTCTTTTTCACTCTATAAACTCTTATATTATCATCTATATCTAAAGCAAAATTTATAAAAGTTGAACTTACATAACATTGATTATTAGGATATCCTAGACGTTTAGCCATTCTAAACATCGTATCCTCAACACGAAATGCCTCTGAACCCGCTTCTAAAAGAACTAGACCCGCATTCATCACTATTTCTTGAACTAATTCTTTTGAATGCTTTTTTTGATTCATACTATACACACCTCGTTTCTTAGTTACATCTATATAAGAATATCAAATATAACATTACATTTTAACTTTAAAAGTAATAAAAATAAAAAAATTTGGGATTTCAAAATATTTTTCAAAAACTACATTTAATATGCTAAATTTTTCTATTTTATGAACATTTACGATACAACTTGACTTTACATTAATTTCATAATAGGCTTAATTTTGACGTAAGGAGGAAAATAAAATGGAAACACCACCAATCAACAAACAACTTGGTTTCTTATTATATGTTGCGTCAAAAGAGCTTATTAAAAAATATACACCGATATTGAAGAAATATAACTTAACTTATACAGGTTATATCGTTCTTGTAGCTATAGATAAAAACGAAGTCATCAATATTAAAACTTTAGGCGACAGACTATATTTAGATTCTGGAACATTAACACCATTATTAAAAAAACTAGAAGAAAAAGGATTCATTAACCGTGAAAGAGCGATTAATGATGAAAGAAATTTACGCGTTTCACTAACTGAACAAGGCATTGAAACACAATCTGAAATCTCAGAAGAAATCGTAAAAGTATTTCAAGGATTAGAAGTAGGCTCTGAGAATTCTTTAGAATTAAGAGATTCTATAGAAAAATTCATACAAACAACTCTTAACAAAGACATATCAGAATAAATTAATTAACTACCTCATTGTATAATGTCTTTTAATATTTAATAAGCAGTAGAAATTCATTGTAAACATTGAATTTCTACTGCTTTTTCTAATAATGCTGATTAGAGTGTGCTTAGATTGTGCTTACTGGCAGAATTCTGAATTGTGCTCCTTAGATTGTGCTAACTAGCAGAATTCTGAATTGTGCTCCTTAGATTGCGCTTACTGGCAGAATTCCGAATTGTGCTCCTTAGATTGCGCTTACTGGCAGAATTCTGAATTGTGCTCCTTAGATTGTTCTTACTGGCAGAATTCTGAATTATGCTCCTTAGATTGTGCTAACTAGCAGAATTCTGAATTGTGCTCCTTAGATTGTGCTAACTAGCAGAATTCTGAATTGTGCTCCTTAGATTGCGCTTACTGGCAGAATTCCGAATTGTGCTCCTTAGATACTACCCCTTACGGACTTTTCTCGGAATTATGTCCCTTACAACCACTCTTACGGACATTTCTCAGAATTATGTCTCTAACGACACCTCTTACGGACATTTCTCAGAATTTTGTCCCTAACAACACTTCTTACGGACATTTCTCAGAATTTTGTCTCTAACAACACCTCTTACGGACATTTCTCAGAATTTTGTCCCTTAGTCCCTTGCACTACCACTCACACTCTCTTACCTATTATAACTATGATATGGGCATGTGATAATGTGATCGTCAATAATACCTATACTTTGTAAAAATGAATAGACAATCTTTGGACCGACAAAATTAAATCCAATTTTTTTTAAGTCTTTACTTAATTTAATTGAAAGTTCTGTTTCAGCTGGTATGTCTGTTGTATTATGCCATTCGTTGATTATAGGTTTGCCCTCTACATAAGACCATAAAAAGTTTGCTAAACTTCCATATTGTTGCTGAATGTTTTGCACTAATAATGCATTGTTTCTTACGGATTTGATTTTTCCTTTATGTTTTATAACGTTATATTCTGTTCTAATTTCCTCTAATTCATCGTCTGTTAATTGTGCACATTTTTCGATATCAAATTGTTTAAATGCTTCTTGATATGCATGACGTTTTTGTATAACAGTTTCCCAAGACAAACCTGCTTGAGCGCCTTCTAAAGAAAGCATTTCAAATATATATTGATCATCTTTATTTATTCTACACCATTCTTTTTCATGATATACTTTCATTAAATCACTACTTGGCCACGTGCATTCAGTCATGCTTAATCACTCATTCCATATTTTTTATCTAACTTATGATTTCGAATCATAAATATTATAATTGTAATTCCAAATACGCTTAATATTAAAATTGCCTCCCAAACGCCTAATTTAAAAGGCATCCCCAATGCTGTATATAAATCTTTAACTACGATAAATGTAAATAACGCCATAATTTCAAATTTTATAAAATAAATAAGTAATTTAGCATTTTCTATTTGTTCTTCGTTTGGCTTACCATAAAGTGATGGAACATGTATGTATTGATCTAATTCAGGTCTACTTACAATAGTATGTAATATTAACCAGATAAATATTCCTAATGCTGGCATAAAAAAGATAAATGCTTTTGTTGCCCATGCATCTGGATTACCTGCAAAATCATAATGACTTGGTATATTATCGGGCAATACGTCAAAATTAATTATAATTAATATTATAGAAAATAACCACATAACAATACTTGAAATATCTAGCACACGTCTGAGCATGATATCTCCCCCTTATAAAAAAGCAACAAGTACATTAAATGTGCTTGTTGCTTTTAAATTTAATCTATATAAGTATTTATTAAGCTTACCAAGCAAATAATCCAACGAATGCAGCTGTTAACAGTGATACTAAAATACCTGAAAGCAGCATCATTGGTACATATTTAGATACAAAATTAGATACATCGTCTTTGACAATGCCCTTGAGTGTTCCTATTATCATACCAATTGTAGAGAAGTTAGCAAATGATACTAAGAAAGTACTAATTACTGCCGCTCTATGTGTTGAATATTCACTTATCTCTTTACTGATTGTACTCATCACAACAAATTCATTTGTTACAATTTTAAGTGCCATTTGTTGAGCAACTACCCAAGCTTCGCCAACTGGCATACCGAGTAAAATTGCAAATGGGAACATAAAGATACCGAGTATGTACTCTAATCTTATGTTTGGTAAATATGGAATAGGATCCATAATACCTAATAATTTATTAATCAAGTCTGCGATTGCAACAAACGCGATAACAAACGCGATAATGATTAATACAAGTTTACCTGCATTGATTACTGAATCCCCTAAAAATGAGAAGAATGGTTGTCTTTCCCCTTCGTCTATCTCAGCTACAACATCTTCTTCTGGATCTAAATCAAATGGATTTAAAATAGTTGTTACAATAATTGCATTAATTATGTTTAATGGTATAGCAGTTAATACATATTCCCCCGGTATCATTGTGACATATGCACCAACAATTGCACCTGAAACTGAACTCATAGACATCATTGCAACTGTCAGTACTCTAACTTTATTCATAGAAGTTAACTGTTTAGATGATACTGCTAAAGCTTCTGTATTTCCTAAAAACATCATTTCAATCGAGAAGAATGACTCGAACTTAGGTTGTCTTGTTACTTTTGAAATAACCCAACCTAAAATTGAAATAAATTTCGGTAAAATTCCTAAATACATTAAAATATCAAATACTGGTACAACTAGTAGAATTGGTAGCAACGCTGAAACTGCCATATCCATATTCCCTGGTCCTGGTGCTGTAAAGCTACCAAATGCAAATCCTATTCCCGAAAAAGCAGATTCTAAAAGCCACGACACACCATCAGCCGCACCTTTAACGAATTTTGCTCCAAATGAAAATTGAGTGAAGAACCATGCTAATACTAAGTTAATTACGATTAGTATTGAAACAGATTTCCAATCAATATTCTTCTTATCCCTAGAAAAAAGAAAAGCGACACCAATGAATATCAACAAACCAATTATATTGATGATTAGAAACATTGTTTTTGTCCACCCTTTTTTATTATTAAAATCAACATTATTATAACATGCAAATTAAAAGTATGTTACTACATTTTAAAGTCACTTTTACAATTTTTTATAATAAATAAAAATAAGAGGCAAAGAGATAAATAAGTTTTTTGAAAAAATGAAATAAGATGTAGATTAAGTCGGGAGTTAATCGAAGAGATTGACTAAGTTGTAGATTAAGTCGGACGTTAATCGAAGAGTTTAACCAAGTTGTAGATTAAGTCACTAGTTAATCTACGACATACTCAATATCAACTCCATACAATGAAAAAATCATGGGACATAAATAATTTTCATAAAAAATAGGAGGCAAAGACAATTAAATTGTCCTTACCTCTTATCATTTATTATCATATACTCGTTAATTATTATTAATTTGAATATTGATCAAATTGATTAATAGATTGATCACATTTCATACTTATAGCTAAATACACTATATAACCAGAAACCAGTACCATGATTAAAGCATAAACTGTTAACACATAAATATTAGATATTATCATTGTATTAAACAGCAACAACATGAGTATCATTATCGCATCTACAATGCTTAATGAAATAACACATACGCGCTCCATTCTAACCCTTCTTTACTCCATAATATGACTCTAGCTATTAGCTACTTGTCTTTCGCAATGAGACTCATATTACTACATTCATTCTATGAATTCAATACGTTTTACTAAAATTTTAAAAAAGAAATTTTTGATTTGAAATTTTTGAAGTAAGCTGATTACTAAAGTACGTTATAAAGGATATGATATAGTTTACAAATGTAGAGACTTTACATTTTAAATAGGAGGCATTTTTCATGGAAAATTATCATTTAAATGACGGACAAGTATTACCACAAGTTGGATTTGGTACATATAAACTGAATGGATCAACTGGAGTACGTGCAATTGTAAATGCCTTGAACAATGGCTATCGAATTCTTGATACTGCATATAATTATGAGAATGAAGGTACAGTTGGAAAAGCAATAGAAGAAAGTCACGTAGATCGAGATCAAATTATTGTAACTTCTAAATTACCAGGACGTTATCATAGTTATGATCAAGCAATCACTGCTATCCAAGAGTCAATATATCGACTTGGTGTTGAGTATCTAGACTTATATTTAATACATTGGCCAAATCCTAAACAAGGTAAGTATGTCGAAGCATGGAAAGCACTCATTGATGCTCAAAAACTTGGACTCATTAAATCTATTGGTGTATGTAATTTCTTAGAAGAACACATTGAAACACTAGAAAAAGAAACAGGCGTATTACCAGCAGTTAATCAAATAGAGTTACATCCTTACTTTAATCAAAAAGATGTACTAGAATATCACAAAGAAAAAGGCATTATAATAGAAGCATGGAGTCCATTAGGTCGTGCATCAGAAGTAATAAACGACGAGAAAATTGGAGAAATTGCTAAGAAATATAATAAAACGATTCCACAAATTATCTTGAAATGGCATGTACAAAACGGTGTAGTACCGATTCCTAAATCTACATCAATCGCCAGACAAATACAGAACAAAGATATCTTTGATTTCTATTTAGAATCAGAAGACTTAGCTGAAATTGATTCATTAACAAAGAAAGATGGACGTCTTAAAGGCCAAGACCCAGCAACTCACGAAGAATTTTAAAAGGAGCGATTCAAATGGCAAAACTAGCAAAATTAGGTAAATCAAATATTGAAGTCAATCCGATTGGTTTAGGAACGAATGCAGTAGGAGGACATAATTTATACCCTAACCTCAATGAAGAACAAGGTAAAGATGTTGTCAGAGCTGCTATTGATAATGGTGTCACTTTACTAGATACAGCTTTTATTTATGGTCCAGGCAGATCAGAGGAACTTGTAGGTGAAGTTGTTAAAGAATACGATAGAAAAGATGTTGTTATCGCTACTAAAGGTGCTCATTATTTCGAAGGAGACGACACGAAACTTTCTAATGACCCAGAATTCATTAAAGAACAAGTTGAGAATAGCCTTAAAAGATTACAAACTGACTATATAGATTTATATTATATTCACTTTCCAGATGAAGAAACACCGAAAGATAAAGCTGTTGCTGCATTACAAGAATTGAAAGAAGCAGGCAAAATTAAAGCAATTGGTGTTTCTAACTTTACTTTGGATCAATTAAAAGAAGCGAATAAAAATGGAAATGTTGACGTAATTCAACATGAATATAACTTATTAAATCGTGAAAATGAACATATTTTAGAATATACAGCTGAACATAACATTACATTTATACCATACTTCCCATTAGCTGCAGGGTTACTTGCTGGTAAGTATGACGAAAATACAACATTCGATGATTTAAGAGCGAGTAAACCTGATTTCCAAGGTGAACAGTTCAAAGAAAATCTTAAAAAAGTTAATAAACTAAGAGATATTGCTAAAGAACACAACGTCGATGTTGCACATATTGTACTTGCCTATTATTTAACTAAACCTTCATTAGATGTTATTATTCCTGGTGCTAAAAGAAATGAGCAAGTAATAGATAACCTAAAAACATTGGATGTTCAGTTAACTGAAGACAACATTAAACAAATAGAATCTTTATTCCCAATTTCATAATTCACACCATTCAAAGCTGAGACAAAATAATTGTCTCAGCTTTTTCTTTTATCTCACAAATGTGTTTAATTAAAATAACAAAACATTTCTTCTATTGATATTGATTATCATTCGCAAATGTAGGATAATGAAACCAAGTAGAAGTATAGGAGGAATCATGACTTATGAATATGACAGACGTTACGATTATTGGCGGAGGTCCTGCTGGTTTATTCGCGAGTTTCTATTCCGGGTTAAGGGGAATGAGCGTCAGAATTCTAGATTTTCAAGATAAACTAGGTGGCAAAATGCATGTATACCCTGAAAAAATCATTTGGGATATTGGCGCGATAGCTCCAAAACCATGCTATGAAGTCATAGAAGATTTAGTGAAACAAGGTACTCATTTTGGACCTGAAGTTTGCTTAGAAGAAAAAGTTATCGATATCAAAAAAGTTGAAGAACAACATTTTATTTTATATACAGAAAAAGGGAATGAATACCATTCAAAATCTATTATTATTGCTGTTGGTGGTGGGATAATCAAACCACTTACGCTAGATATTGAAGGTGCTGATCGCTTTGAACTTTCGAATTTGAATTACGTAGTCCAATCTATTCAAAAATTTAAAGATAAACATATTCTTATTTCTGGAGCTGGAAATTCAGCACTAGACTGGGCATGTGATTTATCTGAATATGCGAAAAGTGTCACGATTTGTTATAGAAAAGATGAAATTTCCGGTCATGAACATATGCGTGAATTATTAGATAAACTCAACATTACTAAAAAGCCGAGTATGACAATTAAACAACTTAACAGTCACCCAGACAAGCCTATTATTTCAGAAGTTGTATTAGAACATGTTGAAACAAAAGAACAAGAAATCTTACCAGTTGATGAAGTAATTATTAGTCACGGATTTGATTATGAGTCAGAATTACTCCACAATGCACAAACGAAAATTAACTTAGTAAATGATTTCTTTATAGAAGGCTTAGGAAGCAGCAAAACTTCTGTTCCAGGTATATTTGGAGCTGGAGACATCCTTAAACACGAAGCAAAAGTACATTTAATAGCAGCTTGCTTTACAGATGCAGCTAATGCAGCAAACTTAGCTAAAAGTTATATCGATCCTGAAGCACAAGAAGGTGGTCGTGTTTCAAGTCATAATGATGTATTTAAAGAAAAGAACAAAGACATAATCAAAAATTATATCGCACAATCATAAGTTCAAACTACGGGCTGAGACAATTTGTGTCTCAGCCCTTTTTTATATTAAGCGTATATGCAGAGCGTTTTTGTATATTTTTGTTTAAACTTTCTTAAATAAAATTTAATTTCTTCTAAAGTAAGGTTTCTTTCATTATCCACTTCATTAAAAAAGTTTTGTCTCTCAAATTGTGCATGTTTATTTTGTATCATATTTCTATATTTCTTTGGAGTGACACCGTAATATAATTTAAAAGCGTGAATATATGCGGACACATTATAGAAACCGTGCTTTTCAGATATATCTATGATCTTTTCACAAGTATGAATTAAATCATATATGCTATTTAGTAATCTAATATCTGTTAAATAGTCTTTAAAATTAACACCCAATTGTTCTTTAAACATTTTAGAAAAGTAAGATTCAGACAAACGATATTTGTTTGTAAATGTATTAATTGTAATACGCTCATTATAATGTTCATGAATATAATTTCTAATTTCTTCAATAATCGGATTAACATCTTTATACATATTCGAACTATCTTCGTTATCTATATGCAATTGTCCTTTATAAATTTCTAATATAGCAATGATTTGCTTCATAATTTTAAAATTCCGGTCATTTTCTTGTGTTAAATATAAAGAACAAAGATATATAAGTTGATTTCTTAACGGTATCATTTCTGATTGTGTTGTCACATGACTATGATTACATAATAATTCAGGAACCATCGTTTCAATTAATGATTTGTAAAAATGTATTTGTACGACGATATTCCCTTCCCTTACATCAAGTTTGTAACACTCATTATGCTTTACAATAAATGTGTCACCTTCCTCATAAAAAGTGCTCACATCTTTGACTGTAATCATAGCTTTTCCTTTCAGCACTACAAAAAAAGAAACCCCAACATGATTACGGTATTTAGTGGCAGAACGCTTTAGGTATTTGATTTCATATATATTTCTCACAACAAATCTCCTAATTAATTTTAATCTTTTTGTACATTTGAAAATCATTCCTGGCAAAATATAATATAAAATATTTAATTACAACAATAATATTATAATTGGAAAACTTTAATGAGTAAATATATAAAACCAAAATTATCAGATTTTTAATTTTATATATTGTATGACGATATACACATAATAAAAACGCCCTAAAAGATAGACCATAAAGTCTACCTTTTCGGGCGTGCTATATATTTTTTTAAGATTTAACTACTTCTTGTCCACGTTTATTCCAAGTAAATATGAAACTCAACATAGCTAGTATACTAACAATCGTTAATAATAAGAATCCTGAATCCCATCCTAATTTATCAACTATTAACCCCATAATAATATTAGCCATTACTGCTCCACCTAGATAACCAAATAATCCCGTTAATCCTGCAGCTGTTCCTGCTGCTTTTTTAGGGACATAATCCAGAGCTTGTAATCCAATAAGCATAACTGGACCGTAAATTAAGAATCCAATAGCAATTAATGCAATATTATCAACTAACGGATTTCCAGGAGGGTTTAACCAATATATGATAACTGCTATTGTGACACCTAGCATAAAGATAAATCCTGCTGGTCCCCTTCTACCTTTAAACACTTTATCTGATATATATCCACATAATAAAGTACCAGGAATACCAGCCCATTCATATAAGAAGTATGCCCAACCGGAAGCATTTAAATCGAACCCTTTTTCTTCATTTAAATAAGTTGGTGCCCAGTCAAGTACACCGTAACGTACGAAATAAACAAAAATATTGGCAATTGCAATCATCCAAACCCATTTATTATTTAATACGTATTTAAACAGAATATCCTTCGTTGTAAGTTCAACTTCTAATGTTTGTTGTGATTTATTAGGATAATCATTTCTATACTCCTCTATAGGTGGTAAACCCATTGATTGAGGTGTGTCTCTAACAAGAATGTATGACACTACTGCAATAATTAATGCGATAATAGCTGGATAAATAAATGCACCTTCAAATCCTTTTAAATAACCAAACGATAGTGTTCCAGTTATAGAAATACCGAGCAATGCGATTGGTGCCATTAATCCTCCACCAACATTATGCGCAACGTTCCATATAGCTGTTTTGCCACCACGTTCACTTACACTATACCAATGTACGAGTACTCTTCCTGATGGCGGCCATCCCATACCTTGGAACCACCCATTTAAGAACAGCATGATAAACATAATAAATACACTTGAAGTTAATACAGGAATAAACCCCATTAATAAATTAACGATAGCGGTTAATACTAAACCTAACGTTAAAAATATTCTTGCATTACTCCTATCGCTCACTGTACCCATGATAAATTTACTGAATCCGTATGCTATTGAAATTGCTGATAAAGCAAACCCTAATTCTGTCTTAGTGAAGCCTTCATCAATTAAAGCAGGCATAGCAAGTGAAAAGTTCTTTCTTAATAAATAATAACCAGCATAACCAAGAAATATCCCTATAAAGACTTGTAGTCTTAATTTCTTGTATGTATCATCCACCTGTTCTTCTGGTAGTGGATCAATATGCTTGGCTGGTTTCAAGAAATTTGCCATAGTTACCCCTCCTAATGTTAATTATTTGTAAGGATTGTAAACTTTTTGTAAATTTATTAATTGTATTTTCATCATAGATATTGTATACATTAAAGTCAATGAAATTTGTAACATTTTACAAAATAAAGGATAATTAAGCTAACTTAAACAGGAGGAACAATCATGAATTTTATAATATGGCTTATTATATTTTGTGAAGTAGCTTTTTGGGTAGTTATTTTACTCGGCTTAGTCAGTAGATATATATTAAAGCAGAAAGCACTCGGATTATTCTGTCTAGCACTTACACCTGTTATAGATTTAATTTTACTTATAACAACAAGTGTAGATTTAATGAATGGTGCAACAGCTGAAACGCCACATGCAATTGCAGCAGTCTATATTTCTGTATCCCTTGTATTTGGAAAAAGTATGATAAAGTGTGCAGATGATAGGTTCAAATATTATGCTATGAAAGAAGGTAGCAAACCTGAGAAACCCAGTGGATTCGCAATGCTAAACTATATGCGAAAAGTTGGATCAAACATTTACTCTCTTACATTATAGGGATAGGTATTCTACATTTAATCATTTATTTAATTCATGATATAAGCGTACTTTCAATCCAGTCATCTACTGCCAATACAATGATAAGAGGCAGGGACAATTAATTTGCCTCTGCCTCTTCTTTACGTTTATTTATCATGTTCATCTTCAATATTGCCGACAATATTTTCAAGTATGTCTTCCATTGTAATCATACCTACTAATTCACCATGATCATTGCGAACTATTGAGATATGCGCACGTTGTTTTTTCATTTTATCTAATACGTTTTGAATGGCGTCTGCCTCTTTGACAAATATAATTTCATGAATCAATTCAGTTATATCTTGTATGTTGTCTTTCAATAAGTCTTTCGCATGTAAATAACCAATAATGTTCGCTTTGTGATTTTGATACACTGGATATCTCGTATAATATCCATTTTTCACAAATTGAATAGCTTCTTGCTGACTAGAATTACTATTGATCATTGTCACATTTTCTTTGGAAATCATACAATCTTTGACAACAAGTTCATCATAAATAAATACTTTATTAATTTGTTCTAGTTCTGTTGATGAAATTTCTCCACCTTGATGACTTTCTTTAATCAGCATCTTCAGTTCTTCTTCAGAGTGATATAATTCAGACTCTTTCGCAGGTTTCATACCAAATAAGCTCAATATCATTCTTGCAGACCCATTTAAAATAAAAATAAAAGGATATAATAATTTGTAAAACAGTATAATCGGTCTTGCAAAGAACAATGTAACTTGTTCAGCTTTTTGAATTGCGATAGTCTTTGGCGCCATTTCACCTACTACAACATGTAAATATGTTGCGATAATAAAAGCGCTGACTAATGTTAAGACATGAATAACAGTTTCTGATAATCCAAAGCTACTATATAGTGGATGCAGAATAAACTCAAATGTTGATTCACCAACCATACCAATTCCAAGTGCTGTAATGGTAATACCTAGCTGACATGCCGCTAAATATTCATCAAGATGGTCAACTACCTTTTTAGCTTGTTGAGCGTTCTTATAATTCTGTTCTGCTAAATAGTTAATTCTAGATGACCTAACCTTTACAATTGCAAATTCAGTCGCAACAAAGAATCCAGTTAAAGCGAGTAATACAATAAACGTGATTAAACTAATTGTAGTTCCCAATTATTATTTAATTCCTCCATATAATAAAAAATTACAACCATATTTGGTTGTCTTTAAATTTTACACTATTTCGAATAAATTTTATAATATTATACATTTGAAATAATTGAGATAAAGGACTATACTAGTTTTTGATAAGGAGGGATCTTAAGATGCTACTAAATGTGTCATGTTCTCTACAATTATTCATACCCAACGAGCAAATTAACTAAAGAAGGGATTTTTTATGAATAATTATATAAAACCATATCAATTCGTAAGTATAAAAGAAAAATCAGAACAATTATTTAATGTCTATAAATCAGTCAATGATTTCAAAACAATCGATACTTTCCAAGCAATTACGTATGACCATATTTCACAACTTTTTAGTGAAAAGCATACTGAAATAGAAGAATTCACAAATATAATCATGAATAAAAGAATTTCTCGAGCTCAAATTGAGAAATTGTTATTCGGACTTAAAAACTATGTCATCCCATTTGAACAACCATCAAGTAAACAATTGGAAAAACTTTTTATAAAAACTAAGAAGTTAAAACAACCAGACTGGGATAACATTGATTTGAAAGAGTCATCTTATATAGGATGGAATGATTCAGGAAAACAAAAGAAATTTATTATAATGTATGAAAATGATAAATTGACAGGCGTGTCAGGAGAATTATCACCTACCATTAAACCTGGAATTTGTAGCATATGTAAGAAAGAATCAAATGTTTCTATGTTCTTATCTACGACTAAATCAAAAGGCGACGGAACATATACTAAAAACGGCAACTATATTTGTCATGATAGCGAAAGATGTAACCAACAACTCGATCAACTTGACGGATTGTATGAATTTATACACACAGTAAAAACAAAATAATAATAAGAGGCAGGGACAAATTAATTTGTCCCTGCCTTTTCTTGTATATTGTTGATTTTTTAGGATGTCGTAGATTAATCATGGACTTAATCTACAACTCATCTCATTTTTGGGCCGGTAATTACTTTTATTGGCTGTAAATTAACTTTCTACTACTTAACATATATTATACAACTACAAAGTGTTACAAGTGCGATGCGAAAAATGTCATGATTATTCCGAATTTCATTTGACAATATTTGTAATTTAAAGATAATAAAATATAAAAGGAGGGAGTGTAATATGGAAACTTTGGTAAAAAAAACTAAAGGATCAAATAAGAAAAAGAGATGAATAAAATTAGAATAGTTAATCAAAGTAATTACGTAAATTTAGTTAAAAGTATTACAAGTTATATTGAATGGATTAATAGTAATAAAAAATTATTAGACCAAAATATTAAAATTATTATCCATGATTCACCCGTATATTCATACGGTCAACTATCTGATTGCCAAATAGATTTTGATAATCGAAATATATACTATTCTTTGTATAATATAGAAGAATATCTTGTTACTAAGAAACGAAATAACATTATTGTAAATGACTTAGAATATGCATTATCTGAAATTATATTTGATTTAAATTATCATATAGCGCATTTCTACATTTTAAGTTTTGAACATATTACATATAAAGATCTAATTAGTCATTTTGATTGTTATGAAGATAACATTATGCGCATCAGCAATTATTTAACATTTAAATATTTATTTAATCATAATAAGTGTTCTATATCCTATAAAGATGGACTTACGATGAAATTCGATTCAGGAATAAATAATCATTTAAAGCACGCTTTTTTACAATTTAGAGATTTTATTAAAAAAGAATTGAATTTTCCTTTAAAAGTTAATATTCATATTACATCTAGTGAACTCGAAGATGCTCAAGGTTATTTTCAACATCCAACTTCTTTATTCACTTATCCAAAAATTGTCGTTTCTACATATAGATATGCACAATTAAAAAAAGAAATGTCACTTTTTGATAGTGACTTAAACACTCTAAGAATATTAGCGCATGAAATTGGACATTATCAAGATTATATAAGTAACAATATATCTTTAGATGAAAATACTCTTGAGAAAATAGCAAATAAATATGAAGATAAACTTACCCAAAAGTTTATAGATCATGTTTACTACCTTAATTACATTGGCGACTAAAAATGAACGCTAAGACAAAGTTTTGTCTTAGCGTTCATTTTTATATTATGCTATTTTTTTACGTATCGCATAATAAATCACGACAATCATAACAAGTACAAGTTGTGGTATGAGTGTTTCATATGTTGGATAGAATCCTATTAAATCGATAAATGGTAATTTGTTTATCGTATGTTGTGGCACAATGTTCAATATTTGTAATGTATGAATACTCACGCCTAATATTTTAAATGCCAATATAAAAATAAATAATGACATGATTAAGAATAAACGATGTATTGGAATCCATTTTGTTATTTGATTAAAGAATGTCGCAATGATTGCCAATATTATCAATGCTACTATAATACCTAATATAAGTGACCATGTTGATATTTTTCCTACTATTCCTAAGTAGAAAATAATTGTCTCAGCGCCTTCTCTAAATACTGATAAGAAAGCGACTAATCCAAATGTTATGATACTACCTGTAGACATGGCTTTATCCATATTCTTATTAATGAAGTTCTGCCATGATGTTAAGCTTGATTTAGAGTGCAACCATATGCCTACGATAATCATCAATACGACTGATGCGATACCGACGATACCTTCAGTTAACTCTCTTGTTGATCCTAAGTTGTCGAATACAGATTTAAATATAAATGCTAAAGCGATACTTATCATAATTCCAACTATACTACCTATAACAATCCAATTTGATGCTTTTGTTTGTTTTGATTTACTTGTAACAGTTAATAAAGCCATAATAATAAGTAATGCTTCTATCCCTTCTCGTAACAGTATTAGCGTGGCATCCCAAAATGTATAGCTCGTCTTAGATATGGTAGATTTAACTTCTTGATTAATTGTTTCTAAGTTAGTTTGAATTTCATCTTTATTGTCTTGATCAAGTTGCCCTACGTATTGTGGGATTTTTTGTTCTATTTTTGTATATAACGCCCCATTTTTAGTGCTAATTTCACTTTCTACATTTGGCCATACAATAATAAACTGTTGTAAATCTTGTTTAGCTTTAGCTAAATCATCATCTTTGATATTACTAATAGCTTGATCTAAATGCTTATTTAATATAGTTGCATCTTGATTGGCTGATTTAGCACCTGATTTATTACCTGCATGATATTCATCTAACTCTTTTTTTAACTGATCAACTTGCATTTGTGCACTTGTCGCATCAACTTTATCTTTAGTTAACTCAATTCTAGTAAACATCAGTGCAGTTTCAATTTGGCCATATCTTCCTATATCTTCCTCACGTACAATTTTTTCATTTTTCGTCCAAGTAGCATTTAATTGATTATTGATAGACTTTGCTTTTTCAAAGTCTTTATCAGATATTGCTTTTGATATATTTTTAATGAGTGGCTGCATCTCATTCTGCAATTGATTTCTTTTCTTTTGTTTATCGACAGGATTCAATACTTTTTCGTAATCAATTAAATCTGAAGTAAGTGCATTTAACGATTGTTCTTTTTCTTTTGATGACTTACTTTTTTTAACTTTTTCTATATCGTCATTAATTTTTTGAACGAGTTTATGCTCTTTTTTATTTGTTTTTTGCCAGTTATCTTTAATTTCTTTAAAATGTTTATCAAATGCATGGTTATCTTTATCTTGTAATGCTGACTTCGCGTCAGTCACACTAATATAAATATCACTTAAACTTGTTTCTGCTTTTATCGTTAAGGGTGCAATTAAACAAATTAAAGTTGCTATACTAAAAACGATTAAATAGCGTTTCACCTAGATATTCTCCTTCTTGGACACCAGGTAAACATAAGAAAATACCTGAGCCTCTATGTGTAATGTATTCATTTAATTTATCTACTGCACCCATTTTATTTTGTATTTTAATGAACTGTTCAGGTGACTTTTGAAATGATAAAAATAATAACCCTGCATCGAATGTTCCAGTTTGTGAATTAATACCATCTGAATAGGAATAAGATCTTCTTAATAAATTGGTCTTTGATGCTTTTGCTAAGCTAACGTGTGATTCTTTTTCAATTAAATTCTCACCATTTTTATCTTTTACATTCGGATCAAATGTATCAAATTCTTTTTCTTTTCCTATTGGTGCCCCAGAATGACGATATCTTCCAAATGTTGCTTCTTGTTCTTCTAAAGCTGTTCGATCCCAAGTTTCCAGTAACATTTGAATTCTTCTCGCCACTAAGTAAGAGCCGTTTTTAGCCCATCCATCTTGAATAAAGATATACTTATCTAATTCGGATTGCTTATGTAAGGAAGGATTACCTGTTCCATCTTTAAATGAAAATAAATTCCTAGGCGTTTCTATTTTTCCATCTTTTTCTTTATATGAATTAAATCCTGCCTGACTCCACTTCATTGAAACTTCACCCTTAGCAACTCTAATTAAGTTTCTAATTGCATGAAAATTAACTTGAGGGTCATCTGAGCATGCTTGAATACAAATGTCCCCACCTGTATAAGCATCGTCTAATTGGTCTTTAGGAAAATGAGGTAAGTCTTTTAATAACTCTGGTTTATGTTTATTTAATCCCACTTTTTCAAAAAATGAAGGACTAATTCCAAAAGTAAGAGAGAGTCTATTAGCATCCAAACCAATTGTTTCTCCAGTATCAGGACTCGGCAACATTTTATTATCTCCAAGTTCTTTTACAAATTCACCATTCATCAAATGCACGCTATAATTCGTCCACAGTTTAAACATTTTTTTAACATCAGAAACGGACATTTTGTTAATAGTTAAAACTACAAAATAAATATGTTTCTGTGCATCAGTAGTGATACCAGATTGATATTTACCATAAAAATTAATTTTATTTTTAACATTCTTTTTATCTTTTGCGAAGTATTGAGAAGCCAGTATGCTTCCTCCAACTCCAGTAGAACCTATTAATAATCCTGCTCCTCCAACTCCGGCAAGCTTAAGAAAGTCTCTTCTAGCTATATAGTTCTCCTCATTAGACATCCTTTATCACTCCGTAATTACTGCCATTTGACTTAATGATTCACCTAATTTATCAACAGCTTCTGAAAGTTTTTTCGTTTCTTCTTTAGAAAGTTTTGTATAATCTTCATATCCACCATTGTCAGTTTCATATTGAGCTAATAATTTATTTACATTTTCAAATCTTTCTTGAGTGGTATCGGCAAGTTTCTTATCTTTGCTCGTAACTTTATCTTTAAAGATTTCGAATATTTTTTCTGCGCCTTCAATATTTGCTTTAAAATCATATAAATCTGTATGAGAATAAATTTCTTCTTCACCTGTTATTTTAGAACTTGAAACTTCATGCAATAAATCAATTGAGCCTTGTAACATCAATTTAGGCGTCACATCAACAGTATCAACTTTAGCTCTTAATTCTTTAGTATCTTTTAACAATTGATCAGCAACAGGTCCCATATCTTTCGTTGTATTGTCTTCCCATAATGCTTTTTCAATTTTATGATAACCTGACCACTCGTCTTCTTTATTTTCTTCTTTCATATCCGCTAAACGTGCATCAATCTTTGGATCTAATTCTCCAAAGCTCTCGGCCACTGGTTCTGATCTTTCATAATACATACGTGCTTTAGGATATATTTCTTTAGCTTTTTCCATATCATCAGCTTTTACTGCTTCAACAAATTTCTCAGTATCCGCTAAAAAATGATCTAATTGCTCAGTGGTAAAGTCTTTATAAGCTTTAGTTTCTTTAGAAAAATCAACTTTGGCTGTTTCTTTCGTCTCTTTTTTGTTCTCAGATGTCTTTTTCTCTTCATCATTACTACATGCCGTTAAAATTAAGGCAGTCGCTAAAAATGTTGTAGCTAACTTCTTCATAATTCTACACTTCCCATCTAATTGATTATCATTATCATCTTTAATTTATTCCTATAAAGTGAAATAGTCAATAAAAATTTTATATAATTCATTAAAAATACAAATTTAACCCCTTACCTAAAGTGATTTTAAATGTGGAAACTCTATTAAAAATAATCGTCATTTATAATTGAGAATGATAATCATTAATTAAATATAAAAAACCAACAAAGTTTTATAACTTTGTTGGTTTTTAATGATATGCTTTTTGATTTAATCTTGTTCTTGCTCAAGAATTTCTTTTGATTTAGCATCTATTTTAAATTCTGTTGAATCATTATTACCTTCTTTAAGATCAATAGAATATACAAGTTGGCCATCATCTTCACTTAATGACCTTTCTTTTAAGTCACCTTTTGCTTCATCTTGAGCAACTTTTAATACATCATCAAATTTTGCTACGTCGGATAATTTAAATGTTTGTTCATTATCATCGTCATCTGTTTCTTTCTCAACATTAGCAACAGATTTATCATCAGCATTAACTAATACTTTGTTTTCATTTTGACCATCTACTAATTCTACTTTGTAGTTCCAATCGCCTGTTTCTTTTTCAAAAGATAAATCTTTCAACTCACCTTCAGATTCTTTCTGGGCTGTCTTAACAGCATCTTCAGGGGAGACTTTAACATCATCCCATTTTATAGTATTTTGAGTTGTTTTATTTGTATCTTCATCATCTTTGCTTTCATCCTTTGTTGTTTGTTCAGTTGTTTGTTCAGTTGTTTGTTCAGTTTTCTCTTCTTTTTGATCATCTTTTTGATCATCGCTTTTATCATTTCCACATGCTGCTAAAACGATGCCTGACGCTAATAATAGTGAAATCATTTTAAACTTCATACTTAATTCCTCCTTAATATTTCTTTACTTTATATATAGACCTTCCTAAATTTTCCAAACATATAATTTTAAAATTAGACAAAATTTATATTATTCGTTATGATAAAGAAACAATAAAATAGCTCGTAGTCTTATTAAGAGTAGGTGGAGGGAATTGGCCCTGCGAAACCTCAGCAACAGGCGTAAGTACTGTGCTAAATCCAACAAGTTTAACTTGAAAGATAAGAAGATTCTCTAAACAGCTCTTCTTAATCTTAAGATGAGCTGTTTTATTGTAACTAAAACTTTAGGAGGCAATATAAATGAGAACAAGAGAAGATATTTTAGCAGAATTAGCAGAGTTGAAGGCAAACCCACCAAAGAGCTTTTCAGGATCAATTGCAAAAACGGCTAAAAAGAACGAATTAATTTCAGAACTTGTAAGAATTGAAACAGAAGAACAATATTCTAGCGAATCAAACAATCGTAAATTATCATTTGATGACTTAGAAATTAATATTAGTATCACTAGAAAATAATCAAAAAAACGCCTTATCGGCTATATTAAGCTGATAAGGCGTTTTTTAAGTAAATAATTTCATATCCTTTTATTAATTAGATTCCATAATAATCTGCATTGCTACAAATTTAGCAATTTGATTACCATTTGCTGCTGCATCGATTAACTGAGATGCCATTGTATCTTTACTTTCTCCTGCTACAAACAATCCTGGAACTGATGTTTCTCCAAATTGTTCAATTTTAATTTTTCCATTTTCTTCTCTTTCAATATTTAAACCATTTAAAAATTCAAAATCCGTATCCCATTTAACACCAATTAACGCACCACTTCTAGGTATCCTTTCTCCATTTTCAAAGACAACTTCATTAATGTTTCCATCACTATGTTTAAATTCAGTTACTTCACTTTCTATTAATTTTATTTTTTTCTTATCCATGAAAGCTTTATCCTCTGCTGTTAATACAGAAAAATCTTTACTGCTTATAACTATATCTTCTGACCAGTTACTTAAAAGTAATGCCATATGCTTTACTTGTTCTGGTTGTACAGAAATGAGCAAAGATTTATTTTTTAATTCATAACCATCACACCAAGGACAGTAAAATATAGATTTACCATAGCTTTCTTTTAAACCTTTAATGTCCGGCAAAGTTTCTCTCAATCCAGTACATATCATCACTTTTTTCGTAGTATACTTTTGTTGTTTTGTTTCAACAATGAAATGATCATTTTCTTTTATCAATTTAACAACAGTGTCATTTACACGAGAAACATCTTTATATTGATCTACATCATGTTCTGCTTTAGCTCTCAGTTCTTCTGGTGTTACACCATCTTGTGTTAAAAATGCATGTGATTTTCGAGTCACTTTATTTCTTGCATTATTATTATCTATTACTAAAGTTTTCTTCAAAGCTCTACCTAAAGTTAAAGCACTAGCCAATCCTGCTGGTCCTCCACCTATTACGATACAATCAAACATTTTATACGCCGCCTTTTCTCATCTATTATAGAGTGCTAATATCTATGATTAGTCCAAATAAAAAGATTTAACTCACATTAAATCTTTTAAAGTTTTATTTTTTAAAGCTTTAGTCATTTCATCTTCTGCAGATAATAAAATTGCTTGAATTTTACATTCTGGTCCATGATTAAAGCTATCTTCTAATGTACTTTGATGTCCATCAATCGCTGTTATAATGTCATATACAGAAATTTGTTCCCAATTATTCACTAAATAATAACCACCTTTAGCACCAGAAGCTGATTTAATAACACCCGCTTTTACTAATTGAGTTAAAATTTTAGATAAATATGTTATAGATATATTTAATACTTCAGATAAACGTTTAACATTAATAGGTTGTTGCTCTTTTTTAGCAATTAAATATGCTAATGCATGCAAACCATAATCTGTTCCTTTTGAAATTTTCATAACACACCTCTTAATCATAGATATTACAACTCTATAATAGCACTTATTTAAAATTTGTCTATTCTTTTGTTTTTATGATTTGATATTTGGTAGTACTGATTATTTTTTCAGCCAGTATTTTACGTTTTCTTATTATTATTTTCACAATGCTATGACATTTAATCGATATAATTGATGTAATATCCAAAATTGGAGGCTTTAAAATATGAATGAAATCGTTATATTAACTGTCAGTGATATTCATGGTTATATTTTCCCGACTGATTATCAAACAAGTCATCAAGATTTACCTAAAGGACTATTAAAAATAAAATCCATGATATCAAATATAAAATCGCAACATGAGCATGTCATTTTGATGGACAATGGAGACTTTTTACAAGGATCGCCTTTTTGTTCATATTTACATTCACAATTACATTCTAGTAAATATTTAAGTGATATATATAATGAAATTGGTTTCGATTTTGCAGTAATTGGTAATCATGAATTTAATTACGGCTTGCCTTATTTGTATGAAACGCTTAAATCTTTTAATTTCCCTGTACTATCAGCAAATATTTTTAAACATAACAAGCCTTTTACAGGTCACGACGTCATTTATATTGATAAAAACGATACAAAAATGGGCATCATTGGATTAACAACTCAATACATACCTAATTGGGAGCAGCCAGAAACAATCAAAGATTTGTCTTTTTACTCTGCTAAAGAAACTGCTGCTAAGTTAATTGAAGATGTTCGTGAGCAATCAGATATTGTCGTCGTATGTTACCACGGCGGATTTGAGAAAGACCTTCAAACTGGTGAACCAACAGAATTAATAACTGGAGAGAATGAAGGCTATGATTTACTCAATGAAGTAGATGGAATTGACGTTTTAATTACTGGTCACCAGCATCGAGAAATTGCTGAAAAGATCAATAATACTCAAGTAATTCAAGCTGGTTCAAAGGGAGATTGCTTAGGGAAAATCACTTTAAATATTGACGAAACATCCCAACAAATCATTTCATCTCAGAGTGAAATTTTATATGTAAAAGACGCCAATCCAACTATTAATGATGAAGGTACTAAGAGAAAAATAAACGAAGAAGTTAATCAATGGTTAGACCAAAAAATAACGCATTTATCAGAACCAATGTACATTGAAGATGCTTTTACCGCAAGAATAAAGCCACATCCCTTAATTAATTTATTAAATTATGCTCAGATGGAAGCTAGCGGTGCAGATATTTCAGCAACAGCATTATTTGATTCTGCTACTGGATTTGGAACAGATGTCACAATGAGAGATGTTATTAATAATTATCCCTTTCCAAATACTTTTAATGTATTAGAAGTAACTGGCTCTACCTTAAAGTTAGCATTAGAACGATCCGCTTCATACTTTGCAATTATTGATAACGAATTAACCATTAATCCTGAATTTTTAGAACCAAAGCCACAACACTTCAACTATGATATGTTTGGTGGATTATCATATAAATTAAACATAAGACACCCTATAGGAGAACGCGCTCAAGATATTTATATTAAAGACGAACCATTGAACTTAGACACAACGTACAAAATAGTCGTTAACAATTATAGATCAGTTGGCGGAGGTGGCTACCATATGTTTAATGCCAATCAAATAGTAAAAGAAATACAATTAGAAGGTGCAGAGCTTATCATTCAATATTTACAAAACCATTCGATTGAAACATTACCATCCATTATGGACTTTGAAGTAGTTTATTGATGATTTAATGATGACTTGTAGATTAAGTCTGGAGTTAATCTAAGAGTCGGACTTCAACACCAAACAATAAAAGGCTGGGACAAATTAATTTGTCCCAGCCTTTCTTATTTCTACCCTATCGTTTCTATTGAATATTTACAGGCTTTGTAATTATATTTTTACTACCTTGTTTCAATCTTAAGTTAGCTGTTCCAGATACACCAGATTTCACTTCGACTGTATATGATACTTTAGCATTTCCTTTACTATCTGTATTTACGGTAATAGGCTTACTATAACCAAAGTCACTAGCTTGCTCGCCTTCTTTGCTTATTTTGCCTATTTGATTACCACCTTCAGTATACATACCTAACTTCAAATCTTTAATTGTACTATTTGCAGCATATCCACTTAATGATGTTGTTACTGTAAAAGTTTCACCGTTTGTTACTGAATCAGGAAATTCTAATGTAGCTGTTCCTTGAGTATTTCCTGGGTTATCATTCCCACCAGAACCTTCTGAACCGCCATAACTTCCTGGTGCAAATGTTTCACTATTAAACCATTCGTAACCTGCTTTTGGTTGTGACCAAGGTTCTGCTTGTGTTTCTTTACTGTTCTCTGGCTTTTCTGAATCTAGTAGTTGCGTTGTTTGATCTAATTTAATTCCTAATTCTTCAAATGTTGTATAGTCTTCTTTTTCACCTAACCATGTTGTTAAATTATTCAGCATCTTGCCGTTATCTTCTTCTTTAAATCCATCATATGTTTTCTTTGTACTTCCATCATCTTCTCTTTTGTATTTAGGTGTAATATCTTCAACCATGGAAGAATCTCCTATAAATGCAGCTTTACCTTTACCTACTTTAGATACGGCTATGTATGCACCTTCTTCTCTACCTCCGCCATTGTAGACACCTTGATCTACAGCATGACCCCATTTATCCGCTTCGCTCAATTTATCGGGAACGTATACTATACCTTTTGCAATTTTAGGATTTGTCACTGCAATTGTAGAACCTGCATGCATGGATACAGACTGTATGCCATTTCCAAGACCAAGTCCTTCCTCACCTTGAACAACATCAGTTGCATTGAGGTTGTTTAATGCATTATATCTAAATCTTACGCCAAAATTCTCTGATAACCAGTCAGAACTTGTAACACCTTGCATAGCTTCAGAATTCTTTTCAGCTTCAGTCATATTTTTAGTCATATCATCATATGCACCTCTTCGATATCCATTCATCACTTCTGAGGAATCAATTCTATTATAGTTTCGGTCAGCATTATAATGATCAGAAACAAATATGACACTGCCACCATTTTTAACATAATTTAAAATGGCTTGTTGTTCAGTTGATTTAAATGGAATGTTTGCTTCAGGTATTACAAGTATCGAAACACCATTTAAGCGCTCAGTCGTAATGCCCGTCTTATCTCGTAATTCTTTAACTTGGTAACCTTGTTCAGCGATTGAATTTGCATAATCTGAGAATGCGCCATCTATCACCCAATCAGCAGCACCAGCTGTTTGTCCATGCGTATTATCTACTAGTACTTGTCCTTTACCACTATCGCTACCTATAACTGGTGCTTCATCTGCATATACCGCTCCAGTTGATAATGTTGAAATTGATACCATACCTGTTAATACTAACTTTTTAAAATAAGACATTGTGACACTCCTTTATCTTTTATGTATTCATTTTAGTTTATAAAAATTTAAATAAATGAATATTAACCATATATTATATGAAAATATACATAACTCTATTGTACTTAACACACATAATGAAACTTTTACATAGTTTACCAATTTCAAACAAAATATGTATTTTTAGTGTGATAGGATTTCATATGTAGGGCATTAGAATACATATTCGGAGGCGTAAAATTATGAGGGAAAAGAAATATTTTAGCCGTCTATTCATCTTTTTATTAGGCGCAATTTTAGTATTAGCAGCATGTGGCAACGGGGAATCTAGTATCCAATCGAAAGAGTCGGATAATAAAAAAGGTGGAGATTATAAACCTGAAGAGTTAACGATTCAATTCGTTCCTTCTCAAAATGCAGACACATTGGAAGCAAAAGCAAAACCTTTAGAAAAGCTACTATCAGATGAATTAGATATTCCAGTCAAAGTATCAGTGTCAACAAATTACAATACTATTGTAGAAGCAATGAAATCAAAAAAAGTTGATGTTGGTTTCTTACCTCCTACAGCATACACATTAGCACATGATCAAAAAGCAGCTGATGTTCTATTACAAGCACAACGTTACGGTGTTAAAGAGGACGGTTCAAATAGTGATGAATTAGTCGATGAATATAAATCACAATTTATTGTTAAAAAAGGTTCAGCTATTAAATCTTTAAAAGATATGAAAGGTAAGAAAATCGCACTACAAGATGTTTCATCAACTGCTGGTTACACATATCCTGTAGCAGAACTATTAGATGCAGGAATCGATCCAATGAACGATATGGATATTACGAATGTGAAAGGTCACGACCAAGCAATTATCGCTTTATTAAATGGAGATGTTGACGTTGCAGTTACGTTCCAAGATGCTCGTAACATTGTCAAAAAAGACCAACCTAACGTATTCAAAGATACTGAAATTGTAAAATTAACAGAACCTATTCCAAATGACACAATTTCAGTTCGTAGTGATATGGATAATAAATGGCGCGATAAATTGAAAAAAGCGTTTAAAGATATCGCTAAAACTAAAAAAGGTCATGATATTGTAAGTGAAGTTTATAGCCATGAAGGTTATGTAGACAGTAAAGACTCTAAGTTTGATGTTGTACGTGAATACGGTAAAAAAGTTAACGAAAACGAAAAATAAGATTTAAGCATAAATATTCTAATATAAAGGCTCAGCTCCTATTTAGCGAGCTGGGCTCTTTATTTACACGAAAGGTGATTCCATATGAGTCAAATAGAATTCAACAATGTCACTAAAGTATATAAAAATGGTCATAAAGGTCTCGATAATATCAATTTAAATATAGAAAAAGGTGATTTTGCTGTCATCGTTGGTTTGTCTGGTGCTGGTAAATCCACACTACTCCGTTCAATCAATCGTCTTCACGATATCAGTGAAGGAGAAATCATTATTGAAGGAAAATCTATATCTAAAGCTTCTGGTAAAAATTTATTAGCTATGAGACGTAATATTGGTATGATTTTTCAGCATTTTAATTTAGTAAAACGTTCTTCAGTTATTAGAAATGTCCTAAGTGGACGCGTAGGCTATCACCCTACATGGAAAATGGTACTCGGCATGTTTCCTAAAGAAGATAAACTTAAAGCATTAGAAGCATTAGATAGAGTTAATATTTTAGAAAAAGCATATAGCCGTTCAGATGAATTATCTGGAGGTCAGCAACAAAGAATCTCTATAGCACGTGCCCTTTGCCAAGAACCATCAATCATACTTGCAGATGAACCAGTAGCTTCTTTAGATCCCCTCACTACTAAACAAGTCATGGATGATTTAAAACGCATTAATGAAGAGCTCGGAATTACAATTATTATCAATTTGCATTTTGTAGATTTAGCTAGAGAATATGGCTCACGCATTATTGGCTTACGTGCCGGAGAATTAGTATTTGATGGTCCTACTTCAGAAGCAGATGATGATACATTTGCAGAAATATACGGACGTCATATTAAAAGTGATGAAAAGTTAGGAGTGAAATAAATGGACAATGATCATTTAGCACCTTATCTAGAGCGAAAATCATCATTAAAACAAATATTTTCAATATTAGTAGTAGCTGCCCTAGTTATTTGGAGTTTTTTGTATACGAAATTTAGTTTAGGCGATTTAATGTATGGTATTCCTCAAATGATGGAACTTTTTAAAAGCATGTTTCCACCAGATTTAAATTATTTATCAAATATTACCAAGCCCATGTTAGATACAATTCGTATGGCAGTTGTAGGTACTTTCATTGGTGCAATATTATCCATACCTATTTCAATGTTATGTGCGAGCAATGTTATCAAATCAAATTGGATTTCTATTCCGTGTAGATTTCTTTTAAACATTGTTAGAACAATACCTGATTTATTACTTGCAGCGGTGTTTGTAGCTATTTTTGGAATAGGACAAATTCCAGGTATTTTAGCCATTATTATTTTATCAATCAGCATCATTTCTAAACTAATGTATGAATCGTTAGAAAGTATTGATGATGGACCTTTAGAAGCAATGACAGCCGTTGGTGCTAACAAATTAAAATGGATTACATATGCTGTTATTCCACAAGCCATTGCACCTTATATGTCTTATGTATTATACGCATTTGAAATCAATATTCGTGCAGCTGCCGTTCTTGGATTAGTCGGTGCAGGTGGTATCGGATTGTATTACGATCAAACATTAGGCTTATTCCAATATCCAAAGACATTAACAATCATTCTCGTGACACTTGTTATCGTTGTGATTATAGATTTCATTAGCACGAAAGTGAGGGAGAAACTCGTATGACAAACAAAACAGAGCAACTTCATTCCCCTACTCAACAGAAAAATTTATTATATCGATGGATTTCAACTATCGTCGTTGTGATTTTATTAATTTGGGCATTCGTAGGCGTCCCAGCATTTGAAATAAAAGAACAATCAGGAACAATTATGCGTTCAATTTTAGACGGATTAATCCATCCAGATTGGTCTTACGTATACATACCTGAAGGAGAAGATTTATTACGCGGACTTTTAGAAACATTTGCAATCGCTGTAATTAGTACATTTTTATCCGCTATATTCTGTATACCATTCGCTTTTATAGCAGCAAAAAATATGGTTAAATTCAAACCCGTATCAAGTGTCAGTAAGTTTATTTTAAGTGTTATACGTGTATTTCCAGAGATCGTTATGGCCATTATATTTATAAAAGCAGTCGGACCAGGATCATTTTCAGGTGTACTAGCCTTAGGTATCCATTCAATAGGCATGATGGGTAAGCTGTTTGCTGAAGATCTAGAAAATTTAGATTTAAGTCCAACAGAATCATTAGTAGCAAGTGGTGCAAACTCCATTAAGACTTTAATGTTTGCAGTAGTACCACAAATATTACCATCGTACATCTCATTAGTATTATATAGATTTGAACTCAATTTACGATCAGCATCAATTTTAGGATTAATAGGTGCAGGCGGAATCGGAACACCATTAATATTTGCACTACAAACAAGAACATGGGATCGTGTTGGTATCATACTTATTGGATTAATCATTATGGTAGCTGTGATAGACATCATCTCAGGTAAAATTAGAAAAAAATTAGTTTAACAGTGGAAGCGACCCGAAAATTCTTGGTTTTCGGGTCGATATTTATTTTTATCGGCCTGTATTTCGCGTTTTCGGGTCGCTATTAGTCAAGTCCATAATTTTGTGTAATATCTTTAGATGTAATCAACCATTGGTTTTTCTAGGGTATTAACAAAATAT
>NZ_MWJM01000005.1:168402-176792 GCF_002018435.1 Mammaliicoccus fleurettii | reverse complement strand
TCCTCCGTCGTTGGTTCTTCTGTTGTTGGTTCCTCCGTTGTTGGCTCCTCTGTCGTTGGTTCCTCTGTCGTTGGTTCCTCTGTCGTTGGTTCTTCTGTTGTTGGTTCTTCTGTTGTTGGCTCTTCCGTCGTTGGTTCCTCTGTCGTTGGTTCTTCCGTTGTCGGCTCTTCCGTTGTTGGCTCTTCTGTTGTCGGTTCCTCTGTTGTCGGTTCTTCTGTCGTCGGTTCCTCTGTTGTCGGTTCTTCTGTCGTCGGTTCTTCTGTTGTTGGCTCTTCTGTCGTCGGTTCCTCTGTTGTTGGTTCTTCTGTTGTTGGCTCTTCCGTCGTTGGTTCCTCTGTCGTTGGTTCCTCTGTTGTTGGTTCCTCTGTTGTTGGTTCCTCTGTCGTTGGTTCCTCTGTCGTTGGTTCCTCTGTTGTTGGTTCCTCTGTTGTTGGTTCCTCTGTTGTTGGTTCCTCCGTAGTTGGTTCCTCTGTCGTTGGTTCTTCCGTTGTCGGCTCTTCCGTTGTTGGTTCCTCTGTCGTTGGTTCTTCCGTTGTTGGCTCTTCTGTTGTCGGTTCTTCAGTCGTCGGTTCCTCTGTTGTCGGTTCTTCCGTAGTCGGTTCTTCTGTTGTTGGCTCTTCTGGAGGTGTATCAGCAACATTTGTAACTTCTAAATTAATTTCTTTATTTACTTCAAAATCTAAAACTATGTCATTAGGGAAATTGGCTTTATCAATTTTATAACCATCAGGAACTTTAATTTCTTTAAGTTTGTGTGTTCCACCTTTAATATCTTTAAAAATTAATTTACCATTAGCATCAGTTGTTCCTTTGCCAACTACTTCTCCATCGATGTTAACTAATTCAAATTCTGCACCTTCTAATTGCTTAGTATCACCTTTAGAATCAATACCAATTTTAGAAATTATAAGATCTCCACTATATTTTTGAAGATCACCTTCTGCTTTACCACCAGCATTAATATTCTGTATAGTTGCATTAGAATTTTCGCTCATTTGGTTTCCTGATTTATCTATATACGTTACTGAAGAATTATTATCAAACGATGCTGCATTACTATCTGTAATCTCAGTAGAATAATAAATCAATAATTCATTATAAGTTGGATTATTAAACCAAACAGTGAAACCATTCCCACTGATTTCAACATGTCCTAATCCTCTGCTTTCAAATTCTTCTTTTGTATAATACTGTGCTTCATTTTGTCCTTTAGTTCTTACTGAAAACTGAAATTTATCTGCTTCTAACTTTTGACCTGGACCTAATGTATCTTTAATAATTGCTGGACTATTTGGACTAAAATAATCTTGTTTATTATTAAATCTAATTGTCCATTGTACATGGTCAGTATCATTTGGTTCTATTTGACCATTCTTAAAGAAAATTTCATCTGATTCACCACTTGAACCAGTACTATTGCTTACAATAATTTCTTTATGAATTGTTGTATTTCCAAAATTTAAATCAACATTATTTTTACCTTCTGTAGATTTATTTATCTCTGCTTCAAAAAAGAAACTACCTCTTACATTATCGATATTTTTTACATTGTCATTAAAGGTACATTTAATACCATCTACTGTTACTTCACACGTACCAAGCGTAACACCTTGTTCATTCTTTAACTCAAAAGTTTTATTAAATCCTTTAAGTTCTTCAGGTAAACTGATATTTATTGTGTCACCAGGTGATACTTTGGCACCACCAAATTCCACTGAAATTTTAGCTCTTTCACGATGAGTGAATTCTCCAGTTGAACCATCTGATTTTTCAACTTTAATATCTTTGATTATTTGTTGCGTTAAGTCTTGCGCATAAGCATGGTTGCTATGTACAAATACATTAGAAATAAGTAATAAAACAGTAAGTAATACGCATAATTTTTTCATAAAACCCTCCAATTTTTTCCATTTTCCCAATTATATTACATATATATTTAATTGTAAATAATGATTTAAATTAATATTTAAAGTTTTATATATGATTTAAAAATACTTTTTTAAAATTAATTAATTGTTAAAACATCTTTTTTAGAGTGTAAAGGACATCATTCGTAATTCTGCCAGTTAGTCCAACTTAAGAAAGCACGGCCAATTCACTTCAAGCCTCAAAAAAAGAGCTGAGACATTTAATTTGTCTCAGCTCCCAGGGTGTCGACAAAGTCTTAGACTTTGCCGGCATTTTTTATGCGCATGCTTTCCGCGGGCATGTTCTCAGCCTGTAGTCTTCGAATCATGCTTTTCCCGCAGGAGTCAGCGCAAAAAAATACCAAATGGCCTACTTTAAAAACTATAAGTTAGATCAATCTTTTTCTTTATCAATTACTACTAAAAATTATATCCAAAATTACAATGTCATAAGTATATCTAAAGATGAGTATGGAGATAAAATAACAGAATAGAATAATTAAAAGGGATTAGACTCTTATAACTAGTTGCTTTCGGTATATTGCTTTAAAAGTGGACAATTTTGATATTTATTTGAGTTAGATATACAATCTAAATTTCTAGTTACTGCTGTGTTTTCTCTTTATTATCATAAGTAAGGCGAAGTTTAATAGCTGCATATGTTGATATTTTATATGGTGATTTTCTAACCATTTTTCAAGTGATTCTTGATTATATTGAGGGTGACGTTTACTATTAGGAAATGCTCGAACATCAGCTATCATAGTTATGTTAGCTTCTTCCAACATTTGCATAAATGTATCTAACTCATAATCATAATGACCTATAGAAAAAACAGACAATTGTTCAACCTCCGCTTCCTAACATCACATATTATTTACGATTTTTCTTTTTCTCTTCAAATATAGCTAAGACAATAAAGCCTATAATAAATACTGGAATAAATGCAGCAATAAACATCATATTAATACACCTCTTATATACATGTTAATTACAAGTTTAGCTAATTAGAAAGATTAATCAAGTTATTAAGAATCACTTCTCCAATGACTGAATAAATTCTGTTGTGTTAATGGATCCTGCTGTTTGTAATTGCAATTGAAGTCGTTGATCTAACACTGATTGGTCTGTGCTTATTTGTTCTAGTGTTGTGCTTAAGGCTGCGTAACTTTCTATGTCGAACAAGTTATGCTCTGCTGTGACATCCTTGTTATGTGCGAGTTCGTTATATCCTAGGATTAATAATTGATAATCAAATGCTGCTCTTACTGCATCTAATATTTCATTTCCTTTATTTATATCTAAATAAATATCACATGTTTTATAAAGTGAAACAAACTTTTCTCTTCGTGCGTTTGGATATAAATTTACATTTGGATATTGATTCAATTTCATTAAATTCATAGACATTTCAGTTAACGCTGTGATATGAAATTCTAGTTCTGGATGTGATTGTATAATTTCTTCAATATGTGGCAATTGATCCGAGTTGGTCAATGTTAATACTTGATTTGAATGTTGATTAGATTTTATAAATTTATAAACATAACCAGCTTGGTGAATTCGATCTTTATATTTTCCATCTATTAATGATAGAGCTTTTTCATAAGATGACTGACTAGGTAGCAACAGTTTATATTGTCTTTTTTCTTTTGCTAATGCTTTTTCCAAATGACTAATGATATTTTCTGTAATATCACCTTGCCAGAAAATCTGATCATTTCCAGGACCAGCTAATCCGTTAAGCACTGCTGATGGTATTGAAAGTGAATTAATCATGAAATCTTCAGTTTCTAATTGTGCTACTTTAAGATAAAAGTTCACAAACTGAATTTTTGAATGGAAAAAGTATTCTTTATTCTTCCAATTTAGCGTAATATCATTTGTTATAAAGTTTTCTGTCATAAACAAGTCATTGTTATAGTTGAAATACCTCTTCAAAATTCTCTTTTGAGTTTGAACATCTAACACGACTTGCGCATATTTTAACCCGAATTTATTATAGTAATCTATATATTGCGTATGTCCGCGTTTATTCAACCATTCCACACGCTCTACAATTCTTTGTTTATAATTCTTCTTATATATAATTCGTGCCTTAACTTCATCAACATTTTTAATAAATGCTGTATTATTATTACCTTCAATCGTCCAAAATCTCGGAATTGTCACTTCATTAAAAAATAAAGGACTTATTGTTGAAGTAGGATTATTCGCAAAAAATTGATAAGGCGTTAATACACCATCTGGTAAAAACCCGTTTTCTTCAATAACAATCGTTGTTCGTTGATTACCAGCATGTTTGAATGAATTATATAAAACGATCGCTTTTTTATCAAAAACATCAAATAAATTAATCATATAACACCTCACTAATTAGCTTTTTCCACTTTTGTGCTATAACTGGTTGCGTGAATTTTTCTGCAATTTCATAAGATACTTGGTTAAAACGATGCGTGTCCTGTTCAAAATATCGAACAATACCATCTGCGATATAATTTACAATTTCTGATTCTTTTTGTTCATTTAAATTAATTGGTATTAAATAACCATTTTGTTCATCTTTGATAAAAGTAGGATTTCCATAATTCACATCAAATCCGATCATTCCTAGTCCTGATCCTATCGCTTCCATCAATGTTAATCCAAATCCTTCGCTTGTAGAACCTGATAAGAACAATTCAAAGTCTTTATATACTTGGCTTAAGTTAACGTGACCTTGTAGTTGAATGTATTCTTCTGCATTATTTTCTTTAATCAAATCCTTCAATAAACGTTTTTGACCACCTTCGCCATAAACATCAAACGTAATTTCTGGAATTGTTTCTTTTGCTTTCACTACTGCTTTAACTAACCAGTCTACATGCTTTTCGTTTGCTAATCTTGAAGCTGTAATAATTGAATACGGCTTTCGTTGCTCTGGTTTAACTAAAGTACTTAAACTCCCAACAGGAATTGTATATATCTTAGGATACTTATGGTAATACTTTTCAAATTGCTCAGCTAATAGTTGGTTTTGAATATCGGTAGCAGTAATAAAGAAATCTATTTCATGTGCATTCATAAATACATATTCATAATAATTGTTCCATAGAATATTAGAATCATTAGTCGCAGTTTGGTTATAATGTTCAGCATGAATCACGATACCTAAACGTGCTGCACCTTTATTTTGAACCACTGTCTGTCCAATATCTTTAGAACGATCAACTATAAGTAAATCTTCTTCAGTTAAATTAAGTTTTTCTAAAAAATAAGTTATAAAATCTTGTTTCGTATATAGCACTTTATCTTTAAAGACAAACATGCTTTCATCTTCATTTACATATTCATTGTAAGCAATTGAGCCATCTTCATTATAAAAAGTTCTCATATATAACTTTGCAGCATTATCTTCAGGCGCATAGTATTCTGATAATATTCGAACATACGAGTAATAATCTCTTCTAATTAACTTTCCTCTAGAAATATATTCAACTCTATCGACAATATCACTGTCTTCATTCTTTAAATGACAATTTATATAGTTATGATCACTATTGTAATAAATGCGTCTCACTTTGCCTTTATCTTCAATTTTTGTAACCTCTGAATGTAATTGACTAGTAATTTCCTCAATTGTCACACTTGTAGGTGCAATTTTTATATCTGTAAAATACTGATACAACCATATTATTTCATCATCTTTAAATCCTATATTCTCAGTTAATGTTTGAATGTTTTCATTTTTAATAAAGTCTAAAAAAACGAATTTAATCGTTTGCTCGCACTTTCTTAATAACTGCGCTCTATATAATTGCGCATACTCAACACCACTACTTGCCCATCCAATTCCAAGATTAATATTATAAACTGTCACCTGTATCACCTCACCTTATATTTTTATCAGTTTTCTATTATATAAACAATCTAACTAAGCTTGAGACCATTAAAATCACTAAAAAGAATGTACACATAAACTTTAGAGTAAAGAATTGTTTCTTTTCTTGTTTTTTCTCTTTTTTAAAATCATATTCACGTAATTCATCTTCAATTTCTTTATTAAGTCTTTCTAATTCTTCTTTACTTATATCAACATTATTCATTTTATTTACCTTCTTACTTTTTAAAATTATGATTACTGACCACGAGTCAGTTATATTCTAAAAATTAGTATTTAACAAATTTATTTATTTGCTAAATACAAACCTTTTAGATTATACAATAAATTTTATGGAAAATATACACTAAATTAAAAATTTTTTATTATTTAAAGTCGTTTTCAGAAACAGAATCGATTCCACTCATGATCATTTTTATATAAACCGATAAAATACGGTCATCTTTAGCAATATTATTATCTAAAATCTCTTCTTTAATATAAAAATCTACAATCCCCATTATATATTTTACTTTAAATAATGAGCTTGCTGATTCATCGTTAAACAACTTAAGTGCTATAACTTTTCTAAATGGCTTATAACCTGTACGCAAACTATTCATCCATTCACTTTCACTCGTAGCAGCTAATAAATTATTCATTATTTGTCGTTTTTCAATCGAAAAATCTATAAAAATATTAAAAAGATCAATAATCATAGCATCAGTGTTTTTCTGATTATCTAGTTGATTAATTTGATATTCTATTTCATTGATTAACATCATACCGATAATATCGATTAATTGGCTTTTATGTTCAAAATAGTAATAAAAAGTCCCTTTACCTAAACCAGCAGTTCGACAAATATCAGCTACCTTTAAATCATGGTATCCCCTTTCAACTAATAATTCCTTTGCAGTTTCTATAATTAAATTTCTTGTTTCCAAAAAAATTCATCCCTTTTCTTTGTAAGCTTTAATTAAACATTTCATTTAACTAAATATCCATTTAAAAATACTTCAACTCAACAATGTCTATAAATTATACAACATATCTATTAATTATCAATTTATTTTTTATATTTAAAATATAAGTTTTGGTTTTGAAATTTTCTTATAAAAACTAGATATAAGCGCATATTCAATCTATTCATCTACCAACAATATAATATTAGAGGCTGAGACATTTCCTTGTCCCAGCCCCTAATAAATTTCCTTACTTGAAGAAATTCACCAATATAACTTAATTATTATCCGTATTTTTTCTACGTCTACCTCTTAATAAAGCAATACCAGCAAGCGCGGCAAGGCCTGAAATCAACCCATTATTAGTAGCAACCTCACCTGTATCTGGCAATTTATTACCATGATCTTTGTTGTGATCATCTTGTTGTTTATTCGTGTTAGAAATCTCATCATCCTCATTTAAAGCATCCGAAGATAAAGTTTCAAATTCACTTAATGAGTCATTTTCACTAATTGATTCTGACTCACTCAATGACTCGAACTCGCTAATAGACTCTGATTCGCTATATGAATCACTCTCACTAATAGACTCTGACTCACTATAAGAATCACTTTCACTAACAGATTCTGATTCACTAATTGATTCGGACTCGCTTAATGATTCACTCTCACTATTTGGTTCTGATTCGGACTCACTTAATGAATCTGATTCGCTAATTGACTCGGATTCGCTTAACGATTCTGACTCACTAATTGATTCTGATTCGCTTAATGACTCGGATTCGCTGTTTGGTTCTGATTCGGACTCACTTATTGATTCTGATTCACTCAATGATTCACTTTCACTAATTGATTCTGACTCACTAATAGATTCCGATTCACTGATAGACTCGGATTCACTTAATGATTCGCTTTCGCTGATCGATTCGGATTCACTAATAGATTCCGATTCGCTTATAGATTCTGATTCACTGATTGACTCTGATTCACTTAATGATTCGCTCTCACTAATAGATTCTGACTCACTGATTGACTCTGATTCACTTATTGATTCGCTTTCGCTAATAGATTCCGATTCGCTAATTGATTCTGATTCACTTAATGATTCGCTCTCACTAATAGATTCTGACTCACTGATTGATTCGGATTCGCTTATAGATTCTGATTCACTAATTGATTCGGATTCGCTTATTGACTCGGACTCGCTTATTGATTCAGATTCACTAATAGATTCGGATTCGCTTATAGATTCAGATTCACTTAATGATTCACTTTCGCTAATTGATTCCGATTCGCTGATTGACTCTGATTCACTGATTGATTCTGACTCGCTTATAGATTCCGATTCACTGATTGATTCTGATTCACTGATTGATTCTGACTCACTAATAGACTCTGACTCACTTAATGATTCACTTTCGCTAATAGACTCGGATTCACTTAATGATTCTGACTCACTTAATGATTCACTTTCACTAATTGATTCGGATTCGCTCAATGATTCACTTTCACTAATTGATTCTGATTCGCTCAATGATTCACTTTCACTAATTGATTCTGACTCACTAATAGATTCCGATTCACTGATAGACTCGGATTCACTTAATGATTCGCTTTCGCTGATCGATTCGGATTCACTAATAGATTCCGATTCGCTGA